>NZ_JBIRUY010000018.1:0-159710 GCF_044335305.1 Streptomyces sp. NPDC020490 | reverse complement strand
CGCATGGTCACTATGGCGAAGAAGAAGCCAAGCACGAGCCCGCATCAGTCATTACCAACGCAGAGGGCATCACGGAGTGTCGTTGCAGTACTAGGCGGTAGGTGGTCAGCTGTCGCGGTCCAGGATCCCCGCCTGGGCGATCAGGAAGCCGAGCTGCGCCCGGCTGCCGCTGCCGAGCGCGGCCGCCAGCTTGGCGATGTGGGCCCGGCAGGTGCGGACGTTCATACCGAGCCGGCGGGCGATCGCCTCGTCGACGTGCCCCTCGATGAGCAGTTTGGCTATGGACCGCTGGACGCCGGTGATGCCTTCCGGGGTGGACTCGTAGGGCACCTCCTCCAGCAGCGGCGTGGCCCGCTGCCAGAGCTGTTCGAAGACCCTGATGAGGTACTGCACGAGGCCGGGGTGGCGCAGTTCCAGGGCGACCTGGCGGTCGTCCTGGGCCGGGATGAAGGCCACGGTGGTGTCGCAGATGATGAGCCGTTCGATGAGCTCCTCGAGGGTGCGGATCTCGACCTTGGCGCCGGCCATCTGGTCCATGTACGCGTAGGTGCTCTGGCTGTGCCGCACGGTGTGCTGGTAGAGGGTGCGCATGGAGATGCCCCGCTCTATCAGCGGCTTGCTGCGCTTGAGGGCCTGACTGAGGATGTGCTCCGGCCGGCTGCCGCCGGGCTGTACCGTCAGGACCTCGGTACGGGCCTCGGCGATCGCCACGTCGAGCGCCGCGTGGATGCGGTCGATGCCCTCCAGCACGGTGATCGCGTGGGTGGTCGCCGGTTTCTGGGCACTGATGTCCAGGAACGGCTGGAAGGTGTCCGCCAGGTCCAGGGTGAGGCGCCGTCGGTCCTGTATCTCCCGTTCCAGGGGCTGCAGTTGCTGGGCGAGCACGACGGAGGGCGGAACCGGGCGCAACCAGCTCGCGTCGTCCGGATCGGGGTGGAGCAGGGCGAACTCGAGCAGACAGGGGGCGCTTTCGACCTCGCCGCGGGCGATACGTCCGGAACTGAGAGCACTGGCGTAGAGACGGGAGCCGTCGGCACACAGATCGGTGATGCCATGAGGATGTGTCGGTTTTGTGCTCTTTGTTGGCAAATCTCCACCCCCCAGGGTCCTGAACGTGCAGGAACATGATGCATCTCCTGTGTGGCATTGACGTGCCTGAATGAGCCATCGTCTTGTTTCACGGGGGAGAGGAAGCCATCAAGTGAGGACGAAGCCGACCATGAATAAGAGAATGCTTCGCTCAGTGCTTGCCACTGCCTTCGTAGTCGCGCTGGCCAGCGGTGCGGCCGGTCCTCTTGACGTCGGCTGGTCGAGCCCCGCCGGCGCGAAGACCGCCGCGCTGGATGTCGGTTGGGACATCTCGGCCGCCGGCCCGGGGGACGTCGGCTGGGTGGTCACCGGCGGTGACGGCGCCCAGGACGTCGGCTGGTCGACCCCGGCGGGCGCGGACGCATGACCACGCCACCCGACGACCGGTCCTTCCGGCGCGAAATGGCCACCGCCTATCGCTCGGGGTGGCACTTCATCGACCTGGTCACCGCGATTCCGCATCCTGGTGACTCGCTGATGGTGACCGTCTTCGGGGAGCCGGTCGTCGTCACGCGGGACGAGGACGAGGACGTGAGGGCGTACCTGTGTCTGCGGCGGCCTCGGGGGGCGCCGCAGCCCGTACGGTGTGCCATCCGGTACGGAATGATCTTTGTGAACCTCGACCGACGAGACCATCGGCTGGTGGAACCGGATACCCCCAATCCACGGACCATCTCAGCCACCCCCCGCAGTGCCTGACGCGATTCCCCCGTCGTAACAGATCGCTCAGGTGCTTCCCCCCGCAGCGGCGTCACCGTGACCTGAACACGGTGACGCCGCTGCAGTTTTCGGCACTTCTCCCGGTACCGCCGGGTTTGGAAGAGGCCGACTTGTGGCCGAAAACAGTCAGTCGCGGCCCGCGTTCCCCATCGCCCGCGTCAGCTCGATCTCGATGACCACGCGCGCCGGATTCGGCCTCGGCGCCCGCTCGTAGCGCTCGGCGAAACGCCGCTCCGCCTCCGCGACCCGCTCCGGCTCGGTCCGTACGAAGGCCCGGCCCTCCAGCGTCGCCCAGCGCCGCCCGTCCACCTGGCACACGGCCACCCGTGCCCCCTCCGGGCCGGCCGCCAGTACGTTGCGCACCTTCGCGCTCGTCCTGCTCGTGATCACCCGGGCCAGCCGTGCCCCGGGGTCGTAGGTCACGCAGACCGGCACCACGTGCGGGCTGCCGTCGGGGCGGGGCGTCGTCAGCGTGCACAGGTGCCGCTCGCGCCAGAAGCTGAGGTACGACGCGTCGGGAGCGCCCGGATCCTGCGGGTACGAGGTCATGGCCGGAACTTAACCGCTCGGGTCTCCCGGACACCCCCTTGAGTGGAATAGACTCAACTTTGTAGACGTTGACCGAGTCAGCACTGGGAGACGTGGCGACAGCTGACGCCAGGAGGAGAAAGCGAACGTGGACGCCGAGCTGACCAACCGGAGCCGGGACGCCATCAACGCGGCCGGCAACCGGGCCGTGACGGAGGGGCACCCCGACCTCACCCCCGCCCATCTGCTGCTGGCTCTGCTCCAGGGGCAGGAGAACGAGAACATCACCGACCTGCTGGCGGCTGTCGAGGCCGACCAGGCGGCGGTGCGCGCCGGCGCGGAGAAGATCCTCGCCGGGCTGCCCAGCGTGACGGGGTCCACCGTCGCCCCGCCGCAGCCCAACCGGGAACTGCTCGCCGTGATCGCGGACGCGTCCGAGCGGGCCGGGGAGCTCGGGGACGAGTACCTGTCCACCGAGCACCTGCTCATCGGCATCGCCGCGAAGGGCGGCGCGGCCGGGGACGTGCTCACCGGCCGGGGTGCCAGTGCGAAGAAGCTGTCGGACGCCTTCAAGAAGGCGAGGGGAGGACGCAGGGTGACCACCGCAGACCCGGAGGGCCAGTACAAGGCCCTGGAGAAGTTCGGCACCGACTTCACCGCCGCGGCGCGGGAGGGGAAGCTCGACCCGGTGATCGGCCGGGACCAGGAGATCCGCCGCGTGGTGCAGGTGCTGTCGCGCCGCACGAAGAACAACCCGGTCCTCATCGGCGAGCCCGGCGTCGGCAAGACCGCCGTCGTCGAGGGGCTCGCCCAGCGGATCGTCAAGGGCGACGTGCCCGAGTCCCTGAAGGACAAGCGGCTCGTCGCGCTGGACCTGGGCGCGATGGTCGCCGGGGCCAAGTACCGCGGTGAGTTCGAGGAGCGCCTGAAGGCCGTCCTGGCCGAGATCAAGGACTCCGACGGGCAGATCATCACCTTCATCGACGAGCTGCACACCGTCGTCGGCGCGGGAGCCGGCGGCGACTCCGCGATGGACGCCGGCAACATGCTCAAGCCGATGCTGGCGCGCGGCGAGCTGCGCATGGTCGGCGCCACCACCCTCGACGAGTACCGCGAGCGCATCGAGAAGGACCCGGCGCTGGAGCGCCGCTTCCAGCAGGTGCTGGTCGCCGAGCCGACCGTCGAGGACACCATCGCGATCCTGCGCGGGCTCAAGGGCCGCTACGAGGCCCACCACAAGGTGCAGATCGCGGACAGCGCGCTGGTCGCCGCCGCCACCCTCTCCGACCGGTACATCACCTCCCGCTTCCTGCCCGACAAGGCCATCGACCTCGTCGACGAGGCGGCCTCCCGGCTGCGCATGGAGATCGACTCCTCGCCCGTCGAGATCGACGAACTCCAGCGCGCCGTCGACCGGTTGCGCATGGAGGAGCTGGCCATCGGCAAGGAGACCGACCCGGCCTCCCGCGAACGCCTGGAGAAGCTGCGCCGCGACCTCGCCGACAAGGAGGAGGAACTGCGCGGCCTGACCGCCCGCTGGGAGAAGGAGAAGCAGTCCCTCAACCGCGTCGGCGAGCTGAAGGAGCGGCTCGACGACCTGCGCGGCCAGGCCGAACGCGCCCAGCGCGACGGCGACTTCGACACCGCCTCCAAGCTGCTGTACGGCGAGATCCCGACCCTGGAACGGGACTTGCAGGCCGCCTCCCAGGCCGAGGAGGAGGCCGCCAAGGACACCATGGTCAAGGAGGAGGTCGGCTCCGACGACATCGCGGACGTCGTCGCCGCCTGGACCGGCATCCCCGCCGGCCGTCTGCTGGAGGGCGAGACGCAGAAGCTGCTGCGCATGGAGGAGGAGCTGGGCAAGCGCCTGATCGGCCAGGAGGAGGCCGTGCGCGCGGTGTCCGACGCGGTGCGGCGCTCCCGGGCCGGCATCGCCGACCCCGACCGCCCGACCGGCTCGTTCCTCTTCCTGGGCCCCACCGGCGTCGGCAAGACCGAACTCGCCAAGGCGCTCGCCGACTTCCTCTTCGACGACGAGCGGGCCATGGTCCGCATCGACATGTCGGAGTACGGCGAGAAGCACAGCGTGGCCCGGCTGGTCGGCGCCCCGCCCGGGTACGTCGGCTACGAGGAGGGCGGCCAGCTCACCGAGGCCGTCCGCCGCCGCCCGTACACCGTCGTACTGCTCGACGAGGTCGAGAAGGCCCACCCCGAGGTCTTCGACGTGCTGCTGCAGGTGCTGGACGACGGCCGCCTGACGGACGGTCAGGGCCGCACGGTCGACTTCCGCAACGCCATCCTGGTGCTGACCTCGAACCTGGGCAGCCAGTTCCTGGTCGACCCGATCAGCTCGGAGGAGGAGAAGAAGGAGCAGGTCCTGGAGGTCGTGCGGGCCTCCTTCAAGCCGGAGTTCCTCAACCGGCTCGACGACCTGGTCGTCTTCTCGGCGCTGACCAAGCCGGAGCTGGAGCGCATCGCGAAGCTCCAGATCGACCGCCTGGCCAAGCGGCTCACCGAACGCCGCCTGACCCTGGAGGTCACCGGCGAGGCCCTGTCCTGGCTCGCCACGGAGGGCCTGGACCCGGCGTACGGCGCCCGGCCGCTGCGCCGCCTGATCCAGACCGCCATCGGCGACCGGCTGGCCAAGGAGATCCTGGCCGGCGAGGTCAAGGACGGCGACACCGTCCGCGTCGACGCCTTCGGCGACGGCCTCCTGGTGGGACCGGCGACCGGCGAGAAGGCCGGCGGGACGGCCGGCAAGACGCTGTAGCCCCCCGACGGCTCGGGCCCGTCACCCCGGTGGGTGGCGGGCCCGTCCGTGTCCGTCGCCGGGCTCCCGGAGGACCCCGGCGACGGAGTGGGCAGGACGGATGCGGCTCCCCCTGCGGGAGCTCAGCTGCCCCGTGTCAGCTGCCTCCACCGCATCCGCCGCCCCCGCCGCACGACGACCCGCCTCCGCAGGACGACCCGCCTCCGCAGGACGACCCGCCGCCGCACGAATGGCCGCCACCGCAGGAGTGACCCCCGTGGTGGCCCCCGTGGTGCCCGCCGTCCGTGCCGCTGCCGCTGTCGCCCCCGCCGGCCCACCAGCTGCTGTCCCCGCCGTACGAGCGTCCGCCCGACCCGCGGGCCGGCCGGACCCGGCCGCCCCTGCGTGCCGCGCTGACGAGGACCGCCACGCAGACGATCCCGGCGATCACGATGATGCCGGTCATGGCGTCACCGTCCTCTCGATGCCCCCGAAGCAGCCCCCCGTGGGTGCCTCGCCGTGTTGCGTGCCCGGGGGATGCCCGGCCCGGCCGTCGGCCAAAGCAGAGTTGAGCGAATTCTGAGCCTCGGCAGCTGGAAGGGCTCCCTCACCGGGAGGCGGTGGGGCGTGAGGCCGCGGCCGCGCTCGGGAGCCGGCCGGTGCGGCGGGCCCACATCTCGAATGCCACGGTCACGAAGGGCAGTACGGCGGCCAGCAGGGCGAAGAAGGCCGTCCGGCCCAGCCGCCACCCGAGCCGGATCGCCACCAGGGCCGTCAGGAGCACGTAGGCGATGAACGAACAGGAGCACGTAGGCGATGAACGAACTCGTCGTCACCCGTGAGTTCCCCGCCTGGATCGAGGCCGTGGAGCGGGCCGTCGCGGCCGAGGCCACCCCCGAGGAGCAGGCGGTCGCCTACGTCAGGGCCAACCTCGAACAGGCCGCGCGCGGCGCCCACGGCTGGCGGGCCTCGTCTCCCTGAAGCCCCGCTCCGGCTGCTCTAGAGGTGCTGCGCGGCCGGAATGCGCAGGCGTCCGTCCTGGACTTCGGCGATCCGGTCGACGGCGGTGAGGTGGGCGCGGTCGTGGGTGACCAGGACGGTGGCGGTGGTCTGCTGGTGGGTGAGGCCGGTGATGAGGTCGATGACGGCGGCGCCGCGTTCGTGGTCGAGGGCGCTGGTGGGTTCGTCGACCAGGAGGACGGTGGGGTCGTTCATCAGGGCGCGGGCGATGTTGACGCGCTGGCGCTCGCCGCCGGAGAGCTGGTGGGGACGGCGGCCGGCCCGGTCGGCGAGACCGACGGCGTCGAGGAGTTCCAGCGCCCGGGTGCGGGCGGTGCGGGGTTTGCGGCCGTCGATCCGGGCCATGACCTGGAGTTGTTCGACGGCGGTGAGGGAGGGCAGCAGGTTGGGCTGCTGGAAGACGATCCCGATCTTGTGGCGGCGCAGTTCGGTGAGTTCGCCGCGGGTGAGGCCGGTGGTGGTCCGGCCGTCGACGGTGACGGTGCCGGTGTCGGGGGTGATCAGGGTGGCGGCGACGGCGAGGAGGCTGGACTTGCCGGAGCCGGAGGGGCCGACCACGGCGGTCAGGCTGCCCCGGGGCACATCGAGGGTGACGTGGTCGAGGGCGGTCAGGCGGGTGTCGCCGTCGGGATAGGTGAGGGTGACGTCGGTCAGTCTCAGGCTCATCGGGCGCTCCCCAGGGCGGTCAGCGGGTCGACGGAGGTGATGCGGCGGATGGACAGGGCGGCGCCGAGCACGCCGAGGAGGACGATCACGACGGCCGGGACCAGCACGGTGCTGGGGGTGAGGAGGAACGGCACGGCACTGCCGGACACCAGGGCGCCGAGGGTGGCGGCCAGGCCGGTGCCGATCAGGGTGCCGCCGGTGAGCAGGACGACGGCCTGGCCGAGGGCGTCCTCGAGCAGGCCCGCGGTGGAGGCGCCCAGCGCCTTGAGGACGGCGACGTCGCCGCTGCGCTGGATGGTCCAGACGGTGAAGAAGGCCCCGATGACGAGGGCGGAGATGGCGAACAGGAAGCCGCGCATCAGCTGCAGGGAGCCGTTCTCGGACGTGTAGGAGCCGATCGCGGACAGCGAGTCCCCGGTGGTGACCGTTCTGGTGCCGGCCTGGTGGTCGAGGGCGGTCACATCGGCCTCGGCGGTGGTGTTCAGGGCGATGACGGTGGCCCACGGGCCCTCCCCGCCGCCGGTGGGCGGCGCGGTCCGCCGCCAGGTGTCCAGACCGGTCCAGATCACCGGGGTGTGGCTGAAGTGGGCGTCGCCCTCGACGGCGGCCACCTTCAGCCGCCGGCCTGCCAGGGTGAGGGAGTCGCCGGCCCGCACGCCGAGGCCGTCGGCGGCCGCGGTGGACAGCACCACCGCGCTGTCGGTGATCTTGTCGCCGGCCGGCGCGAGGCGGGAGTCGGGCTCGACGCCGAAGGCCGAGACCCCGGTGCTCCGGTCCCCGGCGGTGGCCCTGGTCGTGGTGATCCCCAGCGGCTCGGCGTTCTCGACGCCGGGCGCCCCGGACCACCGCTGCCACTGCCGCTCGGTGACGGTGGAGCTGGAGTACGACAGGTCCTGCCCGCCGGTGGGCGCCTGGAAGGCGATCCTGTCGGCGGGCAGGGACGTGATCGCGGAGATGTTCTGCTGCCCCAGTCCGGCCGTCAGCCCGGACAGCAGCCCGACCAGCAGGGTGATCAGCACGATGACGGTCCCCATCAGGGCAAAGCGCCCCTTGGCGAACTTCAGGTCTCTCCAGGCGACGAACACGGCCCCGGCCTGTCCCTTCCGGCGGTGGAATCGGTACGACTCCACCGTCGCCGCCGGCCCCCGGTGCGCGCGTCCGGCGCAGGACGGCACTTGGCGGGCCGAAAGACGGCGCACGGCTTCTAACTTTCGATGGAGGCCGCCGGGCGCCGGCCTTCGTAACCTGGGACGCACTGTGAACACCGCCGCCCCCGCCCTGACCCCGACCACCCGGGCCCTGGCCTGGTGCCTGCACCTGCTGATCATCGGCCTGCTCGCGCTGGCCGCCGGACGGGCCGTGGCCGACGGCCGGCCCCACGCCGGGTGGATCGTCGCCGCGTCGGCGGCGTGCGGCCTGGTGTACGCGGCCGGACCCGCGCTGCCGGGCGTCGGCCGCTCGCGGCGGGCCGCCGCGCTGTGGCTGGCCGCCGTGGGCACCTGTTGGCTGACGGTGCTCGCGCTGTCTCCCGACGCCGTGTGGGTGGCCTTCCCGCTGTACTTCCTCCAGCTGCACCTGCTGCCCCGCCGCGCCGGACTGGCGGCCGTGGCCGCCACCGCCGCCGCGGCCGTCGCGGGCTTCGCGGCGCACCAGCACTCCTTCAGCCCCGCCATGGCCATCGGCCCCGCGCTCGGCGCCGCCGTGGCGGTCGCGGTGGTGTGGGGGTACCAGGCCCTGTACCGGGAGAGCGAAGACCGCCGCCGGCTGATCGAGGAGCTCACCGCCACCCGCGCCGACCTGGCCGCAGCCCAGCACACCGCCGGCGTACTGGCCGAACGCGACCGCCTGGCCCGCGAGATCCACGACACCCTCGCCCAGGGCCTGTCCAGCATCCAACTGCTGCTGTGCGCCGCCGAACGAGCACTGCCCGACGCGCCGCAGAACGCAGCCCGCCACGTCGACCAGGCACGGCAGGCCGCCGTCGACAACCTCGCCGAGGCGCGCCGCTTCGTCGCGGCCCTCACCCCGCCCACGCTGGAAGGCACCACCCTGGCCGGCGCCCTGGAACGCCTGTGCACCACCACGTCCGCCCGGCACCGGCTCACCGCGCGCTTCCACCTCACCGGCGACCCCGCCCCGCTCGCCACCGCCCACGAGGTCGCGCTGCTGCGCATCGCCCAGTCCGCCCTGGCCAACACCGTTCACCACGCCGAGGCCGGCACCGCGGACGTGACCCTCCGCTACGTCGGTGACCACGTCGTGCTCGACGTCGTCGACGACGGCCGCGGCTTCGACCCTGCCCGGCTGCCCGCCCCAGACCCCGAGGCCGGCGGGTTCGGACTGGCCGCCATGCGCGCCCGTGTCCAGGCCCTCGGAGGTACCCTCACCATCGAATCCGCCCCCGGCCACGGAACCGCCCTGGCCGCCCGGCTGCCCCTCGCCCCGCCGGCCGAGACCGAGGTCCGCCCGTGACCGACAGCGCCCCCATCCGCCTGCTCCTGGCCGACGACCACCCCGTGGTACGGGCCGGGCTGCGCGCCGTGCTGGAGACCGAACCCGGCCTCGTCGTCATGGCCGAAGCCGCCACCGCCGAGGACGCGGTCACCCGCGCCGCCGCGGGCGACATCGACGTCGTGCTGATGGATCTGCAGTTCGGGAAGGGCATGGGCGGCGCCGAGGCCACCGCCCGGATCACCGCCCGGCCGGGAGCCCCCCGGGTGCTGATCGTCACCACCTACGACTCCGACGCCGACACCCTGCCCGCCATCGAGGCCGGCGCCACCGGCTACCTCCTCAAGGACGCCTCGCCCGAGGACCTGGCCGCCGCCGTACGCACCGCGGCAGCCGGACGCACCACGCTGGCACCCACGGTCGCCGACCGGCTGATGAACCGGCTGCGCGCGCCGGGCGCCGCCCTGACCCGGCGCGAGACCGAAGTCCTCGCCCTGGTCGCCGACGGCCTTTCCAACCAGGCCATCGGCGACCGCCTCCACCTGACCGAAGGAACGGTCAAGTCCCACCTGGCCCGCATCTACGCCAAGCTCGACGTCGACTCACGCACCGCCGCCGTCGCCACCGCCACCGACCTCGGCCTCATCCGCCGCTGACCCGGGCCCGCGCGGACGCCCGGAGCGGAGCGGTCGCGCGGGTTCAGCAGTGAGCGGTGACGTTGCCGCAGTAGATCCAGCCGTAGAAGTCGTGCGGCCTGCCGTTGCCGGTCGTGTACCGGACGTAGTACCAGAGGTTTCCGGCCGGGTTGCGAGCGTTGTGGTGCCAGTACAGCGACTCGCCGGCGTAGGTCTGCATGACCACGTCGCAACTGGCCCGGTAGCACTCCCTGACCGGGCCCCCGCGCGAGGTGGTCCGGGTCCACGAGGCGGCGGAGACGTCGCTGCCGCCGGGGCCGGCGGCGCTGTTCCCGGCGGCGGCCGGGGTGGCGGCGAGCCCGGTGCCGAGCGCGGCGGAGACGGCGGCGACGGCGAGTGCGCGTCGGATGAGCATGGTGTTTCCCCCTTTGCTGGTCTTCGCCCAGGCTGCCGGTGAACGGCGGGCTTGTCGTTGGCGCTGCGCGCCAAGTACTGGGCGGTGCGCGCCAGGTGCTGGGCGGTGCGCGCTGCTCGAAGTTCCGCGCCAAGTGCTCTGCGGCGCGCGCCAGGTGCCCGGTGATCCGCGCCGGATGCCCGGTGAACCGCGCCGGGCCGGGGCCCCGCCGCGGCTCGCCCGGAGGCGACGGCAGGTTGAGGAAATCCGCGGCTTCGGCGCACGATGACCGGCATGACCTCCACCACCCGCCCGCCGCTCAACCGCCGGCTCGCCGAGTTCGGGACGACGATCTTCGCCGAGATGTCGGCGCTCGCCCTGCGGACCGGGGCGATCAACCTGGGCCAGGGCTTCCCCGACACGGACGGCCCCGAGGAGATCCGCGAGGCGGCCGTGCGGGCGCTGCGCGACGGCCGCGGCAACCAGTACCCGCCCGGCCCGGGCGTCCCCGAGCTGCGCGCCGCCGTCGCCGCCCACCAGCAGCGGCGGTACGGGTCGGCCTACGACCCCGACACCGAGGTCCTGGTCACGGCGGGCGCCACGGAGGCCATCGCCGCCTCGCTGCTCGCCCTCCTGGAGCCCGGCGACGAGGTGATCGCCCTCGAGCCGTACTACGACTCCTACGCCGCCTGCATCGCGATGGCGGGCGGCACCCGCGTCCCGGTCACCCTGCACCCGCACGAGGGAAGCTTCCGGCTGGACCTCGACGAGCTGCGCGCCGCCGTCACCGGCCGCACCCGCCTGCTGCTGATCAACACCCCGCACAACCCCACCGGCACCGTTCTCACCCGCGAGGAACTCGCCGCGATCGCCGAGCTGGCCGTCGAGCGGGACCTCCTCGTGGTGACCGACGAGGTCTACGAGCACCTGGTCTTCGACGACGCCGAACACCTGCCGCTGGCCGGTTTCCCCGGCATGCGGGAACGGACGGTGACCATCGGATCGGCCGGCAAGACCTTCTCCTTCACCGGCTGGAAGGTCGGCTGGGTGACCGCGGCCCCCGGCCTGGTCGCCGCCGTCCGCTCGGCCAAGCAGTTCCTGACCTACGTCGCCTCCGGGCCGTTCCAGTACGCCGTCGCCGAGGCGCTGGCGCTGCCGGACGCCTACTTCGCCGCGTTCCGCGCGGACATGCTCGCCAAGCGCGACCTGCTGGCGGCCGGGCTGACCAAGGCCGGGTTCCAGGTGTTCAAGCCCGCCGGGACCTACTTCATCACCACCGACATCCGTCCCCTCGGCGAGAAGGACGGCTTCGCCTTCTGCCGCGCCCTGCCCGAGCGGGCCGGCGTCGTCGCCATCCCCAACGCCGTCTTCTACGACCACCGCGAGGCGGGAGCGCCGTTCGTCCGCTTCGCGTTCTGCAAACGCACCGAGGTCCTCCAGGAAGCCGTGGAGCGACTCATGGGCCTCGGAGGTTAGCGGGCGTCCGTCTCGGGCTCCGGGCGCGGGAGCTCGTCGAGGTCGAGGGTGAAGGTGCGGCCGTCGGCCAGCGGGATGGGGAGCTTGCCCGTGCCGTACTTGTGGGTGTGCGCCGCGATGTAACCGGTGGTGGTCGGCTGCGTGTGGACGACGACTTCCTGGGCGTAGGGGTCCACGACCAGGTAGACGGGGATGCCGTAGCGGCCGTACTTCGCGGTGCAGTCGTCGTAGTCCTTGCGCGCGGAGCAGGTCGAGACGACCTCCGAGATCAGCAGGACGTCCTCGAAGCCGTAGCGCTTGCCCTCCCGGCGGGCGTCCTCGCGAAGGATCGCCAGATCGGGGGCCGAGTTCTCGTCGGCGGGGAAGTCGATGCAGACGTCGGAGGCGGTCTTCGCATGGCGTCCGAGGGACACGATCGTGTCGTACTGCATCGACTTGATCGTGCTGGAGTGCTCGAAGCTCTGCGGAGTCATGATCACCTTTCCGTCGGCTCCGAACAGGACCGTGTATCCCTTGGGGAACTCGGTGTGCACGATCGCGTCGACGCTCATGGACCGCTCCTTCCCGTGTGCGGTCAGGATACGACGGAGAGGGGCGCGGCCCGGAGCCGTCACGTCGCCGTGCCGGGCGGGCGGACGGGCCGGGGCGTACCCGGCCGGACGCACACCGGTCGCGGGGTTCGCGGGCGGGCTGCACTGTGCCGGTGTGACCCACGCCAGCACGCTCGCCCGACCGTCCGTCACCCGGCCCGGCGCCCGGGGCCGCGCCCACCTGCCGACGGCGGCGGCGCTGGCCGGTGCCGTCGGCCTGTTCGCCGCCGCCCGGCTGCTCGGCGTCGCCGTGCTGGCGCTCGCCGCACGGGCGACCGGGCAGCAGCCACTCGCGCTGCTCGGACGGTCCTGGGACTCGGTGTGGTACCTGGGGATCGCCGCCCACGGGTACGGCCGCACCCTGCACTTCGGGGACGGCACCGTCCAGAGCGACCTGGCGTTCTTCCCGCTCTACCCGGCGCTCGTGCGGGCCGTGACCGCCGTCAGCCCGCTCGGCTGGGGCGCGGCCGGCCTGGCGGTGTCGTGGCTGGCGGCGGTCGTGGCCGCGGGCGGCATCCACGCGCTCGGCGACCGGCTGTACGGCCGGACGCCGGCCACCGTGCTGGTGCTGCTGTGGGGCCTGCTGCCGCACTCGGTGGTGCTGTCGATGGCGTACACCGAACCCGTGCTCACCGCGTTCGCCGCCTGGTCGCTGTACGCGGTGCTCACCGGGCGCTGGGTGTGGGCGGGGGCGCTGGCCGCCCTCGCCGGGCTGTCGAGGCCCAACGGGCTGGCGGTCGCGGCGGCGGTGCTGGCCGCCGCGGGGCACGAGGCGTGGCGGCGGCGCGGGAAAACCGTCCACAGGCTGTGGACGGGCGCCGCGCTCGCGCCGCTCGGCTGGACGGCGTACGTGCTGTGGGTCGGCCTGCGCACGGGCGACGTGCCCGGCGGCTACTTCCGCGTCCAGCGGCTGTGGGGCTCCCGCTTCGACCTGGGGCGCGGCTCGCTGCGGTTCGTGCGGCACCTGCTGCTGCACGGCGACCGCTTCGTCTTCCCCGTGGCGCTGCTGACCGTCGCGGCGGCGGCCGTGCTGTACGCCCTCCTGCTGGCCGACCGCGCCCCGCTGCCGCTGCTGGTGTACGCCGGCGTCCTGCTGCTGATCGCGTTCGGCGGCTCGGGGTTCTTCGAGTCCAAGCCGCGCTTCCTGCTGCCGGCCTTCCCGCTGCTGCTGCCGCTCGCCCGGGCCCTGGCGCGCACGGCGAGAGCCCGGCCGTGGCACGCGACCGTGGTGGTCGGCGCCCTGGCCGGGCTCTCGTTCGGCTACGGGGCGTACCTGGTGGTACTGGCCCGGGTGCCCCTGTAGGGCGAGGCGGCGGGAGGACTACTCCTCGTCGTCGCCGGGCTCGTCGCCGGGCTCGTCCGCGTCGTCGATCTCCTGCTCGAGGCCGAGCTGCTCCACGAGCCACCGGTCGAACTCGATGGCGGCCCGCACCCAGCTGACCGTGGAGGAGACGAAGTGCTCCAGGCTCACCCCGGTGCCGATCAGCATCTGCGCCTCGCCGATCAGGCGGACGGTGCCGTCGTCGTGGGTGTGGCTGTACACCTTGGGCCAAAGGGTCCGGCGGTTCCAGTCGTCGATGGACTCCAGCAGCTGGGCCTTCTCCTCGATGCCGTGCGGCCGGTCGTAGAACGTCCGCACCGAGAAGACCTGCTGGTCGCCCTCGCCGCGGAACATGAAGTACGTGCGGAACTGCTCCCACGGAGCCGCGAGGTCACCCTCTTCGTCGACGACGTACTTGAGCTCCATCTGGTCGAGGAGCTGCTTCACGAGGTCCTGATCCGGGATGACGGGGCCCGCCGGTCCCTGGTTCTGCGGCTCGGGCTGGCCCCCGAAGTTCGGAATCGAGGACGGGTCGATGGACATACTTGGACACTCCTGCGGTCGTCTGGCTCGTCCGGCCGTCGCTGAGACCAGACGTACTGCCCACCCTCTCTCTCTTGGCACGTGACCGGCAACCTTGCCTGGCGGGCGGCGCCGCCCGCCAGGCAAGGTTGCCGGGCCCACGGCGCTCGGGCCGCCGCGCGGGGCCCGCGGGCGCGCTCCTCGCGCGCTCCGGCGCGCGCCATGGTTGAACAGTTGAGCTGTGCAGCCCTCTCAGGGATGGAAACGCCACGAAGTTGGGTAAAAACGCTGTGGCGGCGCCACAGTTCATGATTCCCTCTAAAACACCAACGCGGCCCCCGGACGTCCCGTGCACATCCTCCCGACGTCCCGACCGGGCCGGCCGGTCCGGTCTCCCGGTGCCGACCGGCATGCGCCGGACCCAGACCTCCTTGTTTGCGTGCTTGCGGAGCCGATCCATGCTCACGACCCTGAACACCGCCTACACCGACACGTCCGCGGCCGACCTCGCCTGGGCCCTGGGGCGCGAGCCGCTTCCGGCGCTGGCCACACTCGATCTCGAACTGACGGGCGCCAAGCTGCAGTTGAGGCTCCTCGGCGCGTCGCACCAGGTGCTCCTTGAGGAGGCGCGGGGCACCTGCTCGGAGACGGTCGCCTGCATCGCGGGCAGCAGCACCCCGCTGCCGCTGGGCGTCGCCAAGCGCGTCGACGACTGGGAGTACGAGTTCGCCGCCCGGGTCGAGGTCCTCTCGCCCGGCTCCTTCGCGGGCCGCGCCCAGGAGTTGCTGGCCCTGGTCTCCGACCACCCGCACGGCCTGGCCGGCGTCTTCCCGGGCAGTCCGCACGCGTTCACCGCGATGCTCGCCCACCACCACGAGGGGCAGGTGCACTGGCGGACCTGGCACGCCTATCCGCAGGACGGGCAACTGGTGGCGACCCGCACCCGGGTCGGGGTGCGGACGCCGGCCGCCCGGCTCGCCGCCCGCCGGGCCGACCGCAGCCCGTCCTGGGTCTGACGCGAAGGTCCTACGCGAAGGTCCTACGCGAAGGTCCGACGCGGAGGTCCGACGCGAAGGCCCGACGCGAAGGCCCGACGCGAAGGCCCGACGCGAAGGTCCGACGCGAACGTGTGAATCCCGGCGGACGGTGGTTCCACACGTGTGGGTGACAAAACGTGACCGCTCCGTGACGTAACGTCGCAGTCGTGATCGAACAGCACGCCCCGGCCCCGCCCCGCCGCCCGCTCCCGCGCCCGCTTCCCTGGGCGGCGCCGGCGCGGCTGCCCGTCCCGCCGCGGACGGGACGGTTCCTGGTCCTGGCGTGCGCCTTCGTCTGCGCGGCCTGCGGGCTCGTGTACGAACTCGAACTCGTCGCCCTCGCCTCCTACCTGACCGGGGACTCGGTCACCCAGGCGTCCGTGGTGCTGTCGGTCATGGTCTTCGCGATGGGCGTCGGCTCGCTCGTGGCGAAGAGACTGCGCCGGCACGCCGCGGCCGGCTTCGGCGCGATCGAGGCCGTGCTCGCCCTCGTCGGCGGCTGCAGCGCGATGGCGCTGTACGCCGTCTTCGCCTGGACCGGCGCCTGGGGCGGGCTGTGGGCGAGCGGACCCCGCTGCCTCCTGGTCGCCTTTTCCCTCACCATCGGCCTGCTGATCGGCGCCGAGGTCCCGCTGCTGATGGAGCTGATCCAGCGCATCCGGCGGCAGGACCCGGGCGGCGCGGTGGCCGACCTGTTCGCCGCCGACTACGTCGGCGCCCTCGTCGGCGGCCTGGCCTTTCCGTTCCTGCTGCTGCCGCTGCTGGGCCAGCTGACCGGCGCCCTGATCACCGGCACGGTCAACGCCGTCGCCGGCGGCGCCCTGGTCCTCGGTCTGTTCCGCGGCGACCTCAGCCGCCGCGCCCGCCGGCTGCTGCTGGCCGCCAACGTCGCCGTGCTGGGCGTCCTCGCCTCCGCGGCCGTACTCGTCGGCGACTTCGAGACCGCCGCCCGGCACGCGGTGTACGGCGACGACGTGCGCGTGGCCCTGCGGACCGGCAGCCAGGAACTCGTCCTCACCGGCGGCACCCATGGCCGCCCCCTCGCCCTCTTCCTCGACGGCCGGCTGCGGGCCGGCGGCCGCGACGAGCGGCGCTACCACGAGGCACTGGTCCACCCCGCGATGAACGGCCCCCACGCGCGCGTGCTCGTCCTCGGCGGCGGCGACGGACTGGCCGCGCGCGAGGTGCTGCGCCATCCGGGCGTGCGCCGGGTGGACGTCGTCGAACCCGACGCCGACGTCGTGCGGCTGGCCCGCCACGACCCGGCCCTGTCGGCCCTCAACGGCCACGTCTACGACGATCCGCGGGTGCACGCGCGCGCCGCGGACGCCTTCCGCCGCCTGCGCGGCGCGCCCCGGGCGGCGTACGACGTGGTGATCTGCGACCTGCCCGACCCGGACATCACGGCGAGCACGAAGCTGTACTCGCAGGAGTTCTACGGGCTGGCCCGCCGGGTGCTCGCGCCCGGCGGCCGACTGGTGGTCCACGCCGGCCCGGTCGCCACCCGGCCGCGCGTGTTCTGGACGGTGGACGCCACGGTCCGCGCCGCCGGACTGCGCACCGCCGCCTACCGCGTCGTCGGCCACGACCCCGGCCTCACCGCGGGCCCCGGCCTCACCGCGGGCCCCGGCCTCACCGCGGGCCCCGGCCTCACCGCGGGCCCCGGCCTCACCGCGGGCCCCGGCCTCACCGCGGGCCCTGGCCTCACCGCGGGCCCCGGCCTCACCGCAGGACCCGACGGCTCCACGGGACCCGCCCGCTCCACGGGCCCCGCCCGCTCCACCGGCGCCTCCCGCGCCCCGCGCGACTGGGGTTTCGTGCTGGCCGCCCGCGCGGCCCCGCGGCTCGGCCTGGATCCCGGCGCCCCGCGCCCGCGCACCCTCACCCCCGCACGCCTGGCGGCGGACGCGCGGGCGGCGGCCCGCACCCGGGTCGGCGGCCTGCGCCCGTCGACGCTGGTGCATCCCCGGTACGCGTACTGAGCGGCACGCGCGTGGGCGGTCCGTCCCTCCCCCGTACAGGGACGGACCGCCGCGCTTCCCCCGCCCCCCGTCCGTGGGTCAGACGACGTTCAGCGTGTTGTACGAGGCGACCTTCCAGCCGCGGCTGTTGTTCACCTTCAGCGAGTACTTGCCGCCGCCGCGCTTGAACGTCACGGAGTGCTTGTCGCCGATGTAGGTGACCGTGCCGTTGCCGTTGTCGGCGAGGAAGAAATCGGCGGCGCCGAGCGTCTTCGGGCCCGCCTTGCCGTCCACGGTCAGGCGCGCCCCGAGGACACTGTTCAGCATCTTCTGGAGCTGCTTGACCGCGTAGGTCGTGTTGGGGCCGTACTTCCCGTCGATGTCGGACCAGTCGAACGCCGTGCCGTTCTGCTCCTTGACGCCCTCGGCCCACAGGATCTGCTGCACCAGCGCGGTGGCGTTGCTGTGCGAGTGGCTGGAGGCGGAGAGGGTGCCCTCGTCGCCCCAGTCGTTCATCGTGTCGCCCGCCCCGGAGACGTAGCCCTGGGCGATGCTGGCCGACGCCGGCGAGGCGGTGAGGGCGAGAGCCCCGCCCACGGCGGCGACGACGGCGAGCGAGACGGCCTTCGTGCGCAGTGCCATGTCAGATGTCCCTTCCGGCCGCAAGGCGGGGCTCCCCCGTTGGTCACCCCTCTTTGCGACCCGCACCGAGAAGCTACGGGCCCGCGGTCCCCGGCCGAATCCCGCCGAAGGTGGATCCGCGGGCCAACTCCTGCGGTAACCGCGCGGTTCCTACGACTTCCGCGGTACCCCGGCAGACTGACGCCCCGTCCGCACCCCGCGGCTACCCTGCGGCAATGCGGATCCGCCCCTTCGTGGCCGACGGCCTGATCGCCACGGCCCTGACCACCGTGGCCGTCCTGCTCGGCAGGGAGGCCGTCGCCCAGGGGTGGGACGCGCTCGACCCGCTCGCCTGGACGCTCGTCGCCCTGGCCAACCTGCCCCTCGTCTGGCGTACCAGGGCCCCGCTGGCCCTCTGCCTCTTCGTCCACGCGGTCATGGCCGTCTACGTCTCCCTCGGCTACTGGCCCGTGGTCGGCTCCTTCGGCCCCATGCTCGCCCTCTACACCGTGGCGTCCCTGCGCCCCACCCGCACCACCGCGTCCTGCGCCGCGCTGATGGCCGGCCTCTGGATCTACGCAGGGCTGGTGACCGACGGCAGCTCCATGGCGTCCGTCGTGGCCCAGGCCGTCGCCTGGCCCCTGGTGCTGTGGCGCTTCGGCTACCTCGCCCGCAGGTCGGCCGACCTGACCCGGCACCTGCGCGCCGAACAGGCCGAACGGGCCCGCCGCGAGGTCGCCGAGGAGCGGGTGCGCATCGCCCGCGAACTGCACGACGTCGTCGCCCACCACATGGCCGTCATCAACGTCCAGGCGGGCCTGGCCCGCTTCGTCTTCACCTCCGACGCCCGCACCGCGCGCGAGGCCCTCGACACCATCGAGGGCGCGAGCGGCGAGGCACTGGCCGAATTGCGCCGCATGCTGGGCCTGTTGCGCGCCGACGGCGTCCAGGGCGCCGACCGCGGGCCCGCCCCCGGCCTGGACCAACTGGCCGACATGGTGGACCGGATGCGCGCGGGCGGCGTCCCGGTGGACCTCCGCGTCACGGGCGAGCCGCGGTCGCTGCCCCCCGGCGTGCAGCTCTGCCTCTACCGCGTGGTCCAGAAGGCCCTGACCAACGTCCTCAAGCACGCGCCCGGCGCCCGGGCCGGCGTCGAACTCGCCTACCGCTCGGGCGAGGTGGCGGTGTCGGTCACCGACGACGGGAGGGGGGTGGATCCGGCCACATCGAGCGAGCAGGGCGGCCACGGCTTGATCGGGATGCGGGAGCGGGCCAAGCTCTACGGCGGGACGATCGTCGTCGGCCCGCGCAGCGAGGGGGGATTCGGCGTGCACCTGACCCTGCCGACGCCGGCACGCACCGCACGCCGTGGGGACGCCGTCGCGGAATGACCGACACCTTCACCGGTGACGAGGCCCGCCCGATCAGGGTGCTCGTCGTCGACGACCAGTTCCTGGTGCGCAGCGGACTGGTCGCCCTGCTGCGGGCAGCCCCCGGCATGGAGGTCGTGGGCGAGGCCGCCGACGGGACGGAGGCGGTCGCGCTGGCCGCGAAGACCCGCCCCGACGTGGTGCTGATGGACATCCGCATGCCCGGCACGAACGGCATCGAGGCGACCCGGCGCATCCTCGCCGAGGCGTCCGACCCGGCCCCCCGCGTCCTCGTCCTGACCACCTTCGACCTCGACGACTACGTCTACGGCGCCCTGCGCGCCGGCGCCTCCGGCTTCCTGCTGAAGGACGCCGGGCCCGAGCGCCTCCTCGCGGCGGTGACCGCGGTGCACGGCGGCGACGCCCTGTTCGCCCCCGCCGTCACCCGGCGCCTGGTGGAGGCGTTCACCCGCACGGCCGACGGCCCGCCCGGCGCGGCGACGCCCGGCCTGGGAGCCCTCACGGCGCGCGAACAGGAGGTGCTCCGGCTCGTCGCCCGGGGCCTGACCAACGCGGAGGCCGCCGACCGGCTGTTCATCAGCGAGGCCACGGTCAAGACCCACCTCAACCGCACGATGACCAAGCTGGGCCTGGCCAGCAGGGCGCAGGCGGTCGTCGTGGCCTACGAGACGGGTCTGGTGACGCCGGGGAGCACCTCCTAGAGGTCTCCCGGAGGGCGGTCGTTTTCGCTCGACGGGGGTGCAGGATCCGGCCTCCTGGGTAGGCTCCGCTTCCATGGAGCATGAGGTGTTCGTTCCGGTTCCGGCCCAGCGGCTGAGGGACGCCCTCGCTGATCCCGCGCAGGTGGCCCGGGCGGTTCCCGGGCTCCAGCAGGACGCCGGCAGCGAGCTCGTCGCCGGGCGGCTGAAGGTGCGCGTCGGCAGCCACTCCGTCACCTACCGCGGCTCCGTGCGCGTCACCGCGCGGGACGACGGTTCCTACGCCGCCGAGGGCGAGGCCACCGAGAGCCGCGGCACCGGCTCGGTCAAGCTCGCCCTCACCCTCCGCGTCCGGGACGCGGACGGCGGCTCGACGCTGTCCTTCGAGGGGACGGCCGCCGCGGACGGCCGCGTCACGGAACTGCCGGCCGAGTCGGTCGCCGCCGCCGTGACCCGGCTGCTGAACCGTTTCGCGGAGAACCTGGCCGCGGCGGAGGAGGAGCCCCGGCCGTCCGTCTTCGACGTCGAGGTCCCGCCGCCCTCCCTCGCCCCCGACGAGGACGAGGAGGGCGACGAGGGCGAGGGGCGTGAGGCGAAGGGCGAGGGGCGTGAGGCGGAGGGCGAGGGGCGTGAGCCGGAGAGCGCGGCCGGGGACACGGACGCGGACATGGACGCGGACCTCCCCCTGCCCGCCCCCGCCCCCGACGCGTCCGAGGTGTCCGGCGAGTTCGCCGACGCCGCCGAGCCCCCCGCCGAGGCGGCCCACGCCCGCCGGACGATGATCGGCCGCAGCGCGGAGGAGGTCGACCACGCGCCGCCCCGCGGCCGCTACGCCCCCGTGCCCGCCCCGCAGACCGTCACCGAGGGCTCGGCCCTGCGCTGGGCGGCCCCCGCGGCGGCCGTCGTGCTGGCGTCGGCCATCGTGCTGGGCCGGGCGCTGCGCAGGCGTCACTGAGACGCCCACGGGGGCGCGATCACCCCAGTAGGGTCGTGGTCGTGAGCAACGACGACATCACGCTGACCGCGGGCGACGCGGAGGTGACCGTGCAGCCGGCCAACGGCGGCCGGGTCGGGGGACTGCGCGTGGGCGGGACGGAACTGCTCCGCCAGGGCGAGCGCTACGGCTGCTTCCCGATGGTCCCCTGGTGCGGCCGGATCAGGGACGGCCGGTTCCGGGACGGCGCCACCGTCCACCAGATGCCGCTCAACGCCCCGCCGAACGCCATCCACGGCACCGCACGCGACGGCGCCTGGCGCACCGCCCGCGTCACGCAGGACGAGGCCGTCCTCACCTACGACCTGACCGAGCCGTGGCCCTACCCCGGCCGCGTCACCCAGGTGATCGCCCTCGCCCCCGACGCCCTGACGCTGACCATGTCCGTCGAGACCTACGAGTCGTCCTTCCCCGCCCAGATCGGCTGGCACCCGTGGTTCAACCGCAGCCTGGACGGCGCGGACGTGCGCATCGGCTGCACGCCCGCCTGGCAGGAGGAGCGCGGCCCCGACCACCTGCCCACCGGCAACCGCGTCGAGCCGCGCCCGGGCCCGTGGGACGACTGCTTCGGGATGCCCGGCGGCGTCGACGTCACCCTCACCTGGCCCGGCCGACTGGAGCTGAAGGTGACCAGCCGGGAGGAATGGGTCGTGCTCTACGACGAGCAGGAGGCCGCCGTCTGCGTCGAGCCGCAGACCGGGCCGCCGAACGGGCTGAACACCCTGCCCCGCCTGGTCACCCCGCTCCAGCCGCTGGAAGCCGCGACCACCTGGACCTGGCGCCCCGCTTAAGCTGGCCGGCATGAGCGATGTGAGAGCCGCGCTGTTGCAGCAGATCAAGGACAAGGCCGTGGTGCACGGCAAGGTGACCCTGTCGTCGGGTCTGGAGGCCGACTACTACGTCGACCTGCGCCGCGTCACCCTCGACGGCGAGGCCGCCCCGCTGGTCGGCCAGGTGCTGCTGGACCTGACCGCGGACCTCGACTTCGACGCGGTGGGCGGCCTGACCATGGGCGCCGACCCGGTCGCGGGCGCCATGCTGCACGCGGCCGCCGCGCGCGGCAGGCGGCTGGACGCCTTCGTGGTCCGCAAGGCGGCCAAGGCGCACGGTCTGCAGCGGCGCGTGGAGGGCCCGGACATCGCGGGCCGCCGGGTCCTGGTCGTGGAGGACACCTCCACCACCGGCGGCTCCCCGCTGGCCGCGGTCGAGGCGGTGCGTGAGGCGGGCGCCGAGGTCGTCGCCGTCGCCACGATCGTCGACCGGGCGACCGGCGCCGCCGAGAAGATCCAGGAGGGTGCGGGCGTGCCGTACCTCTTCGCCTACTCCAAGGACGAGCTGGGGCTGGACTGACGGCTGGACCGGCCCCGCCCGGTGGCGCCCGGCCGGTGCGCCCGGCGTCCGGGGCTGGATCACCGGCTCATGTCTGGAAAGATGGGGACGACGACGACGTCACCCCCTAGGTCTAGGTCAGGGCCGTAGTACGCAGAACACAACCCGCACAGTCAAGGAGCGGACACATGCCCATCGCAACTCCCGAGGTCTACAACGAGATGCTGGACCGGGCGAAGGCAGGCAAGTTCGCCTACCCGGCCATCAACGTGACCTCCTCCCAGACCCTGCACGCGGCCCTGCGCGGTTTCGCGGAGGCGGAGAGCGACGGCATCATCCAGATCTCCACGGGTGGCGCCGAGTTCCTGGGCGGCCAGCACAGCAAGGACATGGTCACCGGCGCGGTGGCCCTGGCCGAGTTCGCGCACATCGTCGCCAAGAAGTACGACGTCACGGTGGCCCTGCACACCGACCACTGCCCCAAGGACAAGCTCGACGGGTACGTGCGTCCGCTGCTGGCGATCTCCGAGGAGCGGGTCAAGGCCGGCCAGAACCCGCTGTTCCAGTCCCACATGTGGGACGGCTCCGCGGAGACCCTCGCCGACAACCTGGCCATCGCCCAGGAGCTGCTGGAGCGCGCCCGCGCCGCGAAGATCATCCTCGAGGTCGAGATCACCCCGACCGGCGGCGAGGAGGACGGCGTCTCCCACGAGATCAACGACTCCCTCTACACCACGGTCGACGACGCGATCCGCACCGCCGAGGCGCTGGGCCTGGGCGAGAAGGGCCGCTACCTGCTGGCCGCCTCCTTCGGCAACGTGCACGGCGTGTACAAGCCGGGCAACGTGGTGCTGCGTCCCGAGCTGCTGAAGGAGCTGGCCGACGGCGTCGCCGCCAAGTTCGGCAAGGCGTCGCCGTTCGACTTCGTCTTCCACGGCGGCTCCGGCTCCACCGAGCAGGAGATCGCGACCGCGCTGGAGAACGGCGTCGTGAAGATGAACATCGACACGGACACCCAGTACGCCTTCACGCGCCCGGTCGTGGACCACATGTTCCGCAACTACGACGGCGTCCTGAAGGTCGACGGCGAGGTCGGCTCCAAGAAGACCTACGACCCGCGCACCTGGGGCAAGCTGGCCGAGGCCGGCATGGCGGCGCGCGTCGTCGAGGCCTGCGCCAACCTGCGCTCGACCGGCACCAAGATCAAGTAACCGCTCGTAGTACCTCCCCAAGAGCCCGGCGCCCACCCACGGCGCCGGGCTCTCGCACGCCCGGCCGGCCTCACCGGGGCCGTGGACGCCGCGGGCGAACGGACCCGGCGGACGGCGTCGGCTGTCCGCCGACAGGCGTCCGTCCACGTGGCCGGACGGATCGCAGGCGCCGCGGTGCTCGTCGGCGGCACCTGTCCGGGAGCCGAGCGCCTGCCCACGGTGCGGGGCTCCTGCGTGCCCGGGCGGTGGCCGTTGTCCGGCGGGCCTCACCGGCGGGCTGGCCTCACCGGTGTGGCCGTGGACGCCGCGGGTGGACCCGGCGGGCGGTGTCGGCTGTCCGCCGGCAGCCGTCTGTCTGCGGTCCGTCCGACGGGCGGCGTCCGCGCGGCCGGGCGGATGCAGGGGCCGCCGTGCCGTCGGCGGTACTTTGCCGAGAGCCGGGCGTCCGCGCACGGCGTCTGGCTCCCGCGTGCCCGGGCGGTGCCTGCCGGTCGCCCCACAGTGGTGCCGGCCTCACCCCGGGAGGTCGTGGACGCCGCTGGTGGGCCCGGCGGGCGGTGTCGGCTGTGGGCCGGCAGCCGTCCGTCCGGGGTCCGTTGAAGCGTGGTCGTCCGCGCGGCCGGACGACTGGCAGCCGTCCGTCCATGGTCCGTTGAAGTGTGGTCGTCCGTGCGGCCGGACGACTGGCAGCCGTCCGTCCGGGGTCCGTCGAAGTGTGGTCGTCCGCGTGGCCGGACGGATCGCTGGGGGGCGCGCCGTGCTCGTCGGCGGTGCCTGGCCGTGAGCCGGGTGCCCGGCCACGGCGTCGGGCTCCTGCGTGCCCGGGCGATGGCCGTTGTCCGGCCGGCCTCCCGCGGTGTGTCCGCGGCGTGGCGGCCCGCGCGGCCGGACGGATCGCCGGGGCCGTCGTGGCGGCGGCCGCCGGGCCGGACGGTGTCGTCGCGGCTCCGCCCGTGGTGGGCGGGCGGGGGCGCAGGCACTTGTGGCGGGCGTGGTGGGCGCTGGGGTCCGCCGGAGGCGGATGGCGCAGACTGGGGGCATGGCCATTCACGAGAACCTTCTCGGGGGTCCGCCCCCGACCCGCCTCCCCGACGACCCGGAGCCGCGTGAGCTGCTGGCGAGCGGCGCCGCGCCCGCCGACGTCGCCGCCAAGTACCCCACGTCGTCGCTGGCCTGGGCCCAGCTGGCCGACGAGGCGTTCGAGCGGGGCAGCGTCGTGGAGTCGTACGCGTACGCCCGCACGGGCTACCACCGGGGCCTGGACGCGCTGCGCCGGGCCGGCTGGAAGGGGCACGGGCCGGTGCCCTGGGAGCACGAGCCGAACCGCGGCTTCCTGCGCGCCCTGCACGCCCTCGCCCGCGCCGCGCAGGCGATCGGCGAGCAGGAGGAGTACGAGCGCTGCACCCAGTTCCTGAAGGACTCCTCACCTGCGGCAGCCCAGACCCTGGGCTGACCGTCCGGCCCACGCCCGGCCCGCCTGACGTGTTCGGGCGGGCCTTGCCTTTTCGGCGGACCATCGAAGAAGATGCCCGGCGGGGACCGGGGCCCCCGTGTCGGTAACGGCAGGGGCGGACCGCTACCCGGAGCAACAACAGGAGACAGCGATGTCACACGAGGCCCACGCGCCCGAGACCCCGCATCTCGACTTCGCAGGTACGACGCCGTACGAGGACTACGTCAAGGCGGACGTGCTCACCCACCTCCAGCACACCCTCTCCGACGATCCCGGAGAGATGGTCTTCCTGGTCACGACCCAGGTCATGGAGCTGTGGTTCACCGTCATCGTCCACGAGTGGGAGACTGCGGCCCGCGCCCTGCGCGGCGACGACGTACCGACCGCGATCGCCGCGCTGAAGCGGTCCGTGCGGGAGCTGGAGGCGCTGAACGCCTCCTGGAAGCCGCTCGGGCAGCTGACGCCCGCGCAGTTCAACTCCTACCGCGGCGCCCTGGGCGAGGGGTCCGGCTTCCAGTCGGCGATGTACCGCCGGATGGAGTTCCTGCTCGGCGAGAAGTCCGCGTCGATGCTGGTGCCGCACCGTGGCGCGCCCCGCGTCCACGCCGAACTGGAGAAGGCGCTGCACGAGCCGAGCCTCTACGACGAGGTGCTGCGGCTGCTCGCCCGGCGCGGCCACGCGATCCCCGACGCGGTGCTGGACCGCGACGTCTCCCTGCGCCACGAGCCGTCCGAGGCCGTGGAGGCCGCCTGGGCCGTGGTCTACGGCGGCGACGAGAGCGACGAACTCGCCCGGCTGGGCGAGGCGTTGTCCGACGTGGCGGAACTGGTGTGGCGCTGGCGCAACGACCATCTGGTCGCCACCCGCCGCGCGATGGGCGCGAAGCCCGGCACCGGCGGCTCGGCCGGGGTGGCCTGGCTGGAGAAGCGCGCGCAGAAGAACGTCTTCCCCGAGCTGTGGACGGCGCGGTCCCATGTCTGAACTCACTTCTCAGGCGGCGGAGTTGGATGCCGCCGACGAACTGGCCGGGCTGCGCGAGCGGTTCGTGCTCGAGGACGCCGGCGACACCGTCTACCTGGACGGCAACTCGCTCGGCGCGCTGCCGGTGACCGTCCCCGGGCGGCTGGACGACGTCGTGCGGCGGCAGTGGGGCGAGCTGCGCATCCGGTCCTGGGAGGAGAGCGGCTGGTGGACGGCGCCGGAACGGATCGGCGACCGGATCGCCCCGCTGGTCGGGGCGGCGCCGGGGCAGGTCGTCGTCGGCGACTCGACCAGCGTGAACGTCTTCAAGGCCCTGGTGGGGGCGGTGCGGCTGGCCGGTGAGGGCCGGGACGAGATCCTCGTCGACGCGACGACCTTCCCCACGGACGGCTACATCGCCGGTTCGGCGGCGCGCCTGACCGGGCGCACGCTCCGTCCGGTGGCGCCCGCGGACGTGCCGGCGGCGCTGTCCGACCGTACGGCCGCCGTCCTGCTCAACCACGTCGACTACCGCACCGGACGGCTGCACGACCTGCCGGCGCTGACCGCGGCCGTGCACGCGGCGGGCGCGGTCGCGGTCTGGGACCTGTGCCACAGCGCGGGCGCGCTGCCGGTCGGGCTCGACGAGCACGGCGTCGACCTGGCGGTCGGCTGCACGTACAAGTACCTCAACGGCGGCCCGGGTTCGCCCGCCTACCTGTATGTGCGCCGCGAGTTGCAGGACGGCTTCGACTCGCCGCTGCCCGGCTGGAACTCCCACGCGGAGCCCTTCGGCATGCGGCCGGACTACGCGCCGGCCCCCGGCGCCGTGCGTGGCCGCGTCGGCACCCCCGACATCCTGTCCATGCTCGCCCTGGAGGCGGCGCTGGAGGTCTGGGACGGGGTGCGGATGGAGGCGGTGCGGGCCAAGTCCCTCGCGCTGACCGACTTCTTCCTGCGCTGCGTGGCGGAGTACGTCGCGCCGGGCCGGGTGGAGTCCCTGACGCCGGTGCGCCACGAGGAGCGCGGCAGTCAGGTCGCGCTGCGCTGCTCCCCCACTCTCGACTTCGCTCGAGCGGGAGGTGCCCCCATCGCCGGTGACGCGATGAAGCGGCTGGTGGAACGAGGGGTGGTGGGCGACTTCCGGCACCCGGACGTGCTGCGTTTCGGTTTCACGCCGCTGTACGTCGGGTTCGGGGACGTGGAGCGGGCGGCCCGGGTGCTGGGAGAGGTACTGGGAGAGGTGCCGGCGTAGCGGCCGGCGGGCCGGTCCGGGCTCGTCGGAGTCCGGCCGGTCCGGGCCGGCGCCGGTTCTGGCGCGTCCGCGTCCGGGCCGGCCCCGGCGGCCGTTCGGCGGCGGACGGGACGGGACAGAACCGTGCATCCCTGACCGGGCGTCACATCCCGGTGTCCGCCCATGTCACCGGCCTGATACCGTCCCCGCCAACGGCCGAACCCCACCTGGTCCGTCAAAGCCTCCCCCAGCGCCGCAAGCCTGGGGGTACCCCCCATCGTCGCTGAGAGGTTGGAGCATGCCGGACGCGTCCGCAGCATCCCGTGCCGCCGCGGAAGAGGAGTCGGCCTTCTCGCACCCGGCGGTCGATCCCGACGCCACCGCCGCGTACGGTGACCACCCCGATCAGGTGATCGACTTCTACGCCCCGCGCCGCGAGCAGGTCCCCGGCTCTCCCGCCCCGCTGGTCGCCGTGGTGCACGGCGGTGCCTGGCGGGCGCCGTACGACCGCCGGCACATCTCCCCGTTCGCGGCCTTCCTGGCCCGCCGGGGCTTCGCGGTGGCCAGCGTCGAGTACCGCAGGGGCGAGGCGGGCGGCGGCCCCGCGGCCGGGCGGTGGCCCGAGACGTTCGACGACGTGGCGGCGGCGCTGGACGCGCTGCCCGGGCTCGTACGCGAGGCGCTGCCGCAGGCCGACCCGCGGCGCACGGTGGTCACCGGCCACTCGGCCGGCGGGCACCTCGCCCTGTGGGCCGCGGCGCGGCACCTGCTGCCCGACGACGCCCCCTGGCGCACCGAGCGTCCCGCGCCGCTGCGCGGCGTGGTCGCCCTCGCCCCGATCGCCGACTTCGAGGTCGCCGACAAGCTGGACGTGTGCGGCGGTGCCGCGCGCCAGTTCCTGGGCGGCGACGACGCGTTCGCCGAGCGCCGCCCGTACGCCGATCCGGCGCTGCTGCTGCCCACCGGCATCGCGACCACGCTGGTCCAGGGCCGCACCGACGTCGACGTGCCGCAGGCGGTCGCCGAGTCCTACGCGGACGCGGCGGCGAAGGCCGGCGAGGTGGTGGGCCTGACGCTCCTGGAGGACGTCGGCCACTTCCCGCTGATCGACCCGGCGGCGGACGCCTGCGCGGTGGTGGCGGAGGAGATCGCCCAGCTGGCGTGGTGACGCGGTCGCCCACGGCGCTGACCTCCCGTAGTACCTGAGGAGGACGGGGCAGGACCCTTCTCACAGGGGACGACGGCGCTTGCCGTCCCCGCCTACCGTGTGCGGCGTGACCGAGACGACACCGACGCAGACGCAGCCGACGCCGGCTCCGGGCGCGGGCGGGCCCCGCAGTGCGGAGTTCCGGCTGGCCGCGGACGCCCTGCGCGGGCTGCGGCAGGACCTGTTCCACGACGCCTTCGCCTATCGCCCGCTGCCCCCCATGGCCGTCGACGGCCCGCTGACCAGGCGGCTGCCCGCGCGCATCCGGCGGGAGTACGCGGTCTGGACGCCGCACGCCCTGGTGGTGGCCGTCGGACTGCTGGGGGCGGCCGTCGCCATGGTCTCGGCGGACGTCGGGAACGGCCTCGGCGCGCTGCTGGGGGCCGTGCTGACGCTGGGCCCGGTCCTGCTGACGCTGCTGCGGCCGGTCGGCGCGTTCTGGTGCTCGCTCGCCGCCGCCCCGGTCTCCGACCTGTTCGCCAGCGGCGGGGGCGGCTGGCCGTGGCAGCCGGGCAGCATCGTCTGCCACCTGGTCGTGCTGACGGTCGTGGCGCTGCGCACCAGGCCGCGCACGGCGGCGTGGATGTGGCTGGTGACCGCGGTGTACGGATTCGGCGTCGAGGCCTTGTTCGGCTCGCCCTACACGTCGGCCACCGGACCGCTGCTGGTCGTCTCCGCGCTGGTGCTGCTGGCCGTGGCCGTCCTCCAGGTGCGCCGGCAGGCGGTGCGGGAGGTGACCGCCCAGCAGACGGTGACCGAGCACGAGCGTTCCCGGCGCACGCTGCTGGAGGAGCGCACGACCATCGCCCGTGAGCTGCACGACGTGGTCGCCCACCACATGTCGGTCGTCGCCATCCAGGCGGAGGCCGCCCCGTACCGGGTGGAGAACCCGCCGCCGGAGCTGGAGAAGGCGTTCGCGACGATCCGGGAGAACGCGGTGGCGGCGCTGGCCGAACTGCGCCGCGTCCTGGGCGTGGTCCGCGCCGAGGACTACCAGGCCCCGGACGCCCCGCAGCCCACCCTCGCCGACCTGGACGCGCTGCTCGCCAATGTGCGCGAGGCGGGTCTGGGCGTGGAGAAGGCGGTCACCGGCGCGGTCCGCGAACTGCCGCAGGGTGTGGAGCTGTCGGCGTACCGCATCGTGCAGGAGGCGCTGAGCAACGTCCTGCGCCACGCGCCCGGCGCGGGCGCCCGGGTGGAGATCGGCTACGTGCTGGGCGGCCTGGGGCTGCGCGTGGTCAACGGCCCGCCGCCCGAGCCGTCGCTGGTCAAGCCCTCGCCCGGCGCGGGACACGGCGTCACCGGCATGCGCGAGCGGGTCTCCATGCTGGACGGCGAGATGACCGCGGGCCCGTCGGACGACGGAGGCTACGAGGTGACAGTGTTCCTGCCGGTCGCCCAGGCCGGCGAGGACGGAGCATGACCATCCGCGTCCTGGTCGCGGACGACCAGATGATGGTGCGCGAGGGCTTCTCGGTGCTGCTGAACGCGATGCCGGACATCGAGGTCGTCGGCGAGGCCGTCAACGGGCGCGAGGCGGTGGACCGGGTGCGCGAACTGGCCCCGGACGTGGTGCTGATGGACATCCGCATGCCCGAGATGAACGGCATCGAGGCGACGCGGGAGATCGTGGCCGCGGACGGCGCGGCGAAGGTGCTGGTGCTGACCACCTTCGACCTGGACGAGTACGTGTACCAGGCGCTGCGGGCGGGCGCGTCGGGCTTCCTCCTCAAGGACGCATCGGCCCGTCAACTCGCGGAAGGCGTACGGGTGGTGGCGTCCGGCGAGGCGCTGCTCGCGCCGTCGGTGACCAGGCGGCTGATCACGGAGTTCTCGAAGCTGTCCGAGGCCCCGCGGCCGTTGTCGTCCGCGCACGCGGCCTACGGCGACCTGACGGAACGGGAGACGGAGGTGCTGGTGCTCATCGCGCAGGGGCTGTCCAACGCGGAGATCGCCGGGCGGCTGGTGGTCGCCGAGTCGACGATCAAGACGCACGTCAGCCGCATCCTGGTGAAACTGGGGCTCAGGGACCGTACGCAGGCGGCGGTGTTCGCGTACGAGGCGAGGCTGGTCACGCCGGGCTGAACGGGCCCGGTGCGGCTGTCCGGGCGCCTCTGGTCAGCGCGGGGCGGCCGGGCTAGCGTCGCCGTATGGCAGCCTTCGACCCGTGGGACCCGGCGTTCGTCGCCGATCCCTACCCCGCCTACGCCGAACTGCGCGCCCGGGGCCGCGTGCACTACTACGAGCCCAGCGACCAGTGGCTGGTGCCGCACCACGCGGACGTCTCGGCGCTGCTGCGGGACCGGCGCCTGGGCCGGACCTACCTGCACCGCTTCGGGCACGAGGAGTTCGGCCGCACGCCGCCCCCGCTGGAGCACGAGCCGTTCCACGTGCTCAACGACCACGGCATGCTCGACCTGGAGCCGCCGGACCACACCCGGATCAGGCGGCTGGTGTCGAAGGCGTTCACCCCGCGCACGGTGGAGTCACTGCGCCCGTACGTCGAGCGGCTGGCCGGTGAGCTGGTGGCCGGCCTGGTGGCGGCGGGCGGCGGCGACCTGCTGACGGACGTGGCGGAGCCGCTGCCGGTGGCGGTGATCGCGCAGATGCTGGGCATCCCGGAGGCGGACCGGGCGCTGCTGCGGCCCTGGTCGGCGGACATCTGCGGGATGTACGAGCTGAACCCGTCCGAGGTGACGGCCGGCAGGGCGGTGCGGGCGTCGGTCGAGTTCTCCGACTACCTGCGGGACCTGATCGCCGAGCGCCGCGAGCACCCCGGCGACGACCTGATCTCCGGGCTGATCGCCGCGCACGACGAGGGCGACCGGCTGACGGAACAGGAGATGATCTCGACCGCGGTGCTGCTGCTGAACGCCGGCCACGAGGCCACGGTGAACGCCACGGTCAACGGCTGGCGGGCGCTGCTGCGCGACTCCGGCCAGCTGGCGGCGCTGCGCGCGGACCACTCCCTCGTCCCGTCGGCGGTCGAGGAGCTGATGCGCTTCGACACCCCGCTCCAGCTGTTCGAGCGCTGGGTCCTGGACGACATCGAGATCGACGGCACGACGATCCCGCGGGGTGCGGAGATCGCCATGCTCTTCGGCTCCGCCAACCACGACCCGCAGGTCTTCGCCGCGCCGGAGACGCTGGACATCACCCGCCGGGACAACCCGCACATCTCCTTCAGCGCGGGGATCCACTACTGCATCGGCGCGCCGCTGGCCCGCATCGAGCTGGCGGCATCGATGCGGGCCCTGCTGGAACAGGCCCCGACCCTGACCCTGGCGGCGGAACCGGAACGCAAACCCGACTTCGTCATCCGCGGCCTGAAAGCCCTGCAATTGACTTCCTCTCCGCTCTGAAGGACGGAGATTCCCGCCTGCTTGCCGGTGGTCACCGGCTGGGGCTTCGGGTGGGTTCCTGTTTCACCGCGCTGTGCCGGGACGAGTCCCGGTCTTACCCGCGCTCCGCAGGCTGACACGGCCAGTCCGGCCGCCTTGGCGACGTTGACCGCCGCGTTGATGTCACGGTCAAGGACGGCCCCGCAGGCAGCAACGACCGGCGCTGTCCTTGATCACGGTCACCGTGGTGGGGGTGGACGGCAGGGTGCGCGACCACTTCACGGCCACGTCGCCGACCTTCGGAAGCCGCAGCTTCCCGCCGGTGGCGATCTTCCATCCGGCGTTCGCGGTGAAGCGGATCGCCTGCCGCGTGTCCCGCTCGGACTTGAAGCGGGGCGGTCCCGTCTTGGGCCGCTTGCCCTTGAGGCCGTCGAAGAAGCTCCGGTAGGCGGCGTCCAGGTCGCGAAGGGACTGCTGGAGGATCACCGAGGAAACCTCGCCGAGCCAGGCCCGTTCCGGTGTCTTCTTCGACGCGGTGAGCCGCCTGGACAGCTCGCCGGAGGCGACGAACGGCAGCCCGGCGGCGCGGGCGTCCTCACGGACGTGAAGCGCGTCGTCGAAGACGACCCGAGCACACCCGAACGCCCTCGCCGGCGCCGTGCGCTGACCGGCACTCGGGTACACGCACTCATCAAGGTCATGATGCGCCCTCCCTCTGCCGCAGACCAGCCGGAACTCGGAGTAGCCGACCGGTCACAAGGAATTGAAACCGTCCCGTCACTCTCCGTACAGCTTCTCGCGGTGGGCTCGCCAGCGTTCCATCATCTCGGCGATGTCCTGCTCGACGAACTCGAAGAAGGCGAGGGTCTCGGCGAGCCGGCGGCCCGCCGGGGTCTCCGCGCCGAGGCTGGTCACTCCCTCACGCATGGCGTCCTCCCAGCGTTTGATGATCGCTCCCCGGTTGGTGAGCGCCTGGTACCACTGGTCGCTGTGCACCCGGTACCGCTCCCGCCGGGAGCCGGGTTCCCGCTCGCGGGAGAGCATGTGGACCTGCGCCAGGTAGCGCACCGCCCCGGACACCGCCGCGGGGCTGATCTGCAACTGATCGCCGAGTTCGGCCGAGGTCAGGGCGCCGTCGTCGGAGGCGAGCAGCGCGGCGAAGACCCGGGCCGGCATGCGTGACAGCCCCGCCTCCACCATTTGCGCCGCGAAGTGCTCGACAAAACGCGAGACCCCTTCAGGGTCTCGCTCCGTCGCGTTCGGGATCGCGTCAGGGACCGCCTTCGAGTAGTCCGTCATCCTCTTAGCTTACCGAGCATTCAGACCATTCTGTATCTTCACAAATTTCTGAAGGTAGCGTATCTTCTGAAGCATGACGAAGGCCATCACCGTCTCCGGACTGCACAAGTCGTTCGGCAAGACCCACGCCCTGGACGGGCTCGACCTGGAAGTGGCGACCGGCGAGGTCCACGGGTTCCTCGGCCCGAACGGCGCCGGCAAGTCCACCACCATCCGCGTCCTCCTCGGCCTGCTGCGCGCCGACTCCGGCGCCGCGCAGGTGCTGGGCCGCGACCCGTGGCGGGATGCCGTGGAGGTGCACCGCCGCATCGCGTACGTCCCCGGTGACGTGACCCTGTGGCGCAACCTCTCCGGCGGTGAGGTCATCGACCTCTACGGCCGTCTGCGCGGGGGGCTGGACCCGCGGCGGCGCGCCGAGCTGATCGAGCGCTTCGAGCTGGACCCCACGAAGAAGGGCCGCGCCTACTCCAAGGGCAACCGGCAGAAGGTCGCCCTGGTCGCCGCCTTCGCCTCGGACGTCGACCTGCTCGTCCTGGACGAGCCGACGTCCGGCCTCGACCCGCTGATGGAGGAGGTCTTCCAGAGCTGCGTCCAGGAGGAGCGCGAGCGCGGCCGGACCGTCCTGCTGTCGTCGCACATCCTCAGCGAGGTCGAGGAGCTCTGCGACCGGGTGAGCATCATTCGCAAGGGCAGCACCGTGGAGAGCGGTTCGCTCATCGAGCTGCGCCACCTCACCCGCACCAGCGTGATCGCCGAACTCGCGGGCCCGCCCAACGGGCTGGCGCACCTGCCCGGCGTGCACGACCTCGACGTCCAGGGCCGCCGGGTCCGCCTCCAGGTCGACAACGACAAACTGGACGGCGTGCTGAAGCAGTTGAGCGAGTCGGGTGTGCGGTCCCTGACCTCGACCCCGCCCACGCTGGAAGAGCTGTTCCTGCGGCACTACCAGGACGAGGTGTCCCGATGACCACTCTCGCGGTACGGGCGCCGGGCGGTGGCTCCCGCCAACTGGCGGGCACCGGAACCCTGTTGCGCTTCGCGCTGCGCCGCGACCGGGTGATGATCCCGGCCTGGGTCGCGGTCAACGCGATGATGATCCTCTCCATGCCGAACACCCTGAAGGGCCTGTACGGCACCGCGGCCGAACGCGCCGACCTGGTCCGCCAGATCACGACCAACACCTCCTTCCGCGCGCTGACCGGCCCGGTCTTCGACACCTCCATCGGCGCGCTGACGGCATGGCGCGCCGGCGCCTACGCGGGCCTCCTCGCGGCGGCGACCAGCCTGCTCGTCGTCGTACGGCACACCCGGGACGAGGAGGAGAGCGGACGCCAGGAACTGATCGCGTCGGGGATGGTGGGCCGGCGGGCCCCGCTGACGGCGTCCCTGCTCGCGGCGGCGGTCGCGAACGGCGTCCTGGCGCTGCTGGTCGCGGGCGGTCTCGCGAGCCAGGGAGCCTCCGGCGCCCTCGCGTTCGGCCTCGGCCTCGCGGGCGTCGGCATGGTCTTCGCCACCTTCGCGGCGATCGTCGCCCAGCTGACCGAGAGCGCGCGGCTCGCCCGCGGACTGACCTCGGCGGCCCTGGGCGCGGCCTTCGTGCTGCGCGCGGCGGGCGACTCGGCGACCGACGACGGCTCGTCGGTGCTGACGTGGCTGTCGCCGCTGGGCTGGCTGGAGAACCTGCGGTCCTTCGCCGATGAACGGTGGTGGGTGCTGCTGGTGTTCGTGCTGGCGGCCGCCGTGCAGGCCGCGGTCGCCTACGAACTGGCCGGCCGCCGCGACATCGGCATGAGCTTCCTGCCGACCCGGCCGGGACCGGCGCAGGGCCGGATGGGCACCGCCGCGGCCCTCGCCTGGCGGCTCCAGCGCGGCAGCCTGCTGGGCTGGAGCATCGCCTTCTTCCTCGCCGGGGTCGTCTACGGCGGGCTGACGGACGGTGTGGCCGACCTCATCGGCGACAACCAGGGCGCCCGCGACATCTTCGAGCGCATGGGCGGCCAGTCCGGGCTGACGGACGCCTTCCTGGCGTCGATGATCGGGATGCTGGGGCTGGTCGCCTCCCTGTACATCGTCGCCTCCGTGCTGCGTCTGAACAGCGAGGAGACGTCCGGCCGGGCGGAACCCGTCCTGGCGAACGCCGTGGGCCGGCTGCGCTGGGCCACCGGCCACCTGCTCGTCGCCTTCGGCGGCTCCGCCCTGATCATGCTCATCGCCGGGCTCGGCTTCATCGCCGGCTACGGCAAGGAGGCCGGACCGATCCTCGGCGCCTGCCTCGTGCAGCTCCCGGCGGTGTGGGTGATCGGCGGACTGGCGGTCCTGCTGTACGGGGTGCTGCCGCGGGCCGCGATGGCGGCCTGGGGCGTCGCGGGCGCGGTCCTGCTGATCGGCTGGGTCGGCCCGGCGCTGGACGCGCCGCAGGCGGTGCTGAACCTCTCCCCCTTCGGCCACCTGCCGAAGCTGCCGGGCGCCGACATGGAGTGGGCGCCGGTACTGATCCTGCTCGCCCTCGCGGTGGCCCTGCTGGCAGCGGGCCTGGCGGGCCTGCGACGCCGCGACATGACGGCCTGAGCCCGGAAGGCCTACGGCCCGCTCGGCCTGGGGCCCGTGGCTCACGGCCCGAGCCCCGTGGCTCACGGCCCGACGCCTGCGGCCTGCGGCTCGGTGACTCGGCGGCAGAGCAGGCCGCCAGGCCGGAAGGCCGGAAGGCCGGAAGGACAGCACAGCCTCCAGCCAGCGGGCTGCCGGTCCAAGTGCAGGCTGGCTTCTCGGTGGCGAGTTCAACGCCGAGAAGCCAGGCGTCGGCCGGTGCGGCGAGGTAGCCGGTGCCGACAAGCGGGAGCGCTGGGCTGGTGACCGGCCAGGTACCGGATGCCGGGCGGCCCGGTGGTCAGGTGAGTTCTACGGAAGGGCGGGCATCCCCGTCTATCTGCTGCTCGACATGCAGGAGAAGCAGGTCACCGTCTTCTCGACCCCGTCCGCCAAGGGCTACGAGTCCCGCTGCACCAAGCCGTTCGGCGAGAAGCTGCCCCTTCCGCAGCCCTTCGACTGCCTCCTCGACACCGCCGGCTTCGAGCCCCCCGCTACGCCGCCGGCCCCGGCAGTGTGAGACGCCAGGCGCTCTCCCAGACCGTCCACGTCCGCCGGCGCACCGGGCCCGCCACCGCCGCGTCCGCCCGGTAGCGGAAGTCCACGCCGGACACGGTCACCGTGCGGCCCTCCGACCGCAGCGGCGAGGCCTCCGCGCCCACCGACAGCGGCCGCACCTCCACCTCGGCCACCCCGGTGCAGCCCGGCGTCACCGACACCGCCTCCAGCGGCTGGTCCAGGTCCACCAGCGTCACCCCGTCGACCTCCACCCGCAGCCGGGCGGGCCGCGGCGCCGGGAGGGGCGTCTCGCGGGCCGGGCGGGCCGGCACCAGGGTCCGCACCAGGGACTGGCAGGTCCGCAGCCAGGGATGTCCGGCGACCGCGGCGGGCGGCTGCCGCAGCACCGGCGGGATCCGCAGCGCGCCCAGCACCACCCCGTCGCTGTCGTCGACCAGCAGGTCCAGCCGCCGCTCCGCCCCGTCCAGCACCGCCCGCGCCGCCGCCACCGCCCCCGTCGGCACGCCCAGGGACCGCGCCACGGAGAGCGTGCCGCCCACCGGCACCACCGACAGCACGCACCCGGCCAGCTCCCGCTGCCGGTGCAGCACCGTCACCGCGCGCATCAGCGCGCGGTCGTCACCCACCACCACCGGCCGCCGCGAGCCCCTGCGCAGCAGCGCCCGGGCGAATTCCTCGGGGCCCTCCGGAAGGCACAGCTTCGTCGACGCACCCGCGCTGAGCACGTCTTTCGCGATGCGGACCGACTCTCCGTCGGTCCGCCGGGCGACCGGATCGATGACCACCAGCAGCTGATCGGGAGTCGCTGAAGTCGCCACCTCGGTCCTGCCTCGCTTCCTCGGGTAGCATCTTTGTGCAAGAGCCCCTTGCGCTATTGCGCCAGGGGCTTCGTCTATTCCGGGGCATCCGGTCCGACGGTTGTGCGACCACGGCGGTCGCGGTGGTACGCGGCGGTGAACCTTACGCCCACGCCCCCGACCTTGGACATGCCCCGCCCGGAAGGGGTGTACGCGCGTGCCCGCACTTGTGCTGCTCGGTGCTCAGTGGGGTGACGAAGGCAAGGGAAAGGCGACCGACCTGCTCGGTGGCTCGGTGGACTACGTAGTGCGATACCAGGGCGGCAACAACGCCGGCCACACGGTCGTCGTCGGCGACCAGAAGTACGCACTGCACCTCCTCCCTTCCGGAATCCTGTCTCCCGGCTGTACGCCGGTCATCGGTAACGGCGTCGTCGTCGACCCGTCGGTCCTGCTCTCCGAGCTGAGCGGTCTGAACGAGCGTGGCGTCGACACGTCCAAGCTCCTGATCAGCGGGAACGCGCATGTCATCACGCCGTACAACGTGACGGTCGACAAGGTGACGGAACGCTTCCTCGGCAAGCGCAAGATCGGCACGACCGGCCGCGGCATCGGCCCGACCTACGCCGACAAGATCAACCGCGTGGGCATCAGGGTCCAGGACCTGTACGACGAGTCGATCCTCACCCAGAAGGTGGAGGCGGCCCTCGACGTCAAGAACCAGATCCTCACCAAGCTCTACAACCGGCGTGCGATCGCCGTCGGCCAGGTGGTCGAGGAACTGCTCGGCTACGCCGAGAAGCTCGCGCCGTACGTCGCCGACACCGTCCTGGTCCTGAACCAGGCGCTGGAGGAGGACAAGGTCGTGCTGTTCGAGGGCGGTCAGGGCACCCTCCTCGACATCGACCACGGCACGTACCCCTTCGTCACGTCGTCCAACCCGACCGCGGGCGGCGCCTGCACCGGCGCCGGCGTGGGCCCGACGAAGATCAGCCGGGTCATCGGCATCCTCAAGGCGTACACGACCCGAGTCGGTGCCGGCCCCTTCCCCACCGAACTCTTCGACGACGACGGCGCCGCGCTGCGACGCATCGGCGGCGAGCGGGGCGTCACGACGGGCCGCGACCGCCGCTGCGGCTGGTTCGACGCGGTGATCGCCCGCTACGCGACCCGGGTCAACGGCCTGACCGACTTCTTCCTCACCAAGCTCGACGTCCTCACCGGCTGGGAGCAGATCCCGGTCTGCGTGGCGTACGAGATCGACGGCAAGCGGGTCGAGGAGCTGCCGTACTCGCAGTCCGACTTCCACCACGCGAAGCCGGTCTACGAGATGCTGCCGGGCTGGTCCGAGGACATCAGCAAGGCGAAGACCTTCGCCGACCTGCCGAAGAACGCCCAGGCGTACGTGAAGGCGCTGGAGGAGATGTCCGGCGCCCCGATCTCCGCGATCGGCGTGGGCCCGGGCCGCGACGAGACGATCGAGATCAACTCGTTCCTCTGAGTCATCCCTCCCAGGGGTCCGGAGATCTGATGGGATGGCCGGTGCGGAGAACCCGCCCGGCCGTCCCGCCCTCCGCGGTGCCGACCGGGCCGGGGAGGCGCCCACTCTGTCCGTCGTGAAGGATGCGGGATGCTGCTGAGATTCCGGGTGGCCAATGTCCGGTCCCTGCGCGACGAGCAGGAACTGTCGTTCGTCGCACCCGAGGACGACGAGAACGAGCGGGCCACCGCACGTGACACGGAGCTTTCCGACGGCCGACGGCTCCCCGTCCACACCGTCCTCGGTGTCTTCGGCGCCAACGCCTCCGGCAAGTCGAACCTGATCGCCGCGCTGCGGAACATGCGCCGCTGTGTGCTCCGGTCCTACGCCGACTGGACCTCCTACGACAACATCCCCCGCGAAGAATTCGCCCTGGACCCCAAGGCCGCCGCCGAGACATCCCTGTACGAGGCGGACTTCGTCCTCGCCGATCGGGTGCGCTGGACGTACGGCTTCGAACTCGGGCAGCGCAGGGTGGAAGCCGAGTGGCTCTACGCCTATCCCAAGGGCCGCCGCCAGGTGTGGTTCGAACGGGACGCCGGCCGGGAGAAGGAATTCGACTTCCCCGGCGACCGGCTGCGCGACCGGGCCCGCCTGGCCCGCACCACCCGCCGGGACGCCCTGCTCCTGACCCGCGCCGCGAACGACGGGCACGAGCAGCTCACGCCCGTCTTCGACTGGTTCAAGAACAACTTCTGGGACGTCACCCCCGAGACCGAGCGGACCCAGCGCGAGGAATACACGGCCCTGCGGCTGCTGCGTGACGCCGACTTCCGACGCCGGGCCGAAGAGCTCCTGAAGGTCGCGGATCTGGGCATCGCCGGGGTGGAGGTCGAGCAGACGTCCTCCGGAAGGCCCTTGGTACGGCTCGTCCACGAGGGTGGCGGTGAGCAGACCGTGCTCGACTGGGAGGCGGAGTCCTGGGGGACCCGCTCCTGGTTCGCTCTGATCGGCCCGCTGCTGCTCGCCCTCGACACCGGGGCGGTCCTCCTCGTCGACGAGCTCGACGCAAGTCTCCACTCGCGCTTCGCCGCCGAGGTCGTACGCCTCTTCCAGGCTCCGTGGCTCAACCGCAAGGGCGCACAGCTCGTCTTCACCGCCCACGATCTCTCCCTCCTGCGAACACCCGCCGGCGGACGGCTGCTGCACCCGGGCCAGATCTGGCTCACCGAGAAGAACGAGCGCGGCGCCACGACCCTGACCTCGGTCGCCGACTGGGAACCGACGGCCGAGGAGGACCTGATGTCCTCCTACCTCGCGGGATCCTTCGGCGCCGTTCCAAGGGTGTCGGAGGGGCAGGTCGGGCGGCGGCTGCTGCGCACGGAGGAGACAGCCGCGCTGGGCATCGGCCCGGCGGACGACGACGTACGGACGGGGACGGAAGGGCTCTGATGGCGAGGGCACGGGGAGGGGACAGCGTCTCCCGCAGGAAGGGCGGCGGCGCGAAAGGCAGGGTCGGCCGGGCGCGGCAGGTCTACGTCTACACCGAGGGCGAGGTGACCGAGCCCGAGTACATCGACATCATCGTCCGAAACGGCACGTGGGCCGATGCGGGCCGGACGGGTCCAGCACCACATCGCGAACCCCAACGCCGAGGGCAAGCATCGCAAGCCCTTACGGATGGTCGAGGAAGCCGTCCGCACTCTGCGCAAGGTCGAGCGCGAGGCCAAGGACGCAGGACTCAGGCGCGACAAGGACTGGAACTGGCCCCAGGTGTGGGTCCTCTTCGACCGTGACGACCACCAGGGCATCCGCGAAGCCCTGAGTCTCGCGGAGAAGGAAGGCGTCCACGTCGCCTACTCGCACCCGTGCTTCGAACTGTGGAGGCTGCTCCACTACACCAACTACACCGCCACCTTCGGCGGGGTCTGCGGCGACGCCAACAGCCGGCTGCGCTCCCGCCCCGGCTTCGCGGCGACGTACGGGCGCGGCGTGCGGACGGTCACCGAGCAACAATCGAAGCACGTCCGTGATGAGCAGGTGCTGACCCCCGTCACCGAGGACGACCTCAGCCGGTACCGAACCGCCAGAAAGCATGCTCAGAAAATCAACGACGGTCACTCCACACCCCACCCGAACGCCTGGGACCCGTACACGGACGTCTGGCGCTTCGTGGAGGAGGGACTGCTCCTCAGCGGCTACTAGTGAACCTCCTGCCCAGTGCGTCAAAAGGGCAGACCCAGCAGGTCCACGCTCACGGTGGGCCGAGGCAGCTCGGCCAGGTCGTACGTCATGGTGGTCAGGGGACAGAGCCGGGTACCGGCGGGCTGCCGCAAGCTGACCGGCGCAGACACCTGGCGCCATCCGAGCTGCGTGTAGAACGGGACCAGCTCCGGGCGGCACAGCAGCATCACCGTCTCGGCCCCGGCGGCCCGTGCGTGTTCCACCGCGACGCTGAGCATGGTCCTGGCAATGCCCCGGCCCCGATGAGCAGGGTGCACCAGCACACTGCCCAGCCCGGCGACACGGCGCGGTGTGCCATCGAACGCCATGTCCCGCAGCAGCCATCCCAGAGAAGCCACCGGCCGACCCTCACAGACGGCCGTGAGCGTGTGTTCCTTGTCCGCCCGGACCAGACCGAGTCCGCTGACGTCGAAGGGGTCGGGCAGACCGCTGCGGAGTGCGGCGTCGTCCTCCCGATCGCCCGGGCCGGGCGCATAGCGCAGTCGGAGCTCCGCATCACCGCCATCACCGTCGCCCAACGCACGCCCCGTCGCTGCCGGTTCGGCGGTGGGGTCGAACCGGTACCGCAGACAGTGCAGGCCGCTGGACCGGACGGTCCCTGCCTCCTGAGCACCCAGGCGGCGCAGCACGGCGATCGAGGCCGCGTTGCCGGGCAGGACGAACGCGAAGACGGCCGGGAGCGCGAGCCGATGAAACGCCAGATCCAAGCAGGCGCGGCCTGCCTCTCTCGCGATGCCGCAGCCCTGCGCACGTGGATGCACGGCGAAGCCGAGGTCGGTCCCGTACCGGGCCCGGTTGCGCAGTCCCACCCGTCCGAGGAAGGCGTGGGTTGCCGCGTCCCTGACCGCGAAGTCGCCGTAGCCGTGCCTTGCCCAGTGCGCGACGTGGTCGTCGCACATGGACTCGGCCGCGGACCGGCTGTCCGCCCGGCCGGTCGCCAGCCACCGCATGACGCCGTCCTGACTGACCACAGCCTCGAAGAGATCGTCGCTGTCCTGGCGACGGATCGGCTCCATCACCAGTCTCTGAGTGCGCAGAACAGGTCCACGTAACCGAACCACTCGGCAACTCCCCTCAGCCAACGCGAGAGTACCCGGCAACGGCTTGGAGGGATCTGGTCGGCAACCGGTGGCCGGTACGGTGTACCGGCCGGCCCAGCTCGCTACGTGAGGAAACCGTGGATCTCCAGTACCACCAGCAAGCCCTCCAGTTGGCCGGCCACTCGGCCGCTGTGTCAGCCGCGGCGGTCGCCGCGCTCGACGAGCTGGAGACCAGGCACGACATCACCCTGCCCGCGTCGGTGCGGGAGTGGTACTCGCTCGCCTCGGCGGTGGAGATCCTGCGGCGTTACAGCAACGACGACCGCCCTTACCGGATCGAAGAGCTCGGCCGGCCGGCAGACGAGGAATCGGACTGCCCCGACCCGGTCGCGTCGCAGGGTCTGCTGCCGTTCATGGTCGAGAACCAGGGTGTCTGCTACTGGGCCGTGCGGCTCGACGGCTCCGCGGACCCGGAGGTCCTGGTGTCGTTCGAGGACCTCGACCCTGACAGCTGGCTGCCACACGCCCGGAGCTTCTCCGAGTTCGTCCTGACCCAGATCTGGGACCGGCCGACCGGAGACGGGAACCGCCACGTCCACTCGAAGGGGGAACAGCCGACACCAGCCGACCTGACGGCCCTGGGAGAGCTGTTCGAACGCCTGCCGAGCACCGCCAACAGCACCACTCACCGGTTCGTCGGAGCTGCGGGCGACCAGCGAATCACTCTGATCGAGGAGATGTGGGGCGGCTGGGCCTGCTACCTGTGGGCCGCGACGGACCAGCTGCTCCGCGAGCTCATCACCACGCTGCGGACCAGAACCAGCCTGGCACAGGCGCTGCGCTCGTACGATGACCAGTCGGCCGGGGCTCGCCTCCTTGCCGCGCTGCCCACGACTGCCTCGGACCCGCGCCACGTTTCCTCCACCGGCGGCCTCGGGTAGCGCAGGGCGGTGAACCAGGCCGAACGCTATGCGCTTCACTTCTGAGACGTCGTCCGACGGCGTCCTCGAACAGGTCTTCCTCCTCGGCGACATCCCTGGCGTGCTGTGGACTCCACGAGGTGCCGGCGGGGCGCGCCCCCTGATCGCCATGGGGCACGGCGGCGGCCAGCACAAGAAGGCCCCTGACATCGTGGACCGTGCGCGCCGTTTCGTGGCCGAGTGCGGGTTCGCCGTGGTGGCGGTCGATGCGCCTGCCCACGGTGACCGGCCGGAACATGAGGAGTTCATCCGGATCGCGACCGAGTACGAGGCCCGGCTCGCCGCCGGTGCGGAACTGGCCCCGCTGATCGCCGGCTTCCAGGCGCTCGTCGTCGGCCAGATCGTGCCGGAATGGCGGACAGTCCTCGACGCGGTCCAGAAGCTCAGTCATGTCGGCACCGGCCCGGTCGGCTACTGGGGTGTGTCGCTGGGCTGCGTGATCGGTGTCCCGCTCATTGCCGCCGAGTCCCGGGTCCGGGCGGCGGTGCTGGGCCTGGCCGGTGCCGAGGTGCCGGCCGGGACCGCCGCGCGGATCACCGTCCCGGTGGAGTTCCTCGTGCAGTGGGACGACGAGCGAGTGCCGCGGACCCGGAGCCTGGCACTGTTCGACTCCTTCGCCTCGACCGAGAAGACGCTGCACGCCAACCCCGGCATGCACGGTCAGGTCCCGGCCTTCGAGACGGACAGCACGCTGCGGTTCTTCGCCCGGCACCTCGGCTGACACCGTCGGTGACAGGGCGACAGGGCCGTCGGGAACGGCGTCCAAGCCGGAAGTCACCTTCAGGCGCGGGTGATGGACTGTTCGATGAGGGCCACGGTGGCGCGCGGATCGTCGACCTCGATGACGAGGCGGTCGTAGCTCTCGCCGTCGGCGAGTTCGATGACGACCGCCTTGTCCGGGTTCTTCACGTCCCAGAAGAGGCGTTCACCGTTGTGCCGGAAGCGGCCGGCGGTGATCACACCGGGGAAGTAGGTGCCGGCGACGCGCATGCCCTTCGGCTCGCGGGCGATGCCGGGGTCGTGGGTGGCGCCACGCACGTGGGTGAGGGGGATCTCCAGGCGGCTCTTGAGAGTCCAGAGCTTGTCGAGGCCCTGGAACTCAGCTATCAGCAGGCCGCGTTCACGGTCGATGGAAATCAGGGCCATGTCAGTGCTCCTTGGGGGCGGTCGGCTGGGCGCGCAGCCGCAGGCGGGTGCCGAGGACGGTGGAGGCGAGTTGGGGGGCGGCGTCGCCGTGGGAGGGGCGCAGGGCGTTCTCCAGCGCGGTGATGCCTTCCGCGACCAGCGCCGCGACCTCCGGGTCGTGGGCGGCGCGTTCGGCGGCGGCGAGGAGGAGAAGTCCGGCGGCCGGGCCGCTGTCGTACGAGGCGATGGCTGCCGCCAGTGCCTGCGCGGGGTCGGTGAGGGCGGCGATGGCGGCGGTGGTCGGGTGGATCTCGTGGTCGAGGTGGTTGCGGAGGGCGGTCAGGTGCAGGCCCCGCTTGGAGCCGAAGACCTTGTAGAGACTGCCTCGGTGGATGCCGGTGGCGGTGACCAGGTCGTCCACCGAGGTGCCCTCGTAGCCGTGAGTGGCGAAGACGGCGGCCGCGGCACTGACGGCCTGCTCGGTGTCGAAGGCGCGTGGTCGTCCCATGCCCATGACCGTATGCGATTAAAGAACGATCGGTCAAGAACGAGCGTTCTTAAATGGGAGGATCAAGGAATGGTGAGGGCGACCCGGGTGACGAGGCCGTGCGTTCTTGTCGGCGTCTCCACGCTGCTCATGGCGGTTTCCGCCTGTGGCTCGTCCCAGCCGTGCCGGTGTGGGCGTCGTCGGCGGTGTCGGCGTGTTCGTCGTGCACGAGGGGTACGGTGATCTCGCCGGAGCCTCCGTGGAACTGTGCGCGCAGGGCAAGTGCGTCAAGGGGCGGCTGCCCGATGAGGACATCAGCAAGGCCGATCTCAATCTGCCGGACGACGTGGGCCCCGAGATCGGCACGGTGCGTCTGCGGATCACCCGCCCGGGCGCCGGCAGCCTCTCGTCGACGCCTCGGCCGAGGAGAGGCTCACCACCAGTCCGACGGTTGCGGCGGCGGTGCCTACCGCGGGGCGCTCGCCTTCACCAAGGAAGAGGGCCTGACGGCCAAGGTCCCGAAGAGCGTGGGGGCGGCCTGGTACGAGCAGGTCATGGAGCGGGCCACCGCGGAACCCACTTCCTCCGATCCCCCTGACACGGCAGCACCCGGCACCCCCTAGGCTCACTCTCACCAGCGGACTCTGGTTCTGGAGCGCACTCGCCCAGGGGCTCGCTGCCGAATGTGGGGGGAACACATGCGAAAGCTCGCCATAGGCGTCGCCCTGTCCGGTGCCCTGGCTCTGACCGGCCTCACCGCGCCGCTCGCCTCGGCCGCCACCACCAGCCCGGACCTGGTCTTCTCCGACGTCACGGTGAACCTGGGCAAGGGGATCGTGGTCGGCACGACCGCCACGGTGGAGGTGCCGGTGACGTACACGCTGACCCGGCCGTCCGACCTGGTGATCGACTACAAGACGACCTTCGCCGGCGTGCTGCTCTACCGCGGCAAGCTCAGCGACATGGCGAACGGCCTCGATCCCGACAGCGCGCCGGCCTGCGCCACCATGGCCACGACGGACACCACGGTGACCGAGGCGTGCACGGAGACGATCACCGTCGACCCGCAGGACAGCCTCTACGCGGCCGCCGACGCCACCACCTGGACGGCGGGCGGCTTCTACAGCCACATCGAGCAGGACAGCGACGACTCCGACGGCCACATCAGCTTCGGCTCCGGCTACGACATCTGGGGCAACCTCGGCACCCTCCAGATCAAGCGTGCCGCGAAGCTCACCGCCGACGCGACACCGGAGCCCGTGGTCAAGGGCAAGACCCTCACCGTCAAGGGCAAGCTGACCCGCGCCAACTGGTCCACGGGCACGTACACGGGCTACCAGGACCAGTCGGTGAAGCTGCAGTTCCGCCCGGCCGGCAGCACCACGTACACGACCGTCAAGACGGTGACCTCCGGCACCGGCGGCGCCCTGTCCACCACCGTGAAGGCCACCAAGAGCGGCTACTTCCGCTACCAGTTCGCGGGCACGGCCACGACCGGCGCGAAGACGTCCACCGGCGACTACGTCAAGGTCAACGCCGGCTGAGCGGACGATGGAGGAAGGCGGCCCAGGCCTCACCGGAGACGGTGAGGTGTGGGCCGTCGGCCTTCTTGGAGTCACGGACGTGAACGGCACGGGGGCAGACGGCGACTTCGACGCAGTTGCCGCCGCCGCCGTCGCTGTACGACGACTTGTGCCAGTCGTAGGCGACCTCGACGCAGTTGCCGCCGCCGTCGTCGCTGTAGCTGGACTTGAACCACCGAAGCGTCCCTGTGCCGGTCATCGTTCCTCTCCCGCCAACCGCTCGATGAGGCTCAGTGAGTCGTCCGGACTCAGGGCCTGTGCGCGGATCCTCGCATAGCGGTGGGCGAGCCGGGAGACCTCCGTGGGGTCGCTGACCAGAATGCCCTGGTCCTCGATCTCCAGGTAGACGACGTGTTGGTGGTCTGCCGTCTCCACGAGTTTCATCGGGCCGCGGTCGCCGGCGTACGTTCCGCGCAGTCCGCGATCCAGCGGAAGGATCTGCACACAGACGTTGTCGCGTCGTGCGTCCTCGGCGAGTGACCGCAACTGCCCCCGAAGGACATCCCAGTTGCCGAACGGCCGCCGCAGCACGGCCTCTTCGAGGATCAGCTCGATGAACGGCGCCGGATCCCGGTCGAAGAGCGCTCTGCGGGCCAGTCGAGCCTCGACCAGTTCCTCACGCTTGCCCTCGGAGACCGGCGGGTGACTGCCACCGATCAACGCCGCTGCGTAGTCCTCCGTCTGGAACAGGCCGTCGACGACGAGCGTCTCGTACGAGGAGAGTGTCAGCGCCCCCGCCTCCATCTCCGAGAAGCCCCGGAAGCGCGCCGGGTACTTCTCCAGCAGCATCCACTTGCGTGCCGTCTGGAACACCCCCAACCCGCCCCCGATCGTCTCCTCCAGCTTCGCCAGCATCTGGTCGCTCGCGGGCTGCGCGCACGTCTCCATCGCGCTGACCGCCGATGCCGTGTAGCCGATCATCCGGCCCAACTGCTCCTGCGAAAGATCCTGTTGCTCGCGCAACGCCTTCGCCAGGGCGGCGACGAGATGTGCCGTGCCGCCCGCCTCCGTCTTGTTCTCGGCCCGCGCCATCGCGGTCACCCCCTGACTCAACCGAACCCAACCGGTCATGACTCGCCGCCGTCGATATCCGACCGTGGTTGACCGGCGACTCAGAGTCATGAAGAAACTAGCCGCGCCTGCCGAAACTCTCCCTATGAACACGGAAAGTGCCTGGATCCCGGCGAGGGGCATCCAACTCCGCAAGGCCGGAGTTCAGTTCGACGCGGTACGGGTCGACGGCGACGAAGGCCGCGCCCTGGCGGACCGGCTCGCGCTGATGACCGGCGGTGACCCCGGTCCCGTGGTGGAGGAGGCGAACGGGCGCCGGGCGGTCTACTTCCTCGTGCCGGTCGGCAGTACCTCCCACCGCGCCTGGCCGGACGGCGTCACGCGGCTGACCGCGGGCCCGCACCACGTCTCGTACATCCCGGTCCCCGCGCTGGATGGGGAAACCTGGCCGCTGAGTTGGCGTTATCGGCCCTCCGGGTGCGACCGGCTCGTCCACACCCTGCTCCTGCGGACCGCGCTTCACTCGGCGGAGTGAAAGACGGGAAGTTCCGCCTGGTAAAAGCCCGTTCCGGCTTGCGCTCGTCGCTCTGCGTGCCCATAGAGTCACGGCAGCAAAGAAACGCCCCCGCGGTGCGCCAACACCCGGGGGCTCGACACCAGGAGCAGAACCTCCCGATGCGCATTCATCGTACGACGCCCACGCGCGCCTTTTCCGTCTTCTCCAACGCTCTCCTGCGTGATCGCAGCATCTCCTGGTGCGCGGTCGGCGTACTGACGTACCTATTGAGCCTCCCGAACGAGGCCCGGGTCACCATCCGCACGCTCGCCGAGCAGCGCAAGGAAGGCCGGGCGCGGATCGCCGCCGCGCTGCATGAACTGGAGGAATCCAGGTATCTGCGGCGGGTGGTGCGGAAGAGCCGGGAGAGTGGCCAACTCTTCACCGTCTACGAGGTGTTCGACACCCCGTACGAGGATGAGCCACCCGCGGGTGAAGAGGAAGAAGTCCAAAACCTGGCCTCCGGCGTGGCGGACGGCGAGTCCTCGGGCCCGCTCCCTTCGGGAGAAAAGACCGGGGAACAAGAACCTCCCTCCCCGCCCCCGCCGCCCGCGGCCGAGGCGGCCGAGCAGGGCGAGGTCGGCGAACGCACCGCGCTCGCCGCGAAGTTGCTCGGCTCGCTCGGGCGGGGCGAGCCCCGGCTGACGCTCGGCGCCGCCGATGCGCTGCGGCTCGCGCCGCTGGTGGAGGAGTGGTGGGACGCGGGGGCGAGCAGCGCGCAGGTGCGGGCCGCGCTGACGGACGGTCTGCCGTCCCGGGTGTACTCCGCCGCCGCGATCGTGGAGAACCGGCTGCGCCGCAAGTGCCCGGCCGGGCCGGCCGCGTCGGCGGCGGTGCCGGTCACGGCGGTCGAGGTCGTGGCGGGCGAGGTCCGCAGGCCCGGCCCCTCCGCCTACCGGGAGGCCGCACGGCGCGGCGGCGCACTGGCCCGCGCCCTGCTGCGGGGGCAGCCGGCGCCCGCGTAGGCGCACAAGCTCCCGGCCGGCGTTCCGCCGGTCGGGCCCTTCGGAAGAACCGACAGAAAAGGAGTGCTGATGACCGTCACACTCGTACGCCCGGAGAAGGTATACCGCCGGTATACTGTGCTCATGGCTGACACCACGATCAAGGTCGACCCCGCCGTCCGGGACCGTCTCCAGGAGCTGGCGCGGGAACGCGGAATGAGCATGCGGGACCTGGTGGCGGAGCTGGCCGGGGCGACGCCCACCAAGGAAGAGCTGCGCAGGCGGTACGAGGAGACCAAGGCGTACGTCGAGGAGCACTTCCTCGGCAGGCCCTACACCGAGGAGGACGAGAAGGCCGGCGAGCAGCTGTGGGCCGACCTGGAGGCCGGGCGCATCGGGGAGGTCCAGTGACGGAGCAGGAGCGGTACCCGCTGCCGCGTGCCGTCATCTTCGACGACACGGCCGCCCTGGCACTCGGTGCGGGCAACAGCATGGCCTCCCGGCTCGTCGTCGAGGCTGAGAAGGACCCCGCGCTGCGCGTCTACATCCCGGCGCTGAGCCTGGCCGCCGCCGAGCGCGAGCGGGCAGGCGTCGCGGAGCACCTCGGCGCGCTGCCGTCCGTCAACATCGAGGGTCTCGACTTCGCGCCGGCGACCGCCGTGGGCAAGCGCCTGCGGACGGCGTCCGCCGGGGACGAGGAACAGGCGGGCAAGGACGAGGCGGACTGGAGCGGTGCTCATGTGCTGCACCTGGCCCTGCCCACCGTCGAGTGGCCGCGCGGGCGTCCCGTCCTGACCAGGACACCCACCCGCTACCGCGGCACGGGCATCCGCACCATCCGCATCGTCGAGCAGTACTGAGTCGAGCAGTACTGAGCAGGCCGCCCGGGGAGGGGGCCGACCCGGCACTCTCCCCCGGCGGGCGTCGGCTCAGCTGAAGACGATCATCGAGCCCTGGGCCAGGGATCGGGTCGCCGCCGCGTGCAGGCCCAGCCAGACGTGGCGTTCGCGGGCGAAGGGGCTGGGGTCGTACGGGGCGGGGACGGCGGGTTCCTCCAGGTCCGTGGGGGCCGCCGGGGGCGCCGGGGCGGCCGGCGGGTTGGCCGGGTCGATGCCGATCGCCGGGGCCACGAACTCCAGCTCCCGCAGCAGCGCCTGGGAGGAGCCCAGCGGGCCGCCGTTCGCCAGCAGGTCGTCGTTGGACAGCGGGGCGGGGAAGTCGACGGGGACGTAGGCGCCCGCGTGGTCGTAGTGCCAGACCAGGTGCGACTGCTGCGCCGTCGACTCGAACATCTCCAGCAGTTGCTCGTAGTCACCGCCCAGGGCGTCGACCGGCGTCAGCGGGAGCCCGCACACCTGGAGGAGGTAGACGCGGCGCAGGAAGTGCAGCGCGTCGTAGTCGAAGCCGGCCACCGGGGCGACCTCGCCGGACAGTCCCGGCATGTACTGGTAGACCGGCACCGGCGGCAGCCCGGCCTCGGCGAGCGCCTTGTTGTATTGCGCGAGTTCCTCGGCGAACGGGTTGTCGGGCGTGTGGCACAACACGTCGACGAGCGGTACCAGCCACAGGTCACAGGCCAAAGAGGGCTCCTCAGACAACAAGCTCTGGCAACAAGCTCAGAAACAGGCTCGGGCAACAAGCTCAGACAGCAAGCTCGGACAGCAGCAGGGTGGTCATCGCAGGGTAGTCGGTGCGGCCCGGGGTGAGCCGCTTCGTTCGCGTCAGCTCGCCTCGCGCGGACGCGTCTCGTGCAGGTCCCATACCCACACGCCGTCGACCCACATACCCTCCCGGCCCACGAGTTCGGTGACGGCCTCGCGCAGGGCGTCGTCGTGCGGCTGCGGGGCGACCACCAGCACGCCCGCCTTCCAGAAGGCGAAGTCCCGGCGGGCCTGCGCCCGCCAGTTCTTGCCGATGGCGGGGACCACGCCCGTGTAGCGGACCTCGCGCAGCATGTTGGACGTGTAGCGCGGCACCGCCCCGTAGATGCCGATGCGGTCGTCGCCGTAGGGGCCGTTGAAGTAGCCGCCGGGGAGCCGGAAACCGAGGCCGGCCTCGGTCTGCCAGTGCAGCGCCTCCGCGTTGCCGGGGTCGGGAAGCGGCACGGTGACCAGCGACTCTCCGTCGCCGACGTAACTCTTCCACGCCCCGTCGGTGAAGAAGGCCGGCGTCCCGGCCCGGTCGACCGCCTTGAGCGGGGCCGGGATCAGCGGCAGCAGGGCGAGGCAGACGCCGAGCAGGCCGACGTACTGGGTGCCGGGACTGCGGGTGGCCGCCAGCCTGTCCACCGCGAGCGCGAGCAGCATGCCGAGCACCGGCGCGCAGATCATCGCGACCCGGCCCTCGATGACCGACTCGAAGAGCGGCTTGTGGGTGAGCAGCGCCCAGGGGCCGGGGTAGACCTGGTCCGTCATCGGGATGCGGAACTTCGGCCCCAGGGAGAGCACCGCGGCGGCCACCGCCGTGAACGCCAGCGCCTTGACCAGCGCGCGCTCCCACAGCCGTACGACGATCGCGAAGGCGACGGCGACCAGCGGCCAGCCGTAGAAGGCGTTCTGCTCGGTCGGGTTGAGCGAGAGGGCGTTCGCGCGTACCGCGTCGCCCCAGATCAGGGAGCGTTCCGCGAACGACAGCAGGGCGAGCGGGCTGTTGCCCGCGTTGTCGCCGTGCAGCACGCTCTTGTAGCTCTGCGGGCCGGCGAACTGCCAGGCCAGGGGGAGGGCGACCAGCGGCAGGCAGACCGCCGCGCCGACCGCCAGGCCCTTCAGCAGCGGCCGCCGGGCCGCCCTGGCGACGTCCCGCCGTACGACCCCGTAGGCGCCCGCGAACAGCACCATGCCGATCGACGCGAGCAGCAGCGGCTCCTCGCCGAGGAAGACCTGATAGGCCGCCATCAGCCCGAGCACGATCCCGTCCCGCACGACCCGGGTGCCCGCGCACAGGCGCAGGGCGCGGTCGACGATCAGCGGGATCATGAACAGGATCACGAAGTTGGGGTGCGCGTTGGCGTGGCTGACCATGGGCGGCGCGAACGCGGCGAGGGCCGCGCCGGTGAAGGCCGCGGCGCGGCGCCGTACGAGCCGTTTCACGATCAGCCCGTACCAGGCGGCGGCCGTGGCGGCCAGGCCCAGCGCCATGGCGACGCTCAGCGAGACCGCCGGCCCCGCGAGCAGGGTCAGCGGGGCGAACGGCACGGACAGGCCCAGCATGACGGTGTTGGCCATGAGGTTCACGCCGTCGGGGAAGCCCTGGAGGTCGGTGAAGAGCGGGTTGCGCAGATGGGCGACGTTGTCGGCGGTGACCGCGAAGAACCACTCCCACTGGTTCTGGTCCTGGAGGGAGTCGGGGAGGTAGCGGTGGCCCGGGTCGGACAGCCGGCCCGAGTACAGGGCCGCCGACATCAGCAGGAACAGGGTCACGGCCAGTACGTCGGCCGGGCGCACGGCGCGGGCGCGCAGCAGGGTCAGTTCGGCGAGGACGCGGAGGTAGTCGAGGGAGCGCACCTTCGAGCCGGGCTGGTGGGACCAGCGGACGGGGACCTCGGCGATCTGCCGGCCGGCGCGGTGGAAGTGGCGCAGCACTTCGACGTCGATGCCCCAGCCGTTGAGCCGGGAGGCGGCGAACGCCTCGCGGGCCCGGTCGCCCTCGAACAGCTTGAAGCCGCACTGGGTGTCCCGTATGCCGGGCACGGCTGTCCGGCGTATCAGTACGTTGCCGGCGCGGCCGAGCAGTTCGCGCAGCCGGTGCTGGCGGTCCTCGATGGTCGCGCCGGGCACCGAACGGGAGCCGATCGCCGCCGCGTTGCCCTCGCACAGCGCCTTGTCGAGCTTCTCCAGCTCCTCGATCGGTGCCGCCAGGTCGGCGTCCGTGACCAGCACCCGCCGGCCGCGGGAGGCGGCGACGCCCAGGCGCAGGGCGCTGCCCTTGCCGCGGTTGCGGGGGCCGGCGACCAGCCGGACGCGGGGGTCCTCGCGCTCGGTGACCAGGTCCCCGGTCCCGTCGTTGGAGCCGTCGTCGGCGACGACGACCTCCCAGGCGCCCCAGCGGTCCTCGTTCTCGCCCAGGTAGCGGGTGACGGCGTCGAGCGTCGGCCCGAGCCGCCGCTCCTCGTTGTAGGCGGGGATGACCACGGAGAGGTCGACGACCTCGGCCGGCCCGTTCACCGGGCGGCCAGCCGCTCGATGAGGGCCACCGCGTGGGCGTCGCATGCCTGGACGATGCCGCGGGCGGCCGCGGTGTCGCGCTGCGCCAGGGAGTCGACCAGGTCGGTGTGCCGGCACCACAGCACACCGCGCAGGTCGGCCAGCCGGCGCAGGTGCTGCACCGCGCACACCCAGGACTGCACGCGCAGCCGGTGCAGGAAGTCGGAGAGGTACGGGTTGCCGAAGAGGGCGCCCAGCTCGCGCCAGAAGCGCAGGTCGTAGCCGATCAGTACGGTCAGGTCACCGGCGAGTGCGGCCCGCCGGGCCTCCTCGGCGCGGCGCCGCACGCCCGCGAGGGCGGCCGCGGCACGCGGGGCGTCGGTGCGCCGGAACCGTTCGTGGCCGCGCTCGATCGCGTCGAACATGCCGTCGGTGACCAGGGCGCGGGCCTCGACGATGCCGAGGTAGTCCGTCACGGAGTACTCGTGGACGTGGAATCCGCGGTGCTGGTCGGCGTCGAGGAGTCCCTGCGCGGCCAGGTCGACCAGGGCCTCGCGGACGGGAGTCGCGGAGACCCCGTACTGCTCGGCGATCTCCTTCACCGTGAACTCCTGCCCCGGCTGGAGTCGTCCCGCCAGCACCTCGTCGCGGAGCGCGTCGGCTATCTGCTGCCGCAGGGTGCTCCGGGTGACGGCGCCGCCGCCGCTGCTGGGGGGCATGGGTCGGGCGTCTCCTCGTCGCGGTCGGGTGGCGTGCTCGCGCACGTGCTCGTATACCTTTACGAGCACGCCACCTTACGCGTTCGGATTCCCCGGGTTGCGGCGGACGCCCGGCTGTGGGCGGCCGGCGGCGGGAAAGCCCGGGCAGCGCTTCTAAGCCGTGTACTCGTCCGCCACGGACAGCGCGGCGTCCAGTGCCGCCAGCCCCTCCTTCAGTTCGGCCTCGCCCGTGTTCAGCGGCGGCACGACATGGGTGCGGTTCATGTTCACGAAGGGCCAGATGCCGTGCTTCTTCGCGGCGGCGGCGAAGGCGGCCATCGGGGCGTTCGCCTCGCCGGCCGCGTTGTACGGCACCAGCGGCTCGCGTGTCTCCCGGTTCTTCACCAGCTCGACCGCCCAGAACATGCCGGTGCCGCGGACCTCGCCGACGCTGGGGTGCCGGTCGGCCAGCTCGCGCAGGGCGGGGCCGACGACGGACGCGCCCAGGTCGCGGGCGTTCTCCACGACGCCCTCCTCCGCCATGGCGTTGATCGTCGCGACGGCGGCCGCGCAGGCCAGCGGGTGACCGGAGTAGGTCAGGCCGCCCGGGTAGGCCCGCTTGCCGAAGGTCTCCGCTATCGCGCCGGAGATGGCGACGCCGCCCAGCGGCACGTATCCGCTGTTGACGCCCTTGGCGAAGGTCATCAGGTCCGGTACGACACCGAAGAGGTCGGCCGCGAACCACTCGCCGGTCCGCCCGAAGCCGGCCATGACCTCGTCCAGGACGAACACGATCCCGTACTTGTCGCACAGCTCGCGCACCCCGGCCAGGTAGCCGGGCGGCGGCACCATGATCCCGGCCGTGCCGGGGATGGTCTCGAGGATGATCGCGGCGATGGTGCCGGGCCCCTCGAAGCCGATGGTCGTCTCCAGGTGCTCGAGCGCCCGCGCGCACTCCTGCTCCTCGGTCTCCGCGTAGAAGCGGGAGCGGTACAGGTAGGGCGCCCAGAAGTGCACGACCCCGGCGGTGGCGCTGTCGGAGGCCCAGCGCCGGGGGTCGCCGGTGATGTTGACGGCCTGCTGGGTGCCGCCGTGGTACGAGCGGTACGCCGACAGCACCTTGGCGCGCCCCGTGTGCAGCCGTGCCATGCGCACCGCGTGCTCCACGGCGTCGGCGCCGCCGTTGGTGAAGAAGATCTTGTCCAGGTCCCCCGGCGTCCGCTCGGCGATCAGCCGGGCGGCCTCGGAGCGGGACTCCACGGCGAAGGCGGGCGCGAACGTGGTCATCCGCGCGGCCTGCTCCTGGATCGCGGCGACGACCTTCGGGTGCTGGTAGCCGATGTTCGTGTAGACGAGCCCGCTGGTGAAGTCCAGGTAGCGCTTGCCGTCGTAGTCCCAGAAATACGAGCCCTCGGCGCCGGCGACGGCGAGCGGGTCGATGAGTTCCTGCGCGGACCAGGAGTGGAACACGTGCGCACGGTCCGCGGCCTTCACGGCCGCGCCGGCCTCGGGGTTTGGCTGAGGGGTCATGCCGGGGAGCGTAGGCGCCCGGGAGGGGGAGGCGACATCGGCGTTCTGTCCCCGGGTCGGCGGGACGGCGCGACAGTCTGTCGACGGGGGCCGCGTTCTGATTTTGACAGCATGCTGCGTAAATGACAGTCTGCTGTCAGGATTGGCCGTGTCATCGTGCGCCGTCGTGCGCCGTCGTGCCGCCGTCGTGCCGAGGAGGACCCGTGAACCGTCACCCCGTACAGCTCGCCGTCTACGACACCCTCGCCGACTGGGAGACCGGGTACGCGACCGCTTCACTCGCCCGTGCCGGGTACGAGGTGCGGACGGTCGGCGCCTCGGCGGACACCGTGCGCAGCATCGGGGGGCTGGCCGTCCGCCCCGACCTGGTCCTGGACGACGTACGGCCGTCCGGCAGCTCGCTGCTGATCCTGCCGGGCGCCGACCTGTGGGACGCGGGCGACCGGCTCGCGCCCTTCGCGCGCAAGGCGCGGGAGTTCCTCGACGCCGGGGTGCCCGTCGCCGCGATCTGCGGGGCCACCGCCGGGCTCGCCCGTGAGGGGCTGCTCGACGAGCGCGGGCACACCAGCGCGGTGTCCTTCTACCTCGCCGCCACCGGCTACCGCGGCGGCGGACGGTACGCCGACGCCGACGCCGTCACCGACGGCGGCCTGGTCACCGCCGGGCCCACCGAGCCGGTCGCCTTCGCCCGGGAGATCCTGCGGCTGCTCGGGGTGTACGAGGGCGAGGTCCTGGACGCCTGGTACCGGCTGTACCACGACTCCGACGCGGAGGCGTACGCCGTGCTGCAGCGGGCCGGTGCCCGGTGAGCCGGGAGCGCCAGGAACTGCTCAGCCGCGGCGCCCTCGGGGTGTTCCGGCTCAACGGCCAGTTCCTCGCCGTCGCCGAGGAACTGGCGCGGCCGGCCGGGCTGACCGCCGCCTGGTGGCAGGTGCTCGGCGCGGTCCTCGCCGAGCCGCTGCCCGTCTCCGCGGTCGCCCGCGCGATGGGCATCACCCGGCAGAGCGTCCAGCGCGTCGCCGACCTGCTCGTCGAGCGGGGACTCGCCGAGTACCGGCCCAACCCCGCCCACCGCCGCGCCAAGCTCCTCGCGCCCACCGAGGCGGGGCGGGCCGCGGTCGGGCGGATCGGCCCCGGCCACGCCGCCTTCGCCGACCGGCTGGCGGAGGCCTTCGGGCAGGCCGGCCTCGCCGACGCCGTACGGGCGCTGGAACGGCTGTCCGAGGTGCTCGACCGGCTCGGCACTCCTGTTACGGAACCGTAGAGACGGCCCCGCCCCGCCGCCCGGGACGGCCGCACTATCGTGGGGGCCGTTGCACAGGGGCGGCACGGGGGAGGGCCTGCGATGGAGAAGCTGCAGGCGGGGGATCCGCAGCGGATAGGCGCGTACCGGCTGCTGGCGCGGCTCGGCGCCGGCGGCATGGGGTACGTGTATCTGGCGCGGTCGGACCGCGGGCGTACCGTCGCCGTGAAGCTGGTGCGCGAGGAACTGGCCGCGCAGGAGGAGTTCCGGGCCCGGTTCCGGCAGGAGGTGCAGGCCGCGCGGCAGGTCGGCGGCCACTGGACGGCGCCGGTGCTGGACGCCGACACCGAGGCGCCCGTGCCGTGGGTCGCCACCGGGTACGTCGCCGGGCCGAGCCTCCAGCAGGTCGTCGGGCACGACCACGGGGCGCTGCCCGAGCGGTCGGTGCGCATCCTCGCCGCCGGGCTCGCGCACGCGCTGCGGGACATCCACGCCGCCGGGATCGTGCACCGCGACCTGAAGCCGTCCAACGTGCTGGTGACCATCGACGGGCCCCGGGTCATCGACTTCGGCATCGCGCGGGCCATGGAGACCGTGACCGACGGCGGGCTCACCCGCACCGGCGCGCTCGTCGGCTCGCCCGGCTTCATGGCGCCCGAGCAGGTGCGCGGCGACCGGATCACCCCGGCCTGCGACGTCTTCTGCCTCGGGTCCGTGCTGGCCTACGCCGCCACCGGCCGCCTCCCCTTCGGCGCCGCCAACAGCGGGGTGCACGCCCTGATGTTCCGCATCGCCGAGGAGGAGCCGGACCTTGAGGGCGTGCCCGAGGGGATCGCCGACCTGGTGCGGGACTGCCTGAAGAAGGACCCCGCGGCCCGTCCGACGCTGGACCGGATCCTCAGCCGCACCGGGGCCGACGACACCGTCTCGGACGGGCGGTCGCGGGACCCGTGGCTGCCGGGCGCGCTGGTCGCCCAACTCGGACGGCACGCGGTGCAGTTGCTGGACTCGGAGGACCCGCAGCGGACGGCGGAGATCTCGCTCCGCAAGCCCGGGACCACCGACCCGGACCCCGGGCCCGGGCCCGCTCCCCTCACCGCCGCCGGCGAAGACGCCGCAGCCGCCGCCGCAGCCGCCGCTGCCGCCTCCGTCGGCGCCGACGGCGCCCACGGCGGCCCGGCGCCGGTGCCGCAGCCACAGTCGACGTCGCAGCCACAGTCGACGTCGCAGCCGGGGCCGTTCGCGGTCCCGCCCCCGCCGGGACGGCCGGGCGACGGGGCGCCGCTGAACCACCTCCCGACGATGGCCGCCGGCCGGACGACCCCGTCCGCGCCCGCGCACCCCGCCTACGGCGCTCCCCAGCAGCACCCCCAGTCCCAGGGCTACGGCTACCCCCAGCAGCCCGGCGCCTACGGCCATCCCCAGCAGCAGCCCGGCGCCTACGGCTACCCGCAGCAGTCCCCGGCCGCCTACGGCGCGCTCGGCTCCACCCCGCCGAACGGGCCCACCCCGCCGTACGGGCCCACCCCGCCGTACGGGCCCACCCCGCCGTACGGGCCCACCCCGCCGTACGGCCCGTCGTCGGGCTCCGGCGCGGGCGCCCCGCCGGAGCCCCCGCGCCGGAACGGCCGCTCCACCGCGGCCCTGGTCGCGATCGCCCTGGTGGTCGCGCTCGGCGCCGGCGGCACGGTCTACGCCCTCCTGAACGGCGGCGACGACCAGGCCGACGACAAGCCTTCACCGCCGCCCACCAGCAGCGCGTCCCCCACGCCCGGTCCGACCACGCCCACGCCGACGCCGACGACCGCGTCGCCGTCCCCCTCCGCATCCGACTCCGTCTCGCCGGACGGCACGATCCCGGCCGGCTACCTGGGCACCTGGACCGCCACGATCACCAACGCCGACGGCGAGCACACCCGGCGCCTGACCATCCAGCAGGGCGAGGTGGGCGACACGGTGCTGTCCCTGACCGCCGACGGGCCCACCAGCAGCGGCGACTACCACTGCGTGTTCCAGGCCGCGCTCAGCGAGCAGCCGGCCGACGGCGGACCGCTGGAGATCGGCCCGTCCACCGTGACCTCCGGCGGCGACTCCGGCTCCTGCTCACCCGGCGGCGCCACCGAGATCACGCTGCGGCCGGACGGCACGCTGGACCGCGTGAACACGAGCAACGGCGAGTCGCTGACGTACACCAAGCAGTGACCGGCTCCCCCTGACCGGCTCGCCCTGACTGGCTCCCCCTCGACCAGCCCACCGGCGGCCGGCCCGTCCAGAGCCGGCTCATCCAGAGCCGGCCCACCCGCGGCCGGCCTGCCAGCCCCGTGTCAGCGGGGCTCGGGCGGGCGCTGGCGGGGCATGTTGGGGCGGGCGCTCGCCGCTCCGGGCGGCAGCGGGAAACGCGCCTGGCCGTTCACCGGCTCCGGCCGCCCGCCGGGCGTGGCCGCCGACTGGATGCTCATGGGCGCCGGGCCGGTGCGGAACTCCACCATCCAGCCCGCTGTCTCAATGCGCACCAGCTCCGCCACGTCCTCCGAGAACCGGCGCAGCACCCCCAGGCACCGCTCGGCGGCCTCGCTCGCCGTGCCCTCCGCCGGACCGAGCACCTCCCGCACGTTCTCCGACGCCCAGTCGAACTGGAGCACCTGCAGCCGCCGCTGCACGGCCTGCGCGGTCGCCACGTCCCGCATCCAGCCCGAGGTGAACCCGAAGACCCGGTCCAGGGCCACGCACGCCACCGCCAGCAGCAACGCCGGATACCCCCACACGGCCGCCCCGTCGGCCCACCCGGTCAGGTCCAGCAGCGGCAGCGCGGCCCCGGTGACCGCGCCCGCCGCGGCGCCCGCCCGCAGCGCCCGCGCCGCCCGCCGCTTGCCGACCCGGTCGGCGAGGTACCAGGCCGCCGTCTCCAGCGCGCCGCGCTCCGCCCAGCGGTACAGCTCGTGCAGCCGCTCCGCGGGCTCCCCCCAGTCCCCGACGGGAAAGGGCCGCCCGGTCTGGTCGCCCGGCCGCAGCCCGGCGGGCCCTTCGCCCCGCTCGTCCTGAGACGGACCCTCGGGCTGCATCTCCGGCTGACCCACCCGGCACTCCCTACTGATCCGAACCCGCCGGTCCCGGACCCTGCCGGTCCCGGACCCGCCGGTCCCGAGCGAACGTCGCCTGACACCGTGACGCGTGTTGCTGACGCGCCGGACCCTTCCTACCGCCCAATGGGTGGCGAAGAGGCGTCTTTCTCCTCCTTTCCGCCCGTAAGAGGGTCTTGATCAGGTATAGGACTCGGAATCCACTCACCCGAAAGAGTGCCGGGGCGGTGCGTGCGCGGACCGCGTAGGCTCGGGGCGGACGGCAAGACCCTGTGCGGACAAGGAGCTGATCGTGATCCCCGGTGGTGGCCAGCCGAACATGCAGCAACTGCTGCAGCAGGCCCAGAAGATGCAGCAGGACCTGCAGAGCGCGCAGGAGGAACTGGCGCGGACCGAGGTCGACGGCCAGGCCGGCGGCGGTCTGGTGAAGGCCACGGTCACCGGCGCCGGAGAACTCCGCGCCCTGAAGATCGACCCGAAGGCGGTGGACCCGGAGGACACCGAGACCCTCGCCGACCTGATCGTCGCGGCGGTCCACGCGGCCAACGAGAACGCGCAGACGCTGCAGCAGCAGAAGCTCGGCCCGCTCGCCCAGGGCCTGGGCGGCGGCAGCGGTATCCCCGGGCTGCCCTTCTAACCGGGGCCGCGGCCAACTACCGTACGTACCGTAAGGCACCCCAGGAAGGACGGCAGTCCGTTGTACGAAGGCGTGGTCCAGGACCTCATCGACGAGCTGGGGCGGCTGCCCGGCGTGGGTCCCAAGAGCGCCCAGCGGATCGCCTTCCACATCCTGCAGGCGGAACCGACGGACGTACGGCGGCTGGCGCAGGCCCTCCTGGAGGTCAAGGCGAAGGTCCGCTTCTGCGCGGCCTGCGGCAACGTGGCGCAGGAGGAGCTGTGCAACATCTGCCGTGACGCCCGCCGCGACCCGTCGGTGATCTGCGTGGTCGAGGAGCCCAAGGACGTCGTGGCGATCGAGCGCACCCGCGAGTTCCGCGGCCGGTACCACGTCCTCGGCGGGGCGATCAGCCCCATCGAAGGTGTGGGCCCGGACGACCTGCGGATCCGGGAACTCCTCGCGCGGCTGGCCGACGGGACGGTCACGGAGCTGATCCTGGCCACGGACCCGAACCTGGAGGGCGAGGCGACCGCCACCTACCTCGCCCGCATGATCAAGCCCATGGGCCTGAAGGTCACCCGCCTGGCCAGCGGCCTCCCGGTGGGTGGCGACCTGGAATACGCGGACGAGGTGACCCTCGGACGCGCCTTCGAGGGGAGACGACTCCTAGATGTCTGAGATGACTGACGCCACGCTGTCCGGAGCCACGCTGTCCGAGGCCACGCTGCACTCCACGGCGCACGAACCGGACGACTTCGCGGTCCAGATCGCCGACCAGGTCGAGAGCTTCCTGGTGGCCGTCACCGAGGTGGCGAAGGGCGACGAGCCGGGCTCGGCGGTCCCCTTCCTCCTGCTGGAGGTCTCCCAGCTGCTGCTGGCCGGCGGCCGGCTCGGCGCGCACGAGGACATCGTGCCGGAGGAGCGCTACGAGCCCGACCTCGGCCCGGAACCGGACGTGGACGAGCTCCGCGAGAACCTCGCCCGGCTGCTGGACCCGGTCGACGTCTACTCGGAGGTCTTCGACCCCTACGAGCCCCGCAAGGCCCCGGTGCCGGCCCGCATCTCCGACGACCTGGCCGACGTCATCACCGACCTGCGCCACGGCATGGCCCACTACCGCGCGGGCCGCGTCACCGAGGCGCTGTGGTGGTGGCAGTTCTCCTACTTCTCCAACTGGGGCGCCACGGCCTCCGGGACCCTGCGTGCCCTGCACTCCGTCCTCGCCCACGTCCGCCTGGACCAGCCCCTGGCGGAGCTGGACGGCCTGGACACCGACCAGGGCGTGGGCGACGAGACCCTGGAGTTCGAGGCCGGCCGGGTGATGGCGGAGGAGATCGGCGGTCCCCTGGGCGTGCGCCCGCTGAAGTAGCCCTCCGCGCCCGGCACCGCCTGCGACACGCCTGCCACCGCCCGCGACACGCCTGCCACCGCGCGCGACACGCCCGGCACCACCCGCGACACGCCTGGCGACACGCCCCGGGACGCGTCCTGCGACACCTCTTGTGACGCGTCCCACTTCTCCGCGTGGCTCCCCTCCCTCCTGGGCATGTGCCCGTCCGGGACGGGCGGCCCGATGTCTCACGATGCGATATCGCGGCAGGGAATTTCGGACGCTCGTTAGACTGAGCCGACAGAGGAAGACCTAGCGAGGAGCGCACGTGGGCCTTGTCGTGCAGAAGTACGGAGGCTCCTCCGTAGCCGATGCCGAGGGCATCAAGCGCGTCGCCAAGCGGATCGTGGAAGCGAAGAAGAACGGCCACCAGGTGGTCGTGGTCGTTTCCGCGATGGGCGACACGACGGACGAGCTGATCGATCTCGCGGAGCAGGTGTCGCCGATGCCTGCCGGGCGCGAGTTCGACATGCTGCTGACCGCGGGAGAGCGCATCTCCATGGCACTGCTGGCCATGGCGATCAAAAACCTGGGGCACGAGGCCCAGTCGTTCACCGGCAGCCAGGCGGGCGTCATCACCGACTCGGTCCACAACAAAGCCCGGATCATCGACGTCACGCCCGGCCGCATCCGCACGGCCCTCGACGAGGGCAACATCGCCATCGTCGCCGGCTTCCAGGGCGTGAGCGCGGACAAGAAGGACATCACCACGCTCGGCCGTGGCGGTTCCGACACCACCGCCGTCGCGCTCGCGGCCGCCCTCGACGCCGAGGTGTGCGAGATCTACACCGACGTCGACGGCGTGTTCACCGCCGACCCGCGCGTGGTGAAGAAGGCGAAGAAGATCGACTGGATCTCCTTCGAGGACATGCTGGAGCTCGCCAGCTCCGGGTCCAAGGTGCTGCTCCACCGCTGTGTGGAGTACGCCCGCCGCTACAACATCCCGATCCACGTCCGCTCCTCCTTCAGCGGGCTCCAGGGCACGTGGGTCAGCAGCGAGCCGATCGAGCAAGGGGACAAGAAGGTGGAGCAGGCCATCATCTCCGGTGTCGCGCACGACACCTCCGAGGCCAAGATCACGGTCGTCGGTGTGCCGGACAAGCCGGGCGAGGCCGCCTCGATCTTCCGCGCGATCGCCGACGCCGAGATCAACATCGACATGGTCGTGCAGAACGTGTCCGCCGCCTCCACCGGCCTGACGGACATCTCCTTCACGCTGCCCAAGACCGAGGGCCGCAAGGCCATCGACGCGCTGAAGAAGGCGAAGACCGCGATCGGCTTCGACTCGCTGCGCTACGACGACCAGATCGGCAAGATCTCCCTGGTCGGCGCGGGAATGAAGACCAACCCGGGCGTCACCGCCTCCTTCTTCGAGGCGCTGTCCGACGCGGGCGTGAACATCGAGCTGATCTCGACATCCGAGATCCGTATCTCGGTGGTGACCCGCAAGGACGACGTGCCCGACGCCGTCCGCGCCGTGCACACCGCCTTCGGGCTCGACTCCGACACCGACGAGGCCGTCGTCTACGGAGGCACGGGCCGCTGATGGCGCCGACCGGCAAGCCGACGCTCGCGGTCGTGGGGGCGACCGGGGCCGTCGGCACGGTCATGCTCGAGATCTTGTCCCAGCATGCGGACATCTGGGGCGAGATCCGTCTGATCGCCTCGCCCCGCTCGGCCGGCCGCAAGCTGGCCGTGCGCGGCGAGCAGGTCGAGGTGACCGCGCTCACCGAGGAGGTCTTCGACGGCGTCGACGTCGCCATGTTCGACGTGCCGGACGAGGTCGCCGCGCGGTGGGCGCCGCTCGCCGCCGCCCGGGGCGCGGTGGTGGTCGACAACTCCGGCGCCTTCCGGATGGACGCCGACGTGCCGCTGGTCGTGCCCGAGGTCAATCCGCACGCGGTGCGCAGGCGCCCGCGCGGGATCATCGCCAACCCCAACTGCACGACCCTGTCGATGATCGTCGCCCTGGGGGCGCTGCATGCCGAGTTCGGGCTGCGCGAGCTGGTCGTCTCCTCGTACCAGGCGGTCAGCGGGGCCGGGCGGGCCGGGGTGGAGACGCTGCGCCGGCAGCTCGCGCTGGTCGCCGGCACGGAGCTGGGCACCAGCCCCGGGGACGTGCGGCGGGCCGTCGGCGACGACACCGGGCCCTTCCCGGAGCCGGTCGCGCTGAACGTCGTGCCGTGGGCCGGTTCGGTGCGCGCGGACGGCTGGTCGTCGGAGGAGATGAAGGTGCGGGACGAGACCCGCAAGATCCTCGGCCTGCCCGCCCTGCCGGTGGCGGTGACCTGTGTGCGGGTGCCGGTGATCACCACGCACTCGCTGACGGTGCACGCCCGTTTCGAGGTCGAGGTCACCGTCGACAAGGCGCGGGAGATCCTCGCCACCGCCCCCGGGGTCGTCCTCTGCGACGATCCGGCCGCCGGGGAGTTCCCCACGCCGGCCGACGTCGTGGGCACCGACCCGACCTGGGTGGGCCGGGTCCGCCGGGCCCTCGACGACCCCACCGCGCTCGAACTCTTCGTTTGCGGCGACAATCTCCGCAAGGGGTCGGCGCTCAACACCGCGCAGATCGCGGAACTGGTGGCGGCCGAGCTGACGTGACGTCCGCCGGGCGGCACAACCGCGGTCCGCGCGGGTGCGGACGGGAAAAGTCCTGGCCATTCCGGAATCGGTTTGTAGGATCTGTGAGTTCGATGTGAGCCGGGCAGTGGTCCGGACCACTTGAAGTGGGAGCTCCCGGCGTCCGAAGATTTCCCTCCCCGCCCTTCGCAACCGCGCGAAGGGCGGGGAGCGTCTTTGCGAACGCCCTTCGGGGGTGCGGGATGCGTGGCCGGGCGTGGGGACGCCCGGGCCATTCAGGCTATAGGGGAAGAGCGGGTAGGCATGAGGGCGTTTGACGCACGGTCAGCCGTGCTGCCTGAAAACGGGCGGCCGATGGAGCCGCCCGAAGCGAAAGTGACGCTCGGCACGTACAACCCTCACGGGGGTGAACGTGTCCAACAGGCGTGGCAGAGGTACTCGACATCCCCGCGGCGACGCACACCGCGGCCCTACGGCCGCCGCGGCGCCCCCTGCGGCCCCGGCCGGCCGGTGCGCCCGGCGGCATGCCGGTGATCGCCCGCATGCCCGCAGCGCGGCCCGCCCGCATCCCGAGTCAGCGTGACGGCGCCGACGACACCGTGGCGGCAGGTACCACCGTCGACCACCTCACCGAGACCTACCGGGCGCACTACCGCTCGCTGCTCGGTCTCGCGGCGCTCCTGCTCGACGACACCGCCTCCTGCGAGGACGTCGTGCAGGAGGCCTTCATCCGGGTGCACTCGGCGCGCAAGCGCGTCCGCGACCCGGAGAAGACGCTCGCCTACCTGCGGCAGACGGTCGTCAACCTGTCCCGCTCGGCCCTGCGCCGCCGCATCCTCGGCCTCAAGCTGCTGTCGAAGCCGATGCCGGACATGGCGAGCGCCGAGGAGGGCGCGTACGACCAGCTGGAGCGCGACTCCCTGATCAAGGCGATGAAGGGCCTGCAGCGCCGCCAGCGCGAGGTCCTGGTGCTGCGCTACTTCGCGGACATGACCGAGGCCCAGGTCGCCGAGACGCTCGGGATATCGCTCGGCTCGGTCAAGGCGTACGGCTCCCGTGGCATCGCCGCCCTCCGCATCGCGATGGAGGCGCCGGCATGAACCGCGCAGGCCGGGGAGGCGGCTCCCACGAGCGCCACGAGCCCTACGCATGGCACGAGCCCACGGGGAAGCACCCGCACAACGACACGCAATCGCACGCTGGGAACGGAACTGTGAACGACGGCCCCGACGAACAGAGCCTGGACGGGCTCGACTCGGACGAGCTGGATCTGCGCAGCATGCTGCACCAGGCTGTGCAGTCGGTGGAGCCCCGCGACGGCACACTGGAGCACCTGCGGCGGGCGGTGCCCGCACGCCGGGCACGCAAGCGGCAGGCCGCCGTCGGCATGGCCGCCGCGGCCCTGTTCATCGGCACGGCCGTCCCGGCCCTGGTGCACGTCTCCAACTCCACCGGGTCCGACGTCAACCCGTCCGTCGCCGGCCAGGCCTCGCAGGCACAGGGCGGCGCCGGACAGGGCAAGAACACCGACGACGGACACAGCTCGGCCGGCGACGACTCCGGCAAGACCCCGGACAAGGACAAGAACGGCGACGCGGGCGACGGCAAGACCAAGGGCACCGGCCCCGGCAGCGGCAGCAGCGCCGGCGCCGACCCGGCGGCCACCGGCCTCGCGGACGCCCCGGTGTGCACGTCCGACCAGCTCGGCACCACCACCGACGCGGCCACCGCCCCCGACTCCACGGGCACGGTCTACGGCGGCTTCCGTGTGGCCAACGTCTCCGCCACCGCCTGCACCGTCGACGGCCCCGGCTCGGTGGGCGCGAGCGCGCTGGGCGCCGCCGACCCCGCCCGGATCGGCACCGCCCGGCACGCGGCCGGGGACGCGGCGACGGGCCTGCCCGACCCGTCCACCGAGACCGCCACGCTGGTGCTCCAGCCCGGCGCCGCCTACGCGGTGAAGTTCGCCTGGGTGCCCTCGGAGACCTGCCCCTCCAACGGCTCCACCGACGGCGGCACCGGCGCCCCCTCGCCCGACCCGAGCCCCAGCCAGGACGTCGGCACCACCTCCGGCGCCACGACCACCGGCACGGACAGCGGCGTGACGACCCAGCTGCTCACGGAGGACGGCACGGCGGACGGCAGCGTCGTGGTGACCCACACGGCGCAGGCCGGAGCGCCCTCGGTCTCGGAGACGGTGTCCGGCGCCTGCGCGGGGACGGTGTACTACACGGGGCTGCTGGCAGGCTCGTGACGCGGGACCCCGCGGCGCGGGGATTGGTCTTGATGCCGGTGAGGGAAGCGGGCGTGGGTCACACCGTCACGCCCGCTTCCTCGTCCTCCGGGGCCAGCCCCATCGCCGCGTCCCGCGCGAACTCCAGCTCGCGCCGCAGCAGCCGGAACCACATGAACACCACGAACCCGGCGAAGACGAACCACTCGCCGGTGTAACCGAGGTTCTGGAACGCCTTCAGGTCCAGCCCCGTGCCGGACGGCGCCGTCGCCGGCACGGCCTTCATCCCGGAGTCCGCGGTGCGCAGGGTGACCCAGGCGTCGTACACGCCGTACGGCACCAGGTTCACCAGCGAGGCCGAGCTGATCGCCGCGGTCTGCCCGGCCGGCAGGCCGCCCTGCGCGCTGACCCCGTTGTCGCCGGGCGTCTCGGACGCCTGCAGCGCGCCGGTGACGGTGACCTGGCCCTTCGGCGGGCGGGGCGCCTTGGCGGCGTCCGCGGTGCCGGGCAGCCAGCCCCGCACCACGGGCAGCGCCTTGCCGCCGTCGGTGCGCAGCATGGTCAGTACGTAGAAGCCCTGCCTGCCGTCCAGCTCGCGGCCCGGCACGAGCAGCTGCTCGTCGTACCGCCCGGTCGCGGTGGCCTGCTTGCCGGAGGTCGCCTTGGTCACCGGCAGCAGCTCGGCCAGCGGGCGGGGCGCCTCCCGCTCGGCCCGGGCGGCCTGCGTGGTCGCGTCCCGGTGGTCCTGGACCCGGTCCTCGAACCGGCTCAGCTGCCACGACCCCATGAAGACGCAGAAGGGGATGGCGAGCAGCACGAAGACGTTGATCCCCCACCAGCGGGGCGTCAGCAGAAACCGGTACACGCCTCCAACGGTACGGCTCCGCCGCGCGCGGCCGGACCGCGGGGGTTCGCTGCCGGCCGGTCCGGGTCGGCCGGGACCGGTTCGGGTAAGCGATCGGTGCAAGTTGTCCACAGGCTGAGGATCGGGCCAGCGGATTTCCGGGCCGGGCGGGCAGTATGGGGCCATGACTGAGAGCAACGGGTCGGCCGCGCCGGATCAGCGGGACCAGCAGGACCAGCAGGAACCGATCGAGCAGATGCCGGACTGGGAGAGGCGCTTCCGCGCGCCGCGGGTGTCGCTCCCGCACTGGGCGGAGGACGCGCCCGACCGGTCCCTGTTCGTGTCGAACGCGACGGGGACGTACGAGCTGTACGCCTGGGACCGCTCCACGGGCGAGCAGCGCCAGGTCACCGACCGGCCGAACGGCACGACGGACGGCGTGCTCTCCCCGGACGGCGCCTGGATCTGGTGGTTCGACGACAAGGACGGCGACGAGTTCGGCGTCTGGCGCAGGCAGCCGTTCACCGGCGGCGCCGACGAGCCCGCGACACCGGGCCTGGACGCCTCCTATCCCGCGGGCCTGGCCCTGGGCAGGGACGGCCGCACCGCGGTGGTCGGCCGCTCCACCGACGAGGACGGCACCACGATCCACCTGGCGCGCACGGGCGAGCCGCCGGTGCAGATCTACCGGCACCGCGAGTCGGCGGGCGTCGGCGACCTCTCCCACGACGGCACCCTGATCGCCGTCGAGCACACCGAGCACGGCGACGCGATGCACTCCGCGCTGCGCGTCCTGCGCCCCGACGGCACGCCGGTCGCCGAGCTCGACGACACCAAGGGCGGCACCGAGGAGCTGGGCCTGGAGGTCCTGGGCTTCGCGCCGGTCGCGGGCGACACCCGCCTGCTCGTCGGCCACCAGCGCCGGGGCCGCTGGGAGCCCCTGGTGTGGGACGTGGCCACCGGCGAGGAGACCGACCTGGTCCTGGAGCTGCCCGGTGACGTGAGCGCCGAGTGGTACCCGGACGGCACCGGGCTGCTCGTCGTCCACAGCTTCGAGGCCCGCAGCGAGCTGTTCCGCTACGACCTGGCGAGCCGCGTGCTGGAGAAGGTCCCGACCCCGCCCGGTTCGGTGTCCGGGGCGACGGCCCGCCCCGACGGCAGCGTGGAGTACCTGTGGTCGTCGGCCGCCGAGCCGCCGGCGGTCCGCTCGACGACGGGCCGGGTCGTCCTCGACCCGCCCGGCATGAAGTCGCCGGGCTCGGTGCCGGTGGAGGACGTGTGGGTGGAGGGCCCCGGCGGCCGCATCCACGCCCTGGTGCAGAAGCCGGCCGGCGCGACGGGCCCGCTGCCCACGGTCTTCGACATCCACGGCGGGCCGACCTGGCACGACAGCGACGCCTTCGCGGCCGCCCCGGCGGCCTGGGTCGACCACGGCTACGCGGTGGTCCGCGTCAACTACCGCGGTTCCACGGGCTACGGCCGCGCCTGGACCGACGCCCTGAAGCACCGCGTCGGCCTGATCGAGCTGGAGGACATCGCGGCGGTGCGGGAGTGGGCGGTGGACTCCGGCCTCGCCGACCCCTCCCGGCTGATCCTCACCGGCGGTTCCTGGGGCGGCTACCTCACCCTCCTCGGCCTCGGCGTCCAGCCCGACGCCTGGGCGCTGGGCATCGCGGCGGTGCCGGTCGCCGACTACGTCACGGCGTACCACGACGAGATGGAAGCGCTGAAGGCGATGGACCGCACCCTGCTGGGCGGCACCCCGGAAGAGGTGCCCGAGCGCTTCGAGGCGTCCTCCCCGCTCACCTACGTCGACCGGGTCGAGGCCCCGGTCTACATCTCGGCCGGCGTCAACGACCCGCGCTGCCCGATCCGCCAGATCGAGAACTACGTCAAGCGCCTGGAGGCCCGCGGCGCGGTCCACGAGGTGTACCGCTACGACGCCGGTCACGGCTCACTGGTGGTGGACGAACGCATCAAGCAGGTACGCCTGGAACTGGAGTTTGCGGAACGCCACCTGAAGTGACCCGACCCCGGGGACGCGGGCCGGCACGCCGGCCGGCGCCGACGACCCGCGGTCCGGCAGCCGCCACCCGCCGACAGCGGCGACTGCCGGCCCCCCGGCCGGGGTGAGGCCACGCGTTCGGGCGCTTCGAGGAGCGCCCGAACGCTGTGTTGCCCACGGCCGCACAGGGCGGCCATGGGTGAGATGCGGGCGGGCCGGCCGTCGCCACCCGCCTCCGACGGCCTGCCTCTCGGGCGGGCGAAGCCACGCGTTCGGGTGCTCAGGGGCGGCCCGGAGCGGCGCGGGGCGCCAGGGGAGCGCGGCCGAGTGAGCGACCGGGGGCGCCGGTCCGCGCGCGGCGTCCGTTCGAGGCCGGGGGCGGCGGTGCGTCGGCCGGGGGCGTGACCCGCGCGGGTCGGCCCGTCGCCGGGCGGTGGCGACTGCCGGACCTGCGGGCGGGTGAGGCTGCGTGTGTTCGGGGGCGCGGGCGGGGCCCGGCCGTCGGGCCGCGCAGGGCGGCCGGGGTGCGCAGGGCGGCCGGGGCGCGGGCCGGGGCCGGTGCGGGGGTCCGGTTACGGGCGGGGCCGGGGTGTGGTGGTTGCCGGGGGTGTGCGGTCCGGTGGGCGGCGGCCCAGTAGTTCCGCCAGTCCGCGGCGGGTGGCGGCCAGGACCACCCGGTCCGTGCCGTGCAGGACGTAGGTGTCGGGCAGGTCCCACACCAGCCCCGACACCCCCGGCCCGCGCACGTCCTCGTACGCCTCCTCGGCCGCGGGCTCCTCCCGGCGGCCGCCGGAGACGGCCGTGTCCAGCGCCAGCACCCGCCAGGCCCCGGCCCGGAACGCCTGCGCGACCGTCTTCCCCTCCAACTGCGGGTGCCCGGCCACGTCCACGGCCGCGAACAGCAGCACCCGCCGTTCGACCGGGATGGCCCCGAGGATCTGCCGTCCCATCATCGCGGCGGCGAAAGCGGGCGCCGCCAGGTGGGACACGCTGCGGCTGCGGGTGGACGCCCGCGGATGGGCGGCCCGCAGGGTGCGGTACACGGCGGTCGCGAAGTCGTCGTCGTACAGCCGGAGCACGACGCGCAGGTCGGGCCGCACGGACCGCGCGTACAGCGCGGCCTCCAGGTTCGTCGTGTCGGAACTGGTCACCGAGAGCAGCGCGTGCGCCCGGTGGATCTTGGCGGCCTCCAGGACGCCCTCCTGCGTGACGTCCCCCAGCACCACCGGCACCCGCAGCCGCCGCGCCGTCGCCAGGCCCCGCGCCTCCGGGTCGGCCTCGACGCACACCACCGGGATCTGCAGCTCCCGCAGCCGGGTCAGCACCCGCGTGCCGATCTTCCCCAGCCCGAGCAGCACCACGTGCCCGCTCAGCCCGCGCGGCGGCCTGCGCAGCGCGGACGCGGTCCGGAAGGTGCCCAGCGCCTCGAGCACCGCGGCCAGCAGCACCGGCAGCAGCAGCAACCCGACCAGCCCGGACAGCAGTTGCAGGATCTTCCGCCCGACGGACTGCCCGATCGCCGGGTCGTCGATGGCGAACAGGTCGAGCAGCGTCAGGTAGCCCGCGGTCAGCGGATGCATCCCGGTCACCACCGACAGCGCCACCGCGAGCGCGACCACGCACCCCACGAGTCCCGCCAGCGACCACCGCAGCCGCCGTGAGAACAGCGACGCGAACGGCACCGCGCCGCGCGCGGGCGGCAGCGACGGCCCGGCGTACGCCACCTGTTGCAGCACGACGGTCCCGCGTCCGGTCGCGTTCCGCACCTCCGCCGCGTCGGGCAGCAGCCGCGGCCCCTGCTCCTCCCCGCTCTCGCCGCCTTCCGCGGACAGCAGCGCCAGCGTGGCCAGCCCCGGATCGGCCACCTGCCCGGGCCCCGGCGGCTGCCGTTCCACGGCCCGCAGCAGCAGCCCGTCGGTCTGTACGACCTTGCTGGTGCCGGCGACGGCGGTGGCGACCAGCGCGGGCGCCGCCGTGTCGGCGTCGGACAGCACGGTGGTCGACGCGTCGCCGTGCGCGTCACGGGTGGCCAACGCGGCCGCCTGGTCGAGGAGTTCCTCGATGTGCTGCCCCAACCGCCGGTTGTAGAGCCGCAGTACGAGCCGCAGCCTGGGGTTGAGGCGCCGGGCGGTGAGGGCGGCACGGATGTTGGTCTCGTCGTCGTCGTACACCAGCGCCAGCGCGGCGGCCCGTGCCACGCCCGCCTCGCCCAGCGCGGCCTCGGTCGGCTCGGCGGCCTCCACGACGCGCTCGCCGTCGGCGGGTTCGCCGTTGCCGCCGGCCCGGTTCACGGCCGCGCTCACCCGGTCCAGCAGCGCGGCCGTCGTCGCCCGCGCCCGCCCGACCGCCCGCTGCCGCGCACCGCGTTCGGAGGGCGGCACGACCAGCGTCACCTGCTCGCCGTAGACACCTCTGAGTTCGGCGGCCAGCCGGTGCGCCAGCCCGTCGTCCCCGCACACCACCATGTGCGCGCCGGCGTCCGCGCTCGGTCCACCCTGATTCGGAACGCTCCCCACGAACAGACAGACTGCCTTACCGGCAGGGCAGGTTCCACCGGCGCCGGTCCGGTCCGCTGAACGGCCGCCACCGCCCGGCCGTAAGCGAGGAGAGGGAAACCGCGCCCTTCCGCAGCACCGGAGGTACCCCGCCCATGGCCATCACCAAAGCAGCACCGCCGGACACGGACGCGGACGCGGAGGCGGACGCCGGACGCCCGGAGGGGCGGCGGTCCGAATCGCGGTCGCCGCTGCTGCTGACCATGGTTCTGCTCCTGCTGGTGCTGGGGCAGGGACCCGTCCGCGGGGCGCTGTCGGCGCCGGTGATGCAGAGCTGGATGACGGTGTTCGTCGCCGTGCTGGTGCAGGCGCTGCCCTTCCTGGTGCTCGGCGTGCTGCTGTCGGCGGCGATCGCCGTGTTCGTGCCGCCGTCGTTCTTCGCCCGCGCGCTGCCCGCCCGCCCCGCGCTCGCGGTCCCGGTGGCCGGGCTGGCGGGCGCGGTGCTGCCCGGCTGCGAGTGCGCGTCCGTGCCGGTCGCCGGCGCGCTGGTCCGACGGGGCGTCACCCCGGCCGCCGCGCTGGCCTTCCTGCTGTCCGCCCCGGCGATCAACCCGATCGTGCTGACGGCGACGGCGGTCGCCTTCCCGCGCAACCCCGAAATGGTCCTGGCCCGTTTCGCCGCCGGCCTGCTCGTGGCCTGCGTGATGGGCTGGCTGTGGCAGCGCCTGGGCCGCACGGACTGGCTGCGCCCGCCGGGGCGACCGCACCACGACGGCCAGAGCAGGGGCGAGGCGTTCTGGGGCTCGGTCCGGCACGACGTGATGCACGCGGGCGGCTTCCTGGTCGTCGGCGCGATGGCCGCGGCGACGCTGAAGGCGGTGACCCCGGCGAGCCGGCTGCGCTCGGCGGCGGACAACCCGCTGGTCGCGGTCCTGGCGCTGGCGGTGCTGGCCGTGCTGCTGTCGATCTGCTCGGAGGCGGACGCGTTCGTGGCGGCGTCGCTGACCCAGTTCTCGCTCACCGCCAAACTGGCGTTCCTCGTGGTCGGACCGATGATCGACCTGAAGCTGTTCGCGATGCAGGCGGGCACGTTCGGCCGCGGCTTCGCCCTGCGCTTCGCCCCCGCCACCTTCGCCCTCGCGATCGCCGGAGCGGTCCTGACCGGGGCGGTGCTGCTGTGAACCGGCAGGCGCAGGCGGCGGTCCTGTTCCTCACCGGCGCGGCCCTGCTGCACGCCGGCCTCACCGACCTGTACCTGCGCTACGTCAAGGCGGGCCTGCAACCGCTGCTGCTGCTGTCGGGCGGGGTGCTGATCGCGGCGGCGACGGCGACGGCGTGGTACGAGTGGCGGCGGGGGAGAGGGAACGCGCCCGCGGACGGAGACGGAGACGGAGAGGTCCCCGGCGAGGGCCACGCCCACCGCGAACCCCGGATCTCCTGGCTGCTGGTCCTGCCCCTCTTCGCCCTGATCCTGGTCGCACCCCCGGCCCTGGGCTCGTACAGCGCCATGCGCACCGGCACGGCGCTGCAACAGCCGTACGGCTACGACTCCCTGCCGGCCACCGGCCCCCTCCGCCTCAGCGTCGTCGACTACGCGAGCCGCGCGGTCTACGACCACGGCCGCCTGCTCGACGGCCGCGAGATCAAGGTGACCGGCTTCGTCGCCCTGGACCAGGCCGGCCGCCCCTACCTGGTCCGCATGGCCCTCAACTGCTGCGCAGCCGACGCCCAGCCGGTCAAGATCGGCCTGACCGGCCGCATCCCGCCGGTCCTGCAACCCGACAGGTGGCTGGAGGTCACGGGCACGTACACCGCGGAACGCACCCGCGACCCCGTCAACGGCGGTCCCGTCCCGTTCTTCCGGGTCACCTCGGCCCGGCCGGTGCCGACGCCCGCGGACCCGTACGACGAGACGTGGAACAACTGACGCCGACGCCAGCGCTGACACCTGCGCCGACGCCGACGCTGACACCTGCGCCGACGCCTGCGCCGGCCGCCGTCAGCTCTTGCCGAGCATCTTGTTCATCTCGGCGATCTCGGCCTTCTGGGTGGTGATGATGTCGTCGGCCATGGCGGTGGCGGCGCCGTACCGGCCCTTGTCCTTCTCGGTGGTCGCCATCGTGACCGCGCCTTCGTGGTGCTCGACCATCATGGTCAGGAACATGGTGTCGAAGGACTTGCCGGACATGCCGCGCAGCTTGTCCATGTCGTCGGTGTTCATCATGCCGGGCATGGAACCGTGCGTCATGCCGGGCATCGCGGACATGGAGTGGCCGGAGGCGGGCACCTCCTCGCCCCAGGAATTCAGCCATCCGGTCATGGTGGTGATCTCCGGCCCCTGCGCCTTCTCGATGCGTGCGGCGAGGTCCTTGACCTGGGCGGAGGAGGCCCGGTCGGCGGCGAGTTGCGCCATCTCGATGGCCTGCTGGTGGTGCGGGACCATGCCCTGCGCGAAGGTGACGTCCTGGGCGTTGTGCGCCCCGGCGGTGGCCTGACCGCTGCTCGCGGTGGCGGAGTGCCCGGCGGAGTGACTGGCGGAGTGCCCGGCGGACTGGTCGGAGGCGTTGCTGCTGCCGCATCCGGAGAGGGCGAGCGCGGCGGTGGCGCCGGCCGCGATCAGCGCGATGCGGCGGGCGCGCGTGCGGACGGAGCCGCGGGGGGTTTTGGACATGGGTGAACTCCTGCGGAAGTGGAAGCGGTTGAAGTCGGTTGAGCCGTGCCGGAGCGCCGGGCCGCCGCATGGTGGCGGGGCGGCGCGGGGCGCGCTCTATATCCGCAGGACTTGGAGTTCGGCGTGGGACGGCGGGGCGCGCCCGCCGTCCGGGCCCGTCGCCGCGCGGGGGCGCGGGACGTCGGCGTGCGCGGCGGCCGCGGTGCGGTCGGGCGCGAGCGAGGGCGCCCCCGGCCCCGTACTCACGGCCCCCGACGCGCAGGTCGGGTCCGCGTGCTGCACGTGGCATCCGCCGCACGAGCCGTCCTGGGCGTGCTCGCCGGACATGAGGACGGCGTCCGCCATGCCCATGCCTGCGCCCATGCCCATGCCCATGCCCATGCCTGCGCCCATGCCGCGAGCGTGCGTCTCCACCGCGTGAGCCTGCCGCGGTGTGAGACCGCCGGGCGCCAGGGCGTGCATGCCGAGCAGCCCCGCCAGCACCCCGAGCACGAGCAGCCCCCGCCACCGCCGCGAGGGCGGGCACGTGGACTGCCGAGCGGCACGGGGACTGGTCATCGGCCTCATCGTAGGAGGGAGGTCACGAGCGGCGCGCGTCTCCCTGACCCGTATGGGCGGCACCGGCCCGGAGGAGGCACGCGTCGAAGCCTCTGGTCCGGTCAGGGCCAGGTGCGTTCGATACGGTCATGTCGTACGGCGTAAGCCGCCGGGCCGCCCTTCTCGAGCGCGAGATGGATCGCGTCACGGCGTGCGACGAGCCGTTCGACCATCTCCACACTGCGCAACTGTTGGTTGTCGAGGTAGAACAGCACCGCCTCGCGCTCCAGGACAGGGCGGATCTCCAGGTCCCGCGTCTTGATCCGTCCGTCCTTCGAGAGCGGAACCCATGACCGGTCGAGACCATGAGTGATCCATTCCTCGTCGGGGATGTCCTGTCCGTCGTCCGGGAAGACGTCCCCGATGCGGTGAACGGTCCATCCGCAGGCCCTCAGTCCCTCGGCGACGCGACGACCCAGATTCCGGTCGAGGAAGAATTCAGGCGACAAGGCGTACCACTGCACGGCATAGGGCGTCGACTTGCGCAGGGGTCATGTCGAAGTCGTACGCGATGTCCTCGACGCTTTCCCCGGCCTCCCACAGATCGGTGATCGCATCGACCGGGACGCGATTGGCCGCCACGACGGGTCGACCGTGCCCGAACCTCGGATCGATCACGACGGGGACGGATTCCGGGTACTGCCGCAGCCGCAGGCAGGAAGGGAAGTCGTCGTCGGGTGCCCACGTCAGGTAGCGAAGGTAGTCGGAGACGACTTCCTGGATGGGCGCCTGGCCGTCTCGGGCCCTGCGCAGATCCCCGAGGCCGTGTTCGACGAAGATGTCCACGCCGTCCGTCGCAATCCGTTTGGACACGAGGCCGTATGGGGTGTCGAAGGCGTCCCGTACGGCGGCAGCGGCCTCCCTGATCTCGCTCATGCGGAGCCCAAGGGACCGCAAGGAGCGGAGGACGTGCGCCTCGGCGACCGCGATGAAGGGTACCGAGGGCTGGCCTTTGCGCGTGGGCTCCACTTGATGGACCAGCGGCGCTCCGGCGGCCTTGCCTCTGAGCCACGACGCGAGGGTCGACTGGGGAATCTCAAGGTAGGAGGCCGTCTCCGTGGGGGTCAGGAGTCCGTCCGTGAATCTGTCCACCATGCCCCACCGCCTACTGATATCGGGGTTCGCATCGTCGCACATCTAGCGTTCCATTCGAGTTCCCGTCACACACCCGCCCACCGGCTCAGCCGGCCGCACGGAGCCGGTTCTTGCGTCGGCATTCACGGCACTGTCCCGCTTCCGGGGCGCGGAAGGCCCGTTCACAGCCGTCGCAGGTCTGGAAGGGCAGGACGGCCGGGCGCGGCGCGTGCTCGTCGAGCGGACGAGGAGGGGGCGCGGGCAGCGGCGTCTCACGGAGGCGGAAGGCGAGGATGCGCGCCGGGCGGGTCAGGAAGTGGTCAGGGAGCCGTGCGGTCAGCAGTGCGGTGATCTGGGAGGGGGCGACCCCGGCCGCGAGCCACTCGGCGACGGCCGGCGCGAGCAGCACGGCTTCCCGCTCGGACAGGACCAGACGGGGATCGACGCGGCGGAGGGAGGTCAGAACGGCGACGGCTTTGGGGTCCGCCTCCGACAGGGACGGCATGGTCTCCGCGAGAGGAGGAGCGGCCACAGCTTCGGTGACGGGGCTCGACGGCGGCGCTGCCTTCTCCACTGCCTCCACTGCGCGCGGCTTGCGGGGCCGGGGCGGCTTCGGCGGCTCGGGCGGGCCGTCGGGGTCCGGGTGACCGCCGGGGACGTCGTAGAAGTACGTACGTGTGCGGATCTGCCCGGAGGGTGTCCGTTCGCGGCGGCGTTCGAGGTATCCGGCCGTTTCGAGTTCTTTGAGCGCGCGGGAGATGAGGATCTCGCCCTCGCTGAAGTGCTCGCAGAGGGCGCTGATGGTCACGGAGGAGCCGTCGGGGAGGGAGGAGATGTATGCCGCGACGCCGACGGTGACCGCGCTGCCGCGTCGCTGGGCGAGCGCGTTGGAGATCACCGTGAAGTCGGCGGTGAGGCGGGTGCGGACGTGGATCACGCCGGAGGCCGGAGTTCCGGCGTCGGCGCACGAGGGCGCGTTAGACTGCGGGTCAGCCATCGGGAAGGTGCTTCTTCCTGATCGGTCAGGCCCTCGTTCGGGATGCCACTCCCGGCCGGGGGCCGTCGTCTGTCTGGGGTTGTCGCGGCGAACGTAACCGCCCGCGTCCCGCGCCTGCAAGCCGGTCACCCGGACGGGTGACGTGGGCTTCGCGGCCGGGGAGGGTGGGTGGGCGGGTAGTTCTTTCCCCCGGTTCTTTCAGGAGGTCAGTGACCTGCCGGGCCCTCGTGGACAAGGGCCCGGCGGGCGCGGAATGCGGTCGGTGGCCGGGGCCCGGCTCGCTTCAGGGGCGGTGGCGTCCGGTCTTCAACTCGCTTGTGAACGCGGCCCAGGAGGCGGTGTCGAAGCACAGTGCCGGGCCGTGCGGGACCTTGCTGTCACGGACGGGGCCGACGGCCCCCGGGAGCCCGTCGGCCCCGCCAGCACCCCGAGCACGAGCAGCCCCCGCCACCGCCGCGAGGGCGGGCACGCGGACTGCCGAGCGGCACGGGGACTGGTCATCGGCCTCATCGTAGGAGGGAGGTCACGAGCGGCGCGCGTCTCCCTGACCCGTATGGGCGGCGGCACCGGCCTCGGAGAGGCTCACCGGTGTCGCCGGGGCGTCCTCGCGGTGCAGGAAGGTGGCCAGGAGTTCGCCGACGGGGCGGTCCGCTTCAGTGGGGTGGCGCAGGCCGACGGTGGGGTCGATGGTGTAGCGGTTGCGGCGGCCGACGCGGGTGCGGGTGAGGTATCCGGCCGCTTCGAGGTCGGCGACGATCAGCTGCACGGCGCGTTCGGTGATGCCGATCAGGCCGGCGACGTCCCGCAGGCGGGATTCGGGGTCGCGGGCGAGCGTGATCAGGACGCGGGCGTGGTTGGTCAGGAACGTCCACTGGTCGCCGCGCGGGCTGGAGGGCTGGCTCATGGCTTTCATCATACGAAGCCGACTTCGCATGTCCAACATCATTTCACGAAAAGTAATTGCCGAAAAAAATTTCATGTAAAACCTTGACGCCAATCGGTCGAACGGGTGACGCTGAAAGCACCCCACCCCCCTCCGACCCCGCTGAAAGGGGGTCCCGATGTCCCCCCACATCCACACCCGCACCCGGACCCTGGCCCGCCCCGCGGCCACCGGCGCCCCGGCACTGCCCCTCTCCCTGCCGCACCCGGTGACCGCTGTGATCACCGACCGTCCCGACGATGCCGCCGTGGTGGATGCGGCCGTCCGCCTGGCCGCCGCCCGCAAGGCGCCGGTGCTGCTGGTCGCGGTCCTGCCCGCCCCGCCGGAGATCCCCGCCCGGACCCGTGTGGACGCGCGGACGGACCGGGGAGTCCTGGACCGGGTGCTGCCCCGGCTGCGCCGCGCGGGCATCGGCTACATCCCCGTCGCCCACCGCGTCCCGGCCGACGGCGACGGGCGGATCGGACCGGGGGCCGCGGGCGAGGTGCTGGCCCTTGCGGCGCGGCATCACTCGCCGCTGGTGGTGGCCTCCAGCCGGGGCCCGGCGGGGCTGGACGCGCACAGCCTGATCGAAGCCGCACGCCCGCGCGGCGGCCCGTTCGTCTACGCCGTCGCCCCCGCCCGCTGGACGGCTCCCGTCGCCGGTGCCGGCCTGGGACCGGCCGAGTTGTCACCCGCCGGGGTGCGCACCGTGTGGACGCTCGTCCGGCGCAGCCCGGCCGCCACCCCGGCAGCCCGCATGACCGAGAGGTGAGCGCCCATGTGAATCGAACCGGCGGCCCGGGCCCGGCACGCCCTCCGTGACCCGAACCCGCCAGGGCCCGGCACCCGCCCCCTTTCTTGCCCCTCCCTTTCGACCTCGTCCGAGGAGGCCGATCAACCAATGAATGGTCTGTCGTTCACCGTCCCGCTGTGGGTGTGGGCCGCCGTCACCCTCGTCATCGCCGTCATGCTCGCCGTCGACCTCATCGCCCACCGCGACAACCACGTGATCGGCTTCAAGGAGGCGGCCGTCTGGTCCGCGGTGTGGATCGCCATCGGCCTCGCCTTCGGCCTGGTCCTCCTGCTGTGGCAGGGCGGAGAGGCGTCCTCCACCTACTACGCCGGCTACCTGATCGAGAAGGCGCTGTCCATCGACAACGTCTTCGTCTTCGCGCTGGTCTTCTCCTTCTTCGCCGTTCCGGACGCCTACCAGCACAAGGTCCTGTTCTGGGGCGTCATCGGCGCACTCGCCTTCCGGCTGGTGTTCATCTTCGTCGGGGCCGAACTGCTCCAGCTGTTCTTCTGGACCGCCTACCTGTTCGGCGCGTTCCTGATCTGGACCGGCTACAAGATGGCCGTCTCCAAGGACGCGGAAGTCCACCCCGAGCGCAACCCCGTCGTCCGCCTGGTCAAGAAGATCGTCCCCACCGATACGCGGTACCACGGCGGCCTTTTCTTCACGAAGATCAGCGGACGCCGCGTGGCCACGCTGCTGTTCGTGGCGCTGGTCGCGATCGAGGCCACCGACCTGATCTTCGCCGTCGACTCCGTCGCCGCCGTCCTGGCCATCACGACCAACACCTTCATCGTGTGGACCGCCAACGCCTTCGCCGTCCTCGGCCTGCGCAGCCTGTACTTCTGCCTCGCCGGGCTCCTGCGCCGCTTCACCTACCTGCACTACGGGCTCGCGGTCCTGCTCGCCTTCGCCGGCGTCAAGCTCATCCTGTCCGAGACCCCCGTCGGCAAGCTGCCCATCCCGCTGACCCTCGGCGTCATCGTCGTCACCATCACCGTCTCCATCGGCTGGTCCCTGATCGCCACCCGCGGCCAGGACGGCGACGCCGCGCCTCCCGCCGACAGCCCGGCCCCGGACGGTGCCGAGCCCGCCCCGGCCACCCGCCACCCCGCCAATTGATTGAGCACAACTCAATTGCACGCAACTAAATGGGGTGCTACCTTTCCTGGTGTCGCACCACCCGCACAACGCACCGCACCAGGTCAGGGCCGGCAAGGGCCGCACCACCGCACGCACACCGAAAGGCAGCGACACACCATGGGCTTCATCACCGTCGGCCAGGAGAACTCCACCCCGATCGACCTCTACTACGAGGACCACGGCACCGGCCGGCCGGTCGTGCTGATCCACGGCTACCCGCTCGACGGCCACTCCTGGGAGAAGCAGGCGGCCGCCCTCCTCGACGCCGGCTACCGCGTCATCACCTACGACCGGCGCGGCTTCGGCCGCTCCAGCCAGCCCACCACCGGCTACGACTACGACACCTTCGCCGCCGACCTCCACACCGTCCTGGAGACCCTCGACCTGAACGACGCCGTCCTCGTCGGCTTCTCCATGGGCACCGGTGAGGTCGGCCGCTACCTGGGCACCTACGGCTCCGCCCGGATCGCCAAGGCCGCCTTCCTCGCCTCCCTGGAGCCGTTCCTGCTCAAGACCGACGACAACCCCGAGGGCGTCGACGGCGGCGTGTTCGAGGGCATCAAGCAGGCCGTCACCGCGGACCGCTACGCCTACTTCACGGCGTTCTACCAGGACTTCTACAACCTGGACGAGAACCTCGGCTCCCGGATCAGCGAGGAGGCGGTCCGCAACAGCTGGAACGTCGCCGCCGGCGCCTCCTGGTACGCCTCCCTGGCCTGCGTGTCGACCTGGACCACCGACTTCCGCGCCGACCTCGCCAAGATCGACGTACCGGCCCTGATCCTGCACGGCGACGCCGACCGCATCCTGCCGATCGAGGCGACCGCGGAGCCGTTCCACCGCGCGCTTCCGCAGGCCGACTACACCGTCATCGAGGGCGCCCCGCACGGCCTGCTGTGGACCCACGCCCAGGAGGTCACCGACGCCCTGCTCGCCTTCCTGGCCAAGTGACGAGCCGGCCCCCTCTCACCACCCGGTGAACCACCCGCACCCCGCCACCGCTCCCGCGATGGCGGGGTGCGCGTCGCATGCGCCTCAGTGGCGGTGGCCCCCGGCCTTCAACCCGCCTATGAACGCGGCCCAGGAGACGGCGTCGAAACACAGCGCCGGACCGTGCGGCACCTTGCTGTCACGGACGGGGACGACGGCCTCCCGGAATCCGTCGGCCACCTCCACGCAGTCGCCGCCCGCTTGATTGCTGTAACTGCTCCTGCGCCAGGCGGCGTCGGCCAGATCGGGACGGGAGATTCGCGCCACGGTAGTTCCCCTCCATCGTGGACCGGACCATGTCGAGGGACATGAGGGTCAGGGCTGCCGTCCGGCCTTCAACTTGCCTATGAACGCGGCCCAGGAGGCGGCGTCGAAACACAGCGCCGGACCGTGCGGCACCTTGCTGTCACGGACGGGGACGACGGCCCCCTGGAATCCGTCGGCCACCTCCACGCAGTCGCCCCCCTCCTGATTGCTGTAACTGCTCTTGCGCCAGGCGGCGCCGTTCAGATCGGGACGGGACATTCGCTCCACGGTGGTTGTCCTCCATCACGGATCGGATCACGTCGAGTGACATGAGCGGGGGCAGGGCTGCCGCCCGCAGTCGATCGTAGGCGAGTGCGAAACTCTTCACCTCGTCCGGATCCTCGATGAGTTGGCCGTAGTGCGCGCCCTCGGTGTAGGCGATGTCCGAGCCGTCCGGCATGGTGAGCACGGTGAGCGAACCGCCCATGACCTCGTGCTCACCCTGGTCGAACGGCAGTACCTGCGCGGTGACATGAGGCTCCGCTCCGGCCGTGAGCAGCCGCGCCAGTTGTTCCCGCATGACTGCCCGGCCGCCGACGGGACGCCGGAGCACCGCCTCGTCCAGGACCACCCACAGCTCCGGCCGGTCCGACCTGCCGAGCCGCTCCTGTCGCCCCATGCGAAGGGCGACCCGTTCCTCCAACTGCTCCTCGCTGCCCAGCGTCCGGCCGACTTTCAGCACCGCCCGCGCATAGTCCTCCGTCTGCAACAAGCCGGGCACCACGTGGGCCGCGTACTGCCGGATGGTGACCGCCCGCGGCGAGTACTCCATGAACTTCCGCGACCAGTCCGGGAACGCCTCCCGGTACACGTAGGGCCACAGCTCCACCAGCAGGTTGTCGGCGCCGAGCGCAGCGTCCAGCGCACGCGCCAGCTCCAGCGTGGGCTTCGCGCCGGAGGCCCGCTCGATCTGGGTGATCCGGGTGCTCACGACGTGCGTCTTCGCCCCGAGTTCGGCCTGGGTCAGGCCGGCCGCCGTACGGAGCCGGCGCACCCGCGCGCCGAACAGGGCCGCCATGGAAGCGCTGGGATCAATTCCGTTGGCCAAAGCGTCACTTCCGTTCCTTATGGCCTGAAAGGTAAGCCTGTGTCACCTGTTGAGCGTAGGGCGATCGTACGACCCTTGAGTGCGGAACGTGACGATCCGTGCACGCACGGGACGTATGGCTCGACAGGATCAAGGACGGACAGGCCGTGCTGACTACAACGACCACCCCGGCGGAGGACCCCCGGCGGACGACGGGCTTCGCAGAGCGGTTCGCGTGCTCACCGCGAGGCGCGCGACTTGCCCGACGGCTCACCGTCCGGCGTATGGAGGAGTGGGGGTACCCGCCGGAGTGCGACCTGTCGTGCGCGGTCGCGCTGGTCGTCGGCGAACTCGCCGCGAACGCCGTGCGGCACGGCCGGGTCCCCGGGCACGACTTCGGCCTCCGGGTCGCGCTGGACGAGGCCGCGCGCCTGGTCCGCGTCGAGGTGTCGGACGCGGCCGCCGGCAAGCGGCTTCCGGCGGCCCCGCCCTCGTCGTGCCCCGAGGGTGAGTCGGGCCGGGGACTGCTGCTGGTGGACGTCCTGTCCGTGCGCTGGGGCTCGGCGCCCCGTCGGCCGGTGGGCAAGACGGTGTGGGCGGAGTTGGCCGTCGAGGCCGAATGACACGTCTTACGATGAAAATCTCTTACTGGCGATTTCCCGCCCAATGTCACTCTTTTGCCGCGCATCTGGAGCACAGGCAGCCGCGTTAGCGGGACATGACGAAAGTGAGTCCCCACGGCCTGCCTCACCGCGGCGCGAGGCAGGGAAACGGGGCCGACGCCGGTGCGCGGACCGAGCTTCCGGTCGTCGACTCGCTGCTCAGCGAGTTCCTGACGCTGCTGGAGGCGGCCCAGAAGGAACTCCACGAGCGGTGGAACGTCCAGAAGGACTCAGGTCGGCACACAGACCGCGCGTAAACGGGGCTGGTTTTTCATTCATGGAACACGACTATGCCGATCCCTCCTTCCCACGGCGGGAACGGTATTCCGATGACCATGCGTACGCGGGCACCTATGAGTCGGACACCGCCTGGCCCGGCCGTCCCGGCGACACCCTGCACACGGGGGTGTCGCTGGTGCCCCCGGACTCGGGCTGGGACCCGGTCGAGGAACTCGCGTATCTGCTGCAGGAGGCGGTGCCGGGGGAGCAGCCGGCCGGTGTGCCGCCCCCGCGCAACGAGTCCGCACCGGACGGCGACTTCGCCGACCCGATGCAGAACCTGGCCAAGATCACCGCTCAGTTGCCGCCGCTCCGGCGGACGTCCGCCGGGCACCGCAGGACGCGGGACCGGAAGAGCGGCCGGGCGAGGCTGCTGCAGACCGGCAGCCTGCTGATCGTCGCCTTCGTCGCCGTCATCGTCGCGGTGGTCGACATCCTCGGCGCGGTCGTCTCCTACGGCCCGCTGCAGAGCATCACGGCCGACGCGGACGGCGGGACGGTGTCCTGGTGGCCCCTCCTCGTGTACGGGCCCTGGACGGTGGCCTCGCTCTCCATCCTGCGCACCGCCCTGCACCGGCGCCGGGCGCTGCACTCGTGGCTGATCGTGCTGCTGTTCTCGTCCGTGGCGATGACGCTGTGCGTGGCCCAGGCGGACCGGACCTTCACCGGAGTCGCCGGAGCTGCCCTGCCCGCGGTCGCGTCGCTGGCGTGCTTCCAGCAACTCGTCCGGCAGGTCACGCTGACGCTCCCACCGCGCCAGCGCACGCCCCGCCACCGCCAGTAGTGATCGCGAATGGCGTCGAACCCTTCCGTACGGGACCCCTGTTCGGTCATATCCGGCTGCAAAGCAAGGAAACAGGCCACATTCCGTCGACTTTGTTTTCCGGTACACGACCCGGCGGCAGCATGGTCGGGCATGTGAACGGCGTCTGCCGCGCCGTGGGGGAAAGCGTCGGGGGTACTGGTGAATCACGCGTGGCCGTCGTCCACTTTTCTCGGCCGGTTACAGGCCAGGACACGGGAAGAACTTCTCCGTCAGGGCACCCCGATCACCTACCCGACGCACCGCACCCTGCTGCAACAGGGCGACGAGAGCCGGCACGCCCTGCTGATCACGAGCGGCGTCGTGAAGGTGGTCGCCAGCGCGGAGAGCGGTTACGACATGCTGCTCGCCGTCCGGGTCGCGGGTGACCTGGTCGGCGAGATGGCGGCCTTCGAGGAGCGCCCCAGGTCCGGCACGGTCATCGCGTGCAGCGACGTGACCGCGCGGATCATCCAGGTGCAGGCGCTGGAGGCGTTCCTCAGCCGCCACCCGGACGCCATGCGGGCCATCCTCCACATGCTGTGCGCCCGGCTGCGCTGGGCCAACCGGCGGCGGATCGACTTCCAGGCCTACGACTCGCTGACCCGGCTCGCCCGCGTCCTCGCCGAGCTGTCCCAGGCCTACGCCCAGCCCGTCCCGGACGGCGACGGCACACGGTGCGACCTCGGCGTCACGCTCACCCAGAAGGAACTCGCGTCCCTCGCCGGACTCGCTCTCAACACGGCCGAAAAGAATCTGGCGTTGCTGACGTCCATGGGGCTGGTGGAGCGCAGTTACCGCAGCATAACCATCTGTGACGTTCCAAAACTCCTTGAATTCGCCAAAGTCGTGGCCGACAACCCGTAGTGATACGGGATCACTTCGCGCGGGCTCTCCTAGCCTCTCGGACAGCACTTCGTGGGCAGTGCCTGCCCTTTGCACGCCTGCCCAGAGAGGAATGATCGGGTGGTTGAGTGGCCCGGGTTTCACCCCTGCACCTGTATAGCCGTGGACGCGCAGGCCTACGGCGGCAACAACGACCGTAGGCAGTCCGAGATCCAGCACGACCTGCCGCGGTTGCTGGACCGCGCGGCCAGGAGCGCCGGCCTGGACCGCGCGCAGTGGCAGATCCAGCGCAAGGGCGACCAACAGCTCGCCGTCCGCCCCCTGGACGGCGCGGAACCGCGACTGGTCGACGACTACGTCCGCCATCTCGCCGCCGAACTGCGCGAGTACAACGCCCAGCGGGTCCCCGAGGCCCGGATGCGGCTGCGGGTCGTCATCCACCAGGGGCTCGTGGAGCTCGCCGACAACGGCTTCGCCGGATCGGCCGTGGTGGCGGCCGCCCGCCTGCTGAACGCCCCCGCGCTCTACGACGCCCTGGCCGCGCACCCCGCTGCCGACCTGGTGCTGCTGCTGTCCGACGACGTCTTCCGCTCGGTGGTGGAGGGCGGTCACACCAGCCTGCGCGTCGAGGACTTCACCCGTGTCACCGTCCAGGTGAAGGAGTACCGGGCGGAGGCGTGGCTGCGCGTGCCCGGCATCGTGCCCGTGACCGTACCCGGGCACGTACCCGTGCCCGGCGCACGCACCACCGACTCTCACGAGCCCGGGGCCGCGGAGAGGGGGAAGCCCGCGGCCCCGGCACCGGGGGAGCCCGCGGCGGACCGGTCGGGGCCGGCCGCCGCGGGCGCCGCGGGCATCAGCAACGAATACCGGGCCGACAACATCAACGTCACCAACGTCGCCGGCGACGTGGACGCCCGCGGCGCCGTCTTCGGCTTCGGAGGCGGCGGTGGCTGACACCTGGGACCGTGACACCCGGGACCGTGACACCCGGGACCGTGACACCCGGGACCCGGACGCCGAACCGGCCGTTCCGCCCGTACCGCCGGTCCCGGCCCCCGACGACGACACCGCGCCGCCCGCCCCGGACGACGCCGGTGACGCCGGCTCGCAGGCCGGGGAGGAGTCCCACGGCCCGGACGGCGGCACGAACGGCGGCCCGGACGCGCGCCACGACCACCGTCAGCAGCCGGACGAGCGGGCGGAGGACGACCGCGGCTACGACGATCTGCGCCGCTTCCACCAACTCGTCAACAACAACTTCTACGGCACCGTCGACGCCTCCGGAGCGGCGTTCGGGTTCGGCGCAGCGGCGTCGCCCGGTCTCGCCCCCGGCGTCATCGAACCGGCCGAGACGGACCGGGCCCTGCGGGTCTACGTCCCGCCGCGGCCCTGCTTCGACGAGGCGTTCGACAAGCTGCGCCGGAACGCTCTCGTGGTGCTGACCGCGCAGGAGGGCAGCGGCCGCGGCGCGGGCGCCCTCGCCCTGCTCAGGAAGGTCCTGGGCAGCCAGGCCGAACTGCGCAGCCTGTCGCCCGCCAACGCCCTCGCCGAGCTGGCCGCCTCGCCGAACCTCAAGCCGAAACAGGGCTACGTCATCCTCGACTACGTCGGCGAACTGCACGTCGAGGCCGTGCAGACGTACGAGATGGGACGGCTCAGCGAGGAACTCCGCCGCCGGGGCTCGTACCTGGTGATCACGGCGGGCGACCCGGCCCGCCGGCGGCTGGCGCTGCGGGACCACTGCGTGCCGTGGCGGGCGCCGGACCCCGTGGCGCTGTTCGAGCACTGCACCCGGCAGCTGCCGCCCGCCGTCGTCGAACCGGACACCGAGCGGGAACTGCTGCGGCGGGTCGGCGAGCAGCAGCGTCCGGCGGACGTAGTCGCCGCGGCCGTGGCCCTGTCGCGCGAGGGCGCGGAGGCGGCGCTGGACATGCTGCGGGACCGGCACCAGGACCGGGTCCGGGAGTGGTTCAGCAGACAGCCGCCGGCGGACGACCTGCTCCCGCTCGCCGCCCTGGCCTTCCTCGAGGGCATCCCGGAGCGGACGTTCGAGGAGCAGTGCGCCGCGCTCGCCGCCCAGGTGCGCAACTGGCGGCAGAGCGGTGAGACGCCGGTCGCGGAGCCCGACGGCTCGCCCGAGGACCTGCTGACCGGCGCGGTGGCCGACCAGTCCCGGGCCCGCTGGCGGGACCGGGCGGTGGGCATCGTCACCACCGAACACCGCCCCGGCCCCGGCCGGGACGGCATGCGCAGCGAGCGGCGCCTGGTCTTCACCTCCCCGCGCGTCCGCGAACTCGTCATCGCCGAACTGCACGACCTGTACGGCTACGCGCTCTGGTACCCGCTGCGCAAGTGGCTCGGCGAACTCGCCCTGCTGGGCGACCTGGACACCCGGACGGAGGTGGCCCGGGGCGTCGCCCTGCTGGCCCGGTACGCGCTCGCCGACGTGGACGAGAACCTGCTGAAGGTGTGGTCCGAGGGCGTCATCAGCCAGCGGGTGACCGCCGCGCTGACGCTCCAGTTCATGTGCGAGGCCGAGCATCTGGCCCCGCAGGCGCTGAACATCGTCGTCGGCTGGGTGGACAACAACGGTCCCCGGCGAGCCGTCACGGCGGCCATGGCGCTGACCGGCCGCCTGGGCACCCTCTACCGCCTGGAGGCGCTCAACTGGCTGTGGTTCCTGACGCAGCGGGGCGAGCGGATCGCGTTCTCGGCCCGCCGCTCCCTGGTCCTGCTGCTGCAGACCGCCGAACAGGACCCGCAGCGTGCCCTGTTCACCGTCCGGTACGTCCGGACGGTGATCGGGAAGACCGCGCCGGGCTCCCGCGAACGGTCGATCGCGCTGCGCACCGCCGTCCAACTCCTGGAAGCCACGCGGCTGGAGGCCCCCGAGCCGGTCACCGCGGCACTGCTGCGCGGCGTCCCGGACAGCGCCCGCCACCTCGGGGCGCTGTGGGCGGACGTCCTGCACAGCGGCAACCGGAGCCGCGCGGTCAGCGCGCTGTGCCGCACGCTCGTCGACCTGCGCGACGACCCGTCCGTCACCGGCGCCGTGGGGCGACTCGGCGAGGCCATGCGCAACGCCATGAACCAGCGCCAGTGGGCGGCCCTGTGCCACCACCTGTCCATCGCCCTGCGCCACCCCGACTACGCGATCCCCGGCGCCCGCCGGCTCGCGCAGGTGCTCCTCGGATCACTGCGCGGCCGGCCGCCGGCCGACCCCCGGCGCTCCGCCGGGTCCCTCATATCCACCACTCCCTTTCCTTCCTCCCGAGGAGGCCGAAGCAAGTGAACTACCCGGTCATCGCCGAGCACGTCCTGGCCACCGTCCAGGGCAACTGGTGGTCTCGGCGTCGCCACCGCGAGGACGTGCCGCCGCTGCCGCCCGGCGCGGTCTACGTCTTCCGGGTCGGCGGGAACTACCGCACCTTCCCCGAGGGGATGGTGTTCGACCCGTCCCACCCCGACGTGCTCGAGGCGTCGTCGGTCAGCCTGGTCGACACCCGGGCGCGCCTGGTCGAGGTGGAGCGACAGCTCCCGTCGGTGAGCGAGGCGGACACCTTCACGATGCGGGCGTCGTTCACCTGCCAGGTGACCGACCCGACCGTCATCGCCCGGCAGGGCATCATCGACGTGACCGTCCCGCTGCGCGCCTACCTGATGGGCGACAGCGACCTGCCGAGGGTGAGCGCCGGGCACCGCGTGGAGGAGGTCAACGCGGTGCGGACCGAGGTCACCCACCGGATGACCGCCTACAGCGCGATCGTGCCGCCGCGGGTCGCGGGAACGAGCGTCGAGTTCGTCAGCGCCGAGGTGCACGCCTCGGACGACCTGCGGGACTGGGAGCAGAAGCTGCGCGACGCGCGGCGCGACTGGGAACTGCGGCGCGGCAAGCGTGCCTTCGAGACGCAGGACGCGCTGCAGATCGCGGAACTGCTCGCCCAGGGGTCCGACCACGTGGACGCCTTCGGCATCGTCCGGGAGGAGATCGACGTCACCGAGGCGGCGGCCCGCATCCACCGGATCGCCGACGAGGAGTCGGCCCGCCGCGACAAGGCCGACACGGCGGACCGGGCGCACGCGCACGCGCGGGAGACGGCGGAGGCGCAGATGCGCCGCGACATGGTGCTGACGCTGCTGCGGCAGATGAGCGGCAGCGAGTACGTCGACTATCACCAGGTCCTGGAACAGGTGCTGCGGGAGACCGGCGGGCAGGCCGGTCAGGCCGCGCCCGGCCTGACCGGCATCGGCATCGGCGACGGCGCCGACGGCCGCATGGTCGAGTCGGGACGGCCCCGCCCCGACCGCACGACGCCGGGCCGGGGCGGCTCGCACGACCCGCGGGGCGGCTTCGTCACGGACGAGGACGATCTCGTTGACTGACTTCCTGACGAACCCGGTCACGTCTTCCGGCACGGCTTCCGACGTGGCTTCCGGCGCGGCCTTCGGTGCGGCTGCTGGCGTGGCTTCCGGCGCGGCCTTCGGCACGGTGGACGACCGGGCGACGATCGACGGGGCCGCCGCCGCCCGTACCGCCCGCCCCCGGACCACCGCCGGCCCGCCGCCCACCGCCGGCCTGCCGCCCACCGCCGGCCCGCCGCCCACCGCCGGCCCGCCGCCCACCGGGGGTCCGGACGACGGCCCCTCCGCCCGCGCCGCCCGCCGCTCCCGTCGCTCCGCCCGCGCCTCTCGTCGCTCCGCCGGTGTCGACCTCGACGCCGCGCGACGGCTGCGCGCCCTGACCGGCGTCGACGAGGAACTGCTCGGCAGGATCAGGTACGAGCGGAGCAAGTACACGGCACTCGGCGGGGTGGTGCTCGGGACCTCCGTCATCGCGGCGTTCTCCATGTGGAACTTCGCGACCGAGGCGATCGGCAGGGTCTCCTTCGCGGCCGTCGTACCGACGGTCATCTGGATGCTGTTCGTGCTCAACCTCGACCGCTGGCTGGTCACTCCGCAGCCGAACGCGCGGCGACGGCTCGGCCCGCTCCTCATGCGCCTGCTGATCGCCCTGATGCTCGGCGCGGTGATCGCCGAGCCGCTCGTGCTGCGCATCTTCCAGACCGCGGTGGAGGAGCGCATCGCCGACGAACGCACCGGCGTCATCGACGAGTTGCGCACCAACCTGGTCCGCTGCAACCCCGTGCCGTCCACCATGACGGTGGTGACGCCGGAGGGCTGCGACAAGGGATACGTCCTCTCCTTCGGCGCGACGCCCGGCGAACGGGCCGAGGAACTGGCGTCCCTGCGCTCGGACGCCGCGTCCCTGCAGAAGCGGGTGGACAAGGACACCACCAGGCTGGAGGCCATCGACTCCGAGGTGCGGGACGAGTGCCGCCGGCTGATCCGCATCGCCGCCACCGGCCTCTACCAGCGGACGTCCGAATGCGAGCGGCTGCGGGACAAGGCACGGGACTACCGGACCACCCACCGCACCAGCGAGAACGAGCAGCGGCTGGCCGGCATGAACAGCCGCATCTCGAAGATCGAGTCCCAACTGACCTCCTCCCGCGGCGCGTTCCTCAGGGCCCGGGCCGACGGCATCCAGCAGCGGCTGGACCAGGAACGCGCCGAACAGAAGGAGATCGGCGTCCTGGAGAGAATCCGCGCGCTTGACGAACTGGCGAGCGGGAACCCGGTTCTCTTCATGGGCATCTGGCTCGTCCGCCTGCTGTTCGTCCTCCTCGACGCACTGCCGGTCCTGGTGAAGTACCTGAGCGGCGAGACGGCGTACGACCGGATGCTCACCAGCGAGAGCAACAGCGCCGTCAAGATCCACAGCGAGGAGGTCCGGCTCGCCGAACGCCGGGTCATGGCGGATCTCGAGATCGCCCAGGACGCCATCGAGCAGAAGGTCCGGCGCCACCGCGCCGAGTCGGAGGCGGCGTTCCGCGAGCACACGGCGGAGATGAACATCCGGGTCCGGCAGGCGGTGAACGCGCTGGAGGACGAGATCCGCCGCTCGTCGACGGTCTGACGCACCCGCCGCACCAAGAACGGCACGTACCACGAGGAGCACACACCAGGAACAGCAGTGAGCACGGCGGCCGCCCCGCACGTACGCCGGGGCGGCCACCTGCCATCGACGGAAAGGACGGGGAAGGCATGACCACACGGCAAGGCGGCGACACCGGAACGGCCCCGGCCCCGGCCCCGGTTCCGGCCCCGGCCCCGGTTCCGGCCCCGGCCCCGGTTCCGGCCCCGGCCCCGGTTCCGGCCCCGGCTCCGGCCTCGACACCGCCCCCGGACGCCCGCACCGCGTCCGACGGGGGCGCGGCACTCGCCAGGGTCCTGCTGTCCGAGGCGCGCGAGGAACTCGTCAAGGCCGACAACAAGGCCGGCCTGCTGCTGGCCTCCCTGGGCGCCGCCCTGACCGCCCTGCTCGGCGCGATCGGCAGCGGCGTCATCGCCCCGCGGCAGTACGCGGTCGTCCCGCAGCTCCTCCTCTGGGTCGGCTGCGCCGCCTGCGCCCCGGCGCTCGTGCTGCTCGGCCTGGCCGTGACCCCGCGGCTCGGGGACCCCCGCTCCTCCCGCAGCCACTACTTCGGCGACACGAGGCCGGCGATGTCGGCCGCGCACCTCGAACGGACGGTCCGCGTTACCGACCCCGTGTCGCGGGACCTGAGCCAACTGGCGGCGCTGTCGGAGACCGCCTGGACCAAGTACCGCTGCATTCGTCAGGCGCTGGTGTGGGGCGCGGTCTTCTTCGCGCTCACCCTGCTGGGCATCGTCATGGGAGTGTCGACCTGACCGGGACGCCGCCCGAGGTCTCCTCCCGCTTCCTCGACTCCTTGACGACGTCGACGAGGTCGCGGACGAGACCGAAGAGTTCACGGCCGAGCGAGCGCCCGGCGGCGGCGAACAGTTCGGGGTAGAGGCCGGGAAAGGTGTTCTCGTCCACGATGACCGGCCGCCCGTCGCTCACGATCAGGTCGAAGCCGACCAGCGGCAGGCCCAGAGCCTGCTGGGCACGCTGCGCGAGCCGGGCGTACGCCGGGGGAACCTCGCAGCCGTCCACCTCGCCGCCGGCCCCCTCGGCGTCGTACACCTTCACCGCGTCCGCGGACAGCCGGGCGAAACGGTGCCCGCGCTTGCGATAGCCGTACATCAGCGTGCCGTTGACGAAGGTGGTGCCGGTCCAGTCCGCGGGGTCGTTGGGGTAGAAGCGCTCCAGGAGGAAGGCGCTCTCCGTGGTCGCCGCGAGGGTGCTGTCCAGGTAGTCCGCGAGGTCGCGCAGGGTGGCGAAGTCCTCGATCAGCAGGACCCCCTGCCCGAAGGATCCGCGCCTGGGCTTCAGCAGGGCACGGCCCCACTCCGCGACGACGGGTGCGGCGGCGGCCGTGTCGTGCCGGTCGAGCAGGATCGTGTCGGGCACGGGGAGGCCGGCCCGGGACAGCCGCAGGTGCGCCCGGTACTTGTCGAGGCCGGTCGAGAAGCGCGCCGGATCGGGGACCACCGGGATGTCGAGGCTGAGGGTGCGCAGCGCCTCCATGGCGTAGCTGCCGGGGTCCCGGGACAGCCAGGCGTGCCAGAGGTACAGGTCGAGGTCGTTGAGGCAGACGTCGCCGCAGTGGACCTTGCCGTTGCGGATCCAGGACCGGCTGATGTCCAGACCGTGGCGGAACTCGACGTCCGTGAGATCCGCCAGCAGTTCCATGAGCAGCGCGTGGTCGTCGGCCGGGATCCTGTCGGCCTCCGGGTGCGCGGGCGCCGCCCCCGGCCCGCCGCGGCCGGCGGGCGTCAGGAAGGTTCCCACTCTCAGCACGGGCGAAGCCCTTCCGGGAAGCGGCTGCGGGTTCGTCTCGGGTCCCCGTGTCCGGCACCTGTCACCTCACCTCACCTCACCTCACCTCAGCACACGCCGCCGAACGCCGCACCTCGGCCCAGTGCGACGCCGACGCCTACGCCGACGCCTACGCTGGCGCGTCCCGCGGGAACGAACGGCGCACGACGTGCACCCTGGACTACCGGAGCGAGACGCCGCCCCCCATGCTCGGACGACAGAAGGGCACCGTGAAACGGCGAAGGAGAGCGAGGCGGACCGGCGCAGACGCAGACGCCGACGCGGGAGCCGCACAGGATGTCAGGACGCTGCTCGTCCTGCTCTGCGTCGAGAGCTTCCTGATCAACTACACCTCGACCGCCATGAACGTGGCGCTGTCGGCGATCGTCAGGGACCTGCACACCTCGCTGACCGGCGTGCAGTCGGCGATGTCCCTGTACGCGCTGGTGGTCGCCGCGTGCCTGATCACCGGCAGCAAGCTCGGCGCACGCCACGGCTACGCGCGGGCCTTCGTCGTCGGCGGACAGATCTTCGCCCTGGGCGCACTGATCACCGCCCTCGGCCCGAGGCTGCGGTTCATGCTGTTCGGCTGGTCCCTCCTGCAGGGGATCGGCGTGGCGCTGATGCTCCCGGCGCTGGTGTCGATGCTGACCGAGGCCTTCACCGGAGCCGCCCGGACGAAAGTCCTGGCGACCCTGGGCATCATCGCGGGCGTCGCGTCGGGGGCCGGTCCCGTGGTGGGCGGCCTGATCACCAACTACGTCGACTGGCGGCTGTCGTTCCTCCTGGAGACGGCCATCACGCTGGTCGTACTGGTGCTCATGCGGTGGAGGGTGAGCCCCGGGCGCTTCCCGGCGCGCCCCGGACAGCGCTTCGACGTCCTGGGAGCGGTGCTGTCCGCAGTCGGCTTCGGGCTGCTGGTCGTCGCGACCCTGCTGGGGAGCCGATACGGCCTGATCGAGGCCCGGGAGGACTTCGAGGTCTTCGGCACCACCGTGCTCCACCGCGGCCAGGTGTCCCCCGTGCCCCTGTTCGCCGGCGCCGGGCTGGTGGTCCTGGTCGTGTTCGCCGTATGGGAGCGGCACCTGATCAAGCACGGCAGGGACCCGCTGGTACGGCTGTCGGTGCTGCGCAACCGCACGATCCGGGCCGGGACCCTGACCATGGTCATGCAGATCCTGGTGCCCACCGGCATGTACTTCCTGGTGCCGGTCTTCCTGCAGACGACGGCCGGGTTCGACGCGCTGGGCAGCGGAGTCACGCTGATCGCGGTGCCGGTGGGCCTGATGGCGGCGGCCCCGGTGGGCGCCGCACTCGTCGGGAACGGCCGGATGACCCACCGTACGGCCCAGATCTGGGCGTTCGTCTCCATGGCCGGCGGCTGCGTCGCCGTCGCCGTCATGTTCGACCCGCATCTGCGGGAGGTGCCGGCCATCGGCCTGGCGCTGGCCCCGGGTCTCCTCCTCGTCGGCATCGGCCGGGGCCTGGCCACGACGGCGACCGACCTCGTCCAGTCGGCCTCCCCGCCGGAGCAGGTGAGCGACGTGACGGGCCTCAGCCGCACCGCCGGCTACCTCGGCAGCTCCTTCGGAGTCGCGCTCGCCGGCGCGTTGATGACCACCTCGCTGCTGTTCGCCTTCGAGGTGGGCACGAACGCCAGCACGGTCCTGTCCTCCGGCCAGAAGCAGTACGTCCAGCAGACCCTCGAACACCAGGTCCAGATCACCGCCGCCTCCGACGACGAGGTACGCGCGAAGGCCGAGTCCCGGGGCGTCACGGGCGCGGAGGCCGACGAACTCGTACGCATCAACACCCGGGCCAGAGGCCAGGCCCTGACCGCCGCCTCCCTCGCCATGGCCACCCTGGCCCTCATCGGCCTCCTACTGGCGCTGAGGCTGCCCCGCGCGAGAACCCACGGCACCCGCACCGGCCGTCCGGCCCCCTGACTCGCGGACGGACACCGGCGCGGTCTGACCACGACCGTGTCCTCCTCCCGGAGCAGCGACAAGAACCGGTCAGGTGCCCGGCCCGCGGAAGCGGGTCGGGCACCTGACCGGTGTCACTCTGTCGGGGCGGCGGATGCCAACCCGCGACCGGGTTTGCGTCAGCCCACGCAGTTCGGGACGGGGATGTCGCTGCCGGCGCAGTTGGTGGGCTGGTTGCCCCTGACCCGGCTGGAGTTCAGTACGACGGTTCCGCCCGTGTTCAGCACACCGCCCGGCGCGGCCACGGTGGCCGTGTTGTTGTTGACGTTGGTGTCGGTGATGGTGGTGCTGCCACCGCCGACATTGGCGACGCCTCCGGCGCGGCGGGCCCGGTTCTCGTTGACGTTGCTCCGCACGATCTGCAGCGTGCCGTCGTTGGCCGCGCCTCCGCCGACGCCGGTGACGGCGGTGTTGCCGATGACACGGCTGCCGACGATGGTCATGTCGCCGTCGTTGGCGACGCCGCCGCCGTTGATGTTGGCGGTGTTGCCGGTGATGGAGGTGCTCTCGATCCGCGTCGTCGTCCCCGGCACCCCGCCGATGCCGCCCGAGTAGTTGGCGTGGTTGTCGCGGATGATGCTGCGGATGACGGTCAGTCGACCGTAGTTGGCGATACCGCCGCCGAAATCGGGCGCGTCCCCGTTCGTGAGGGCCACGTCATGAACGGTGAGATTGCCGCCCGCGCCCACCCTGAGGATTCCGAAGCGGGTAGCGGACGAACGGGTGATGGTGCTGTGGTTGCCGTCGATGACGAGATTGCCGGTGATCGTCGGCAGCGGTGCGGTCAGGGTATAGACGCAGCCCGGACTGAGGAGGAGGGTGTCGTCGCCGGTGGAGTTGGCATTGTCGATCGCGGTGGACAGAGCGGTCTCGCTGCAGTCGACGGTCGTCTGCGCCGAGGCCGGCGTGGCGGTGGCCAGCACTGTCGCGAGAGCTGCGGTGCACAGGGCCTGCGCGGCGAGCGCAGAAGATCTGCGGGTGAACATGGGTGACTCCCCTGGGTCCCGGAAGGCGGCTGCTCCCGGTGGCAAACGTCTTCGGAGCCGACGTCATGGGAGCGCTGGATATGGTTACCGCGGTGCCGGTGAAAGCGACCCTTCGCCGGTTACGGCATCCCCCGGATGCCGTAACCGTTTCCGCCTACCGGCCCACATCGCGGTGGCCGGGGTCCGGCCAAGCCGAGGTCCGCCAGGACTTGGTGAGCCAGTTCGAAGGGCCGGTTGCGGGGGCCGTGGGGCACGGAGGGGGCGGATTCGAAGCTGCGCTGTGCTGCGAGAGCTCTGGGCCCGACCAGGCCGGTGAGCCGGTGGTGCCGCCAGAGGGGAGTGGGCCGCCGGGCATCGACCACGATGAGGTCGGGCCGACGCCAGACGACCAGAGCCCAGGCTCCCCCGCCGGAGTCCGAGCCCGAGTCGGCCCAGGCCCCGACCAGGGGCGCGTCTTCGGCAGCGCCGACTGCTTCGAGTGCCACCAGCGCGGGGTTGCTGAAGCGGCCGGTGATGTGGAGCAGAAGCTGTCCGTGGCGGTGTACGTCGCGTCCCTTCTCGGTGAGGGACCATACGGCGTCGGCGAGGGGATCGTCCTGGACGACATCCGACGCGACATCTAGCACAGCGGCCTGGTCGACGGCAGGGCCGAAGGCCGTGTCGAGCAGCGCCGTGTATTCCGTGACGTACGCGGAGTCCACTGCGGGAAGCAGGTGGCCGACTGCCTGGGAAGCTTCGTTGAAGGCGATCGTCTCAGGGGTGATCTCGTAGCGTGGGGCATGGCTCCGGAGCACGGCGAGGGCGACCGCGGCGAGGCTTCCGACCTGGGGCTCGACGCGCCCGAGCACACGTTCGCCAAGGGCCCGGACCGCGCGGGAGAGCAGGGGAATCCAGCCGGTATGGGTCGGAGGCCAGGCGCCTGCCGCGACGTACCACAGGGTCAGCCGGACGACGAGCAGGCATTCCACAGGGCCCCGCTCGGGAGCGGAGGCGAAGGCCACCAGGCGTTCCACCAAGCGCTGGTATCTGCGCCGGACTTCCTGGTCGACCTGCCGGAGGTCGGGCAGCGTGGCGGTGGCCGTTTCGGCACCGGCTGCGGCGGGGTCGTGCTCCGCTGCCAGGGTCTCGGCGTCGTCCTCGTCGAGGGCGGCTTCGATGTCGTCAGTGAACCGCTCGTCCCAGGAGACTGGCAGCAGGTCCTGAAAGGGCGTGCCGGCGACCGTGGGCAGGGGGAGCCCGAGCGCGAAGCACGTGAGCGGGTGCCCGATGCGCCCGGCGCATTCGTCCAGGTAACGCTCCCAGCCGTCCTCGTCGCCGTCCAGCCGGGCCGTCGCGGTCTTACTGTCACTGCCCCGGCTGGCGGAGGCGCCCGTCGGCACGGGGATCAGTTCCGTTCGGAGGGTTTCCAGATCGCCCAGGATCCGTTCGGCGAGCTTGGGGTCCGTGAACAGCTCCGCAGGCTGTGTCGTGGGGGCCTGGTATGGGGCCGGGGTCATGCGGCGCAGCGCGCGGTCAGGGTCGACGACGAACATGATGTTGCCGAAACTCGGCACGCCGTCGCCGCCGACGACGACAAGGCGCACACGGCTGCCGGCATCCGCCGGGGCCGTCACAGTCTGAGTGGCCTGGCCGGCAGGGACGTCGGCGATGCGCTCCCATGCCTCCGGCGGTGCTGCCGCCTGGGACAACTCCAGATGAGCGGTGTCGGAGAGGGGCCGGGCCATGCTGATCTCCAGGCCGTCCGATGCGCGTATGGCGCCGAGCAACAGCGGTCCACTGCCGGCGGTGGGACGGGGGAGGGGCGCGGCCGTGCGCAGCCGGGCAGCGGGCTCCTCGGTGCCGCCGGGCAGGAGGGTGGAGGTGATGGGGGTGATGACGCCGAGTTCGCAGTTGCCGCCCTCGCCCTGGGAAAGCAGCAGGGCTGCGGCGGAAAGGTTCGGGCTGCCGGTGAGGGCCCACCGCTGCCCCCCGGAGGACCACTCGACGAGTTTCCCGTGGTGGTACCGCTGGTCGTTGTCGCTGACGACGCGTCCGTCGTACTCCTTCACGAGTGCGGCGGCCGACGGGCCGTCGAGATCGCTGAGTCCGGGCTGGTAGGCGAGGGTGAACCGGCTCGGACGGAAGCGTTCGAGCAGCTTCCGCAGTGCCATGGAGCGCTGGTCGTAGAAGGGCGCGAACACGGCCAGTTCGTCGACGGGCCCGTGCGGCAGCTGATCGATGATGGGCGAATGCAGGCTGCTGACCACACGGACCTGCGGCGCCGTGGGGAGCCTGTCGCGGTGAAGCCGGTCCAGTAGCGCTGCGACCCGACCCAGCGCCTGTGGCACACCGGCGGAGAATCTCACCTTCTCCGGCAGGTCGCGCAGCCAAGCCGACAGTTCCGGAATCGCTGCGGGACTCTGCTCGCCGCGCACCCGAAGTACCGTCCACAGCTCGGCGTTGGCCTGCCAGCCTGCCAGGGTGGTGTTGCCGGAGCCGAGGACGATCGTGGCGTGCTCCGGTCCGGCCAGAACCATCAGCTTGGGGTGGAACGCGGCACCGTGGGCGTACGCCAGACCGGCGAGGTAACTGCGACCGGCCCGCCGGACGGACCGAGGATCGTTCCGGGCCATGGAGACATCTCCCGCCACGGTGACGCGTGCGCCGGTGGCCTGGGTGACGCCGAGGGCGACCTCCTCGAAGAAGCCGAGATCGGCGGTGAAGCTGAGGAAGAGCGCTTCTTCCAGGCCGTGTCCGCTGGTGCGCTCCTCGTCGAGGATGAGGGTAAGCGGCGAGGCGAACGCGGTCGGTGGCTCCACTCCAGGTGCCGGTGCGGTCTCATTCAACGAGAGCCCTCCCGATACTGGTCACCGACCAGTGTTGATCGTGGTAGCGCAGTACGCCGCAGGTGGCCAGGACGGTCCCGAGCTGGTCCAGCCGCAGGCCGACGTCACCGCGCCCTTCCTGGCTGGTCCGGTACAGAAGCCCGCCGCGTTCATGCAGCCGGGTCGGCAGCCACAGCGAGCCGTCGGCGCGTCGGCGGGCCTTGGCCAGCGCGATGCGCTGCGACCGCGCCACCAGGTCGTAGGTGAGTCGGCGGGCGACGTCGCGCAGTTTCATGGGCCGGGCTTCGTCAAGCCGCCGCTGGACCCATTCCGGGCCGAGTTCGACACCACGCCGGCCGAGGAACGCGTCCCTGACCCGACCGGTGAGTTCGTCCACCCGACGGGCACCGGTGGCGAGCACCCGCAGTTCGGTGAGGGGCAAGGGATCACCCGCCCACCGCAGGTCGTGCTCGGCCGGCAACGGTGCTCCGGTCGTGCTCTGCGTCGCGGGAAGCGAGGACAGGAACGCGTCGACCGTCATGTCGGGCAGCTCCGCGGCGAAGCGGTCGGCCACTTCCTCGATCGGCAGCAGTCCGTCTACCTGCTCCACGAGCCAGGACCACAGGCGGCGCCACGCTCCGACGGAATAGTTCCGCAGCACCACTCCGCGCCAGGCACCGGCCGCTTCGATGCCGCTGGTCACGGCATCGGTGGTCAGGAAGTCACCGAACGCGAGCACATGGCCGATGTCGCGGGTGAAGCGGCGGACGGGATGTGCAGCGACCACACGAGCCAGAAGCCGAATCGTCTGTCGACGCGTCACCGAGCGGGAACCGGCCTCACCCGTCGCATCGGGCTCGCACATCAGGTTCGCCAGCCACGCCCCGTCGGGATGCTCGCCGCCCATGCACACGCACAGTCGGTCGCCGTACGAGGCGAGATCATCCACGTTCAGCGTTTCCTCGGCGGCAAGTTCGAGCAGCCCGGCCAGACCCGCGCGGAGTGCCGTCGTGTCGAGCCGCGGTCCCGGCACCGGCATGGGACCTGCGCCGAGAATGCCGAGTGCGATCTCAGATCCGGCGTACGGTCCCCAGAATCCCCACGAGTTGCGTACGTACCCGTTCCTGCCCGGGACCTCGGCCTCGGACATGGTGACCGTCCCAGCGTGCAGCCGCCGGGCCAGGGCATCGACCCCATGAGCGCGCGGCAGCCATTCCAGAGCCTGCGGATGGTGCGCGAATGACACGGCGGCCAGCGCCACTTCGGCGCGGCGCAGCAGAGTCTGCGCGGCCGGGACCGTCAGGTCTTCCGCATCGCATTGCGCCGCGATCCGTCCATGCAGCGCGTAGTAGCGCGCGTGCGGAGTCACCGCGGTCACGCCGGGCACCAGGTGATCGACCATGCGCATCACATGCCGCTCCACCGAGAGCGGATAACGGCCCGCGGCGACGTCCAGTCCAGGGCGGCTCCAGCCTGGTCCTTCTACGAGTTCTGGCAGGTCGTCCTCCCGGCTCACCGCAACCATCCGCCCGCCCCCAATGCTGCCCGGCCAGGAAACTCGTCGGTCATTCTGACGCATCTTTTCGGCCTCCCCGCGCGCCTCGGAATCGACCGGCCGGGCTACCGAACCGGTCTCGGTGGACCACTCACTACCGATGGCGCCAGATCTGCCGCAGTCGCAGTACTTCGGTCGCCCAGTGCGCCTCAAGCTCCGAAGCCGGGATCCGCTCGCGGCCGAGGCTGAAGCGGACGTGGCGGTACAGCCAGTGCAGTGAAGTGTCGGCACTGCTGATCAGGGTGGACAGCAGGGGTTCGTCGGCCGGTGTTTCCCTGTCTATGGCCACGAGCAACTCGCCTTGGTCATCAGGGGACAGGTGAGGCAGTCCGCCACCCATCCGCACACGGAGATCTCCCCACGTCAGGAGCATCCCGCCGCTACGTGCGGCGTCCGCGAGGATTTCGCGGGCCATGGTGGCGAGTTTGTCGATGGTCTCGATCGGGAGGCGATCAGCATGCCGGGGGCCGGCCGTACCGTCCGCCTGCCGGGCGGAGGCGATCTGCAGGGCGGTTGTCGCCGTAGGCGCGGAGCGCTCGCGCCTGGCGGGCTTCTGATCCTGCAGTCGGCGCCGCCAGCGCTTCACCTCCCTGTCCTCAGCAGCGGGCAGCGGTTGGCTCAGCAGGCGTCGGAACTTCCCGATCTCGTCGAGCGTGTCGGCGAGTTCGTCTGCGGATCGGGTCTCACGGGTGCGGCCCAGCTCGGCGAGCAGCTGTCGAATCTTCCGAAGGGACGGGTCTGCTTGCTTCTCCGGATCCCGCTCACGGCACCACGCCTTCACCTCACGCATGAAGGGCGTGTATTCCTTCCGGTCGGTCGGTGACAGTCGCCGTGCGTAGACCGGACCTGCGAGGCGGCGGGCCGTCTCTACCACCGCCAGATCGCCGGCTTCCTGGGCGGCGCGGATCTCCTCGGCAAGCCACTCGAATTCGACCCGTGCCTCGGCGAAGGCGGTGAGCGGTGGCTCTTCCGCCGGTTGGCCGGCACCCTCTGCGTCATGAGCCTGCCCGGATCCGCGGGCCTCGATCCACTCCCTCATGTCTGCCCGCAGCCGGTGAAGACGCTCCCGTACCTCCGCTGCGAGCTCGTGGTCGCTGATGTTCTCCGCCTCTTGCCGGAGCCTTGTCGCCTCTGCCTGATCGCTGGTGATCTTTGCAGCCACGAAGAGCTCTGAGATTCGGGCGACACTCCGAGCTGCCTCGATCTGCCGGTCGTGCGCTCCCTTCTCCAGACCCGTGGCGTTCTTCGATCCTGCGTCACGGGTATGGGACGGCTGGTGTGCCGAATTTCCCCCGTGGGTCGGCCGGATGGCGGGCTCCGGGGAGGTGACCTTTCGGCCGACCAGACGGTCGAGTTCATCCAGAACGGAGTCGCTGGCCTTCAGCCAGGCACGGAGCGAGTGGCGCTGGCGGCGGGCAGCGTAGTACTGCTGGGCGTGTGCCTCGCCCCGTTCGATGGTCTGCGACAGACGGGTGGCACCGGGGCTGCTCGCTCGAGGGAGCACGGCCGCCGCTTCTCGCAGCTTCGCCCGTATGCTCACCAATTTCCGGGACGCCGTGAGCAGGTCGGTGCGTGGGGGTGTCTGCTCGTCGGTGACGGGCTCTTGCCGGGAAGTAGTGGAAGCCGTCGATGCGGACGTCTCCCTCTGTCCGTACACCTCGTGCGCTTTCTTGATCGCGGTATCGCTCCACCGGCGCAGAGCGGCCTCCGACGCCGGAGCGGCTGCTCCGAGCAACCGCAGAACGGTCCCCAGGTAAGGAAGAGGGCGCCTGGAGTCGGCAAGGACCAGGACGCACAGCAGCGGCCTCTCCGGGCTCAACGGTCTGTCCACCTCGACCAGCAAGTCCCGGCGCTTGGGATCCGGCAGATGGGCGAGATCGAGGCCGACCCGGCGAGCGAGCTCGTGCCACGTGGTCGTGGTGCCTTCTCGCGCCACGCGTTCCAGTGCCTGACGGAGTACGGTCGCGGCCCCGCTGCGTTCAGGCTCTGCGAGCGCAGTGTCGGTGCGGGTACGTGATGTACGAGGTGCTGTGCCGAGTCGCTCGTCGACGGCGACGCTGGGGCGCCACAGGCCGGTGCGTTCCGCGTCCAGGCCGTTGAGCTGCACAAGGCTGTCGGCATGGAGCGCCCAAGCTGAGCCCTGTCCTTCGGCAGGGTCCGTGATCAGCAGCCGTACTGCGCCCGACAGCCGATAGACGTACTGCTCCGTGGGAACAGGGATCTCCTCGGGCAGAGACAGATGAGCCCGGATGATGCGGCTGCCCGCAGGCTTGACGAACCCGGACACCAGGTGCCGACCGGCTGCTGCGAACGGCGACTCGGCCGGGGGCGCGGTTTCACGGTCCACCGCGAAAACGATCTCGGCACCGCGCAGCGGCAGGCTGCCCGGGAGCGGATCGTTTCGCATCCCGCCCTCGCGGATGATCCCCTCGGCGCGCAGTTCCTCAAGGGCCGGCGTCACCAAGCCGCTGGCGGCCATCCGGCACTGCTCAAGGGGCGCCCAGCTGACGGTGCGGTTCTCGGTCGAAGTGCCGATGAGAACGCGACGGTCGTTCCCCTGGGTCTCGCATCGCACACGTAGCGCGTAGCCCTGGCGGGCCACCATGTCGCGCGTGATCGCGCCGTCGCGGCCGAAGACCCACTCGATGTGACCTTCCTTGGCCCCGAGGCTGTCCGCGGCCTTGCGCCAGCTCCGATAGTCCTCCGGGTGCAGTTCGAACCGAAGATGCTGGCCCGTGGCCCGCAGCCAGAAATCCACGGCGTCCCCTGGGCCGTGTCCGAGACTGCGTAGTTCGGCCCGCGCGGCGTGACCCTGGTCCGCCAGCCATCGGGTGACATGCAGCTTGATGAACAGGTGGTCGGCGCTGTCCACGCCGTTGGCGGTGCGGCCGCATACCGCACGGTTTCCGTGACGATCCGGGTAGTGGGAGAAATGACAGACCTTGGTCTCGTACCGCTTGGTCATCAGCTTTTCCCCGCAGCCGCCGAGGAGCGTGCCGCACCAGAAGCGGTCGGTGCCGAACTGGCGGCGGAACTCATCCAGGTTGTGCGGCTCCTCGGGAAGGATGACGGGCTGATCAGAGTCCCGGCCGCCGATGACTGCGGTCTGAACGAGACGGGTGTCGATCTGCGGCACCTTCAGCCCCCGAAGTGGAAGTACGACAACCTGCCTGAACGGTAGAGGAATTGAGGATGGACTCCCCCACGCGAGCGCACAACATGCAACAAGCACGACTCCGATCGCGGTGACCGTGGAGGTCTACGCTCACGTTCCCTCGGCGTAGACCAGGCGGGTGCTCCGGAAACTCGGCAATGCTCTGGGCGGCAGCAAGTAGAAGGGCGAGTGCAAGCAGGAAGAGCGGACGGACGATGGCCGTCAAGAGTCGTGGGTCGCTGTACTCCACTGCTGTACAAACGCTCAGAGACCCATCCGCGATCAAGCGAATGGGTCTCTGACCTGTGTCGGGGTGGCGGGATTTGAACCCACGACCTCTTCGTCCCGAACGAAGCGCGCTGCCAAGCTGCGCTACACCCCGGTGTCGCTGCAGTCCTGCTTGTCGCGGCGACGTCGTTAACTTTAGCCCACCGGTGGCTATAGACGAAATCCGGTTTTGCCGCGGTGGCGGATCAGGTCCGGGCGGGTGTGGTCGACGGCCACGAGGAGGGCGGCGAGGGCGCAGAAGGCGAGGCCGAGCAGGAGGGCGTCGGCGAGGACGTTGCGGTAGCCGTGGGCGTCGACGTCGAGGAAGGGGTAGAGGTAGCGGGCCGGCGTGCCGGCCGGGAGCAGTTCGCCTCGGGCGAGGGAGAAGGCCAGGTAGGTCAGGGGGTAGAGCATCCACGTGGCGGTCTGGCGCAGGTGCAGGCGGCCGGGGGGTGTGAGGAGCAGCCAGTCCAGCAGTACGGCGGCGGGGATCGCCGTGTGCAGGATCTGGTTCGCGGTCCACTGCCAGCCGGTCAGCGGGGTCGTGCCCGTCATCGAGAACGGGCTAGCCGCGTCCGTCAGCAGCAGGTGGTACACCGAGCCGGCGATCGTGACGTAGAGCAGTGTCGCGCCCGTCCAGGAGGACGGGAGGGGGTGGCGGGCCGTCCACGCCCGGCGGGCCTGGAGCGTGAAGACGGCGGCCAGCAGGATCTCGCTCTGGATCGTGAAGTGGCTCAGGAGCCGTGCCGGGCTGCCGAGCCACAGGTCGACCGTGACCGCCGCTGCCGCCGCCAGGGCGATCAGCAGGCGGTACGCGGCGACCAGGGGGCGGCGTACGGGGGTCACCACCGCTGTCGCGGGGACGAGGGAGGACTGCGGCACGGGCATGCCGGGGATCGCGGGGAGGTCCGGTATGTCCTTGGGGATCGGGGCGGTCATGCCCCCAAGTTAGGCAATGGTGGGGTTTGGGGCTATTGGGGCGGGGTGTCCGGGTTACGGCCGCAAAATCCACTCCGTGCCGTCGTGCCGTCGTGCCGTCGTGCCGCCGTGCCGTCAGCGGAACGGGCTAGTCGCGTCCCACCAGCGTCAGCAGCGTCGCCTCCGGGGGGCAGGCGAAGCGGACCGGGGTGTAGCGGTTGGTGCCGCAGCCCGCCGAGACGTGGAGGTAGGACCGACGGCCCTCCGCGGTGTGCGTGGAGAGGCCCTTCACACGGTCGGTGTCCAGGTCGCAGTTGGTGACGAGGGCGCCGTAGAAGGGGATGCAGAGCTGGCCGCCGTGCGTGTGGCCGGCCAGGATCAGGGGGTAGGCGTCCGCCGTGAACGCGTCCAGCACCCGCAGGTACGGCGCGTGCACCACGCCCATCGAGAAGTCCGCCCCGCCCGACGGGCCGCCGGCCACCTGCGCGTAGCGGTCGCGCTTGATGTGCGGGTCGTCCAGGCCCGTCAGCTCGACCGACATGCCCTCGACCTTGAGCTGCCCGCGCGTGTTGGTCAGGTTCAGCCAGCCCGCCGCGTCGAAGGCGTCCCGCAGGTCCTCCCACGGGTTGTGGACCACGCCCACGACGGGCGGGTTGCCGTTCAGGCCGTGCCGGCCGAGGGCCTTTTCGACGAGGTAGCGGCCGGGGTTGCGGAACTTGGGGCCGTAGTAGTCGTTGGAGCCGAAGACGTACGCGCCCGGGAACTCCATCAGCGGGCCGAGGGCGTCCAGGACCTCCGGGATGCCCTCCGGGTCGGACAGGTTGTCGCCGGTGTTGATCACGAAGTCGGGGCGCAGGCCGGCCAGCGAGCGCAGCCAGCGCTGCTTCTTGCGCTGGCCGCCGACCATGTGGATGTCGGAGACCTGGAGCACGCGCAGCGGGCGCATCCCGGACGGCAGGACGGGGATCGTCACCCGTCGCAGGCGGAAGGAGCGGGCCTCGAAACCCGCCGCGTACACCAGACCGGCGGCGCCAGCCGCCGCGATGGACAGAGGTACTCCGTATCGCGCGCGCATACGTCCATCGTGTCAGATCCGGGGCACCCGTCAGGCCCACCGCCCCTGAAATCAGCGGGCGTCGGGCCGTACGCACCTGCGACAATCGCGGCATGACCACCACGCTCAAGTCGAAGCTGCACGAAGACCTCAACGCCGCGATCAAGGAGCGCGACGAGCTCCGCTCCTCGACGCTCCGGCTGACGCTCGCCGCGATCACCAAGGAGGAGGTCGCGGGCAAGGAGAAGCGCGAGCTCTCCGACGACGAGGTGCTCAAGGTGATCACCAAGGAGGCGAAGAAGCGCCGGGAGGCGGCCGAGGCCTTCGCGCAGGGTGGTCGCGCCGAGTCGGCCGAGCGGGAGAAGGCGGAGGGCGAGGTGCTCGCCGCGTACCTGCCCAAGCAGCTCAGTGACGAGGAACTGGACGCGATCGTCGCCCAGGCCGTCGCGGAGGCGAAGGCGGCCGGTGCCGAGGGACCGCGGGCCATGGGCGCCGTCATGAAGATCGTGAACCCCAAGGTCGCCGGGCAGGCCGAGGGCGGCCGCGTCGCCGCCGCGGTGAAGAAGCTGCTGGCCGGCTGAGCACCCGGGGCGACGACGACCGCCCCGCGGAACGGGGGGACACGTCCGACACACCTCCGTGTCGGGTGACAGCCGACGGCCCCCTCTTCCCGTACGACCGGTGGACGGTCGTGTGCGGGAGGAGGGGGCCGTGCCCGTTCCGCAGGAGGGCCGGGTCAGCCGCGTCCGCCCCCGTTGCCGTTTCCGTTCGTCTGGCCCTGGAAGAAGGTTCCCGGCAGGGTGATCGTGGGCGTGGGGAAGTCGGTGCCGCCGTTCGTGCCGCCGTTGGTCGTCAGGCCCCCGAGGAAGCCGTCGTTGCCGCCGTTGTTCCCGTTCCCGTTCCCGTTTCCGTGGTCACCGTTGTCGCCGTCGTTGCCGTGGCCGCCCTTGTCGGCCTTGTCGGGGTCCGGTATGTCGACGAGGTTGAAGGACGGGGCCTCCTTGCCCGACAGGGCGCCGGTCATCGCGTCGCGCCAGATGGGGCCCGGGACCGAGCCGCCGTAGACCTTGTCGTGGTAGACGCCGCCGATGCTGATGTTCACCATCTTGACCTGCTGGCTGGCGCTGCCGACCCAGACCGCGCCCGACAGGTTCGGCGTGTAGCCGACGAACCAGGCGTTCTTGCGCTCGTCCGTGGTACCGGTCTTACCGGCGTTGGCGCGGTCGGTGAGGCCCGCCTGCTGGCCCGTACCGGAGTCGATCACGCCCTGCAGCAGGGTGTTGACCGTGTCCGCGGTCTTCTCGCTCATCGCCCGCGAGCACGTCGACTTCGGCACGTCCAGCGACTTCTGCCGGTCGCCGACCTTCTGGGTGATCGACTCGATGGCGACGGGCGTGCAGTACATGCCCCGGGAGGCGAAGGCGGCGTACGCGCTCGCCATCGTCAGCGGGGCGATGCCCTTGGAGCCCAGGGCGATCGCGGGCACCTCCGGGAGCTTGTCGCCGCTGCCCTGCACGACGTGCAGGCCCTCGGTCATCTTCATCACCGGGCACAGGCCGATGTCGGCGACCATCTGCACGAAGTAGGTGTTGACCGACTTGGCCATCGCCTCCTTCAGCCGGTACGGGCCGACCTCCGACCTGCTCTCGTTGGGGACGGTCTCGCCGCCCTGGTTCATCCAGGGCTTGCCGCCGCACGTCTGCACGGGCTCCGGGTACGGCATCTCGTACGGCGACGGGTACTGCTGGGTGGCCGGCCGCCCCTGCTCGAGCGCGGCCGCCGCGACGAACGGCTTGAACGTCGAACCGGTCGGGAAGCCGTAGTTGGAGCCGCCCATGCCGTGGCCCACCGAGTAGTTGATCTCGGTCTCGTTCTTGCTGTAGCCGTACGGCTTCGACTGGCCCATGGCCAGGACCTTGCCGGTGCCGGGCTCGACGATGGTGGCGGCGGCGGCCACCGCGTCGCTCTTGTTGACGTGGTTCTTGAGCGAGGCCTGCACCGACTCCTGGGCCTGCGGGTCGAGCGTCGTGCGGATCGTCAGGCCGCCCTGGTTCCAGACCTTCGCCCGGGCCTGCCGGCTCTTGCCGAAGACCGGGTCGTTGAGGAACACCTCGCGCACGTAGTCGCAGAAGAAGCCGGCGCCCTTGACCGCGGTGATGCAGCCGTTCTTCGGCTGGCTGGGGTTCAGGCCCAGCGGCGACTTCTGTGCCTTGGCCGCCTGGGCCTGGGAGATGTCGCCGAGTTCGGCCATGCGCTGCAGCACGGTGTTGCGGCGCTTGGTGGCCTCCGCCTCGTCGTTGACGGGGTCGTAGCGGCTCGGGGACTGGACGATGCCCGCGAGCAGCGCCGCCTCCTGCAGTTTCAGGTCCTTGGCGTGCTTGGAGAAGTAACGCTGGGAGGCGGCCTCGACGCCGTAGGCCTGCTCGCCGAAGAACGTGATGTTCAGGTAGTTCTCGAGGATCTTCTTCTTGCCGAGCTCCTCCTCCACCTGGATCGCGTACTTCAGTTCCTTGATCTTGCGGCCGAGGGTCTGCTGGGTGGCCTGCGCGACCTTCGTCGGGTCGTCGCCCGCCTCCTCCACGAAGACGTTCTTCACGTACTGCTGGGTGAGCGTCGAGGCGCCTTCGGAGACGCCGCCGCTCTGCGCGTTCTTGTTGACGGCGCGCAGGATGCCCTTGAGGTCGACCGCGCCGTGCTGGTAGTAGCGCGAGTCCTCGATCGCGACTATCGCCTTCTGCATGTACGGCGAGATGTCCTTGAGGCTCACCACCGTGCGGTCGCGCGAGTAGACGGTGGCGATCTGGCCGCCGTCGGCGTCGAGGATGGTGGTGCGCTGGCTCAGCGGCGGTGTCTTCAGGTTGGCCGGGAGTTCGTCGAAGCTCTCCACGGATCCCTTGGCCGCCAGTCCCAGCGCGCCGACGGCGGGCAGCGCGATACCGGCGAGCACCGCTCCCGAGAGGACACTGACACCGAGGAACTTGGCGGCCTGCTGCGTTGCCGACAGGCCACCGCCCGAGCGCTTGTTTGGCATGGGGGCAGCCTAATCCGTAGTTCTGGGCGTTCCGACGGAGCGGGCGCCCGCGGGACGTGCGCGCGCCGGATCGCGACATCCCGGCAGTCGTGCGACCGGCGCGTGACGGCAGGGCGAAGCAGGGCGCTACCTTCCCATTCGCCGGACACGCGGGTAGGCCTTGGCCTAAGCTGCTCACAACTGTCACAGCAGTAGGGCCACGTATCAATACGTCCGGCGACCCCGAATCGTTCCGGAAGTTCCCCTGCTTTCTGGTGGGGGCGTGTCCGAATCCGCCTTGTGTGTCACTCGGCGTCCGTTGTGACTCAACAGAACTGTCCCGGTTTGCCGGGATGATCACGCATATCACCAGGTCACTCCCCCGGGTGATCTGCCGCTTGCGCATAGTCCGTTCGGGCCATTCAAGATTGGGCCCGAAGGGGGTGTTGCGCTGTGCCCACCTTCCGTAACGTCCTCAACTGGCGGCGGTGAATATGCCGCTGCCGCCGTGGGGGAGCCTCGATTCGGGAGAGGACGGCGCCGGTATGGGCTGGGTAACCGACTGGAGTGCGCAGGCTGCCTGCCGCACTACCGATCCGGATGAACTGTTCGTTCAGGGAGCAGCGCAGAACAGGGCCAAGGCGGTGTGCACCGGATGCCCGGTACGCACCGAATGTCTGGCTGACGCGCTCGACAACCGCGTCGAGTTCGGTGTGTGGGGAGGCATGACCGAGCGCGAGCGCCGCGCCCTGCTGCGCAGGCGGCCGACCGTCACCTCGTGGCGCCGGCTGCTGGAGACGGCTCGTAGCGAGTACGAGCGCGGTGCGGGCATCGTCCCGCTCGACGACGACCAGGTGTACGAGAACTACGCGGCGGTGGGCTGAGGGTTCCTCGGCCCGACCGGCCGACTGAGGCGACGGACGCCGCAGGGACGGGCGCCGCAGGGGCGGACGCTGCAACGCTGAGGGGACGGACTCCTCGGCGCGGTCGGCTGAGGGTCCGGATCGGCTGAGGGCTCCGGATCGGCTGAGGGCACGGATCAGTCGTCGGCGGGCTCGGGCGGCTCCGGCCGGTCGGCCGCGAGCCGGTCACCGATGTCCCGCAGTCCCGCCAGGTCGTGCACGTCACCGGGGAGCGCGGCCACTTCGGCCACCGCCACCTCGGGGTGGAGCGCGGTGAAGCGGTCACGCGTGCGCTGCTCGCGGGCGATCAGCTGCATGCGTTCGGCGTGCAGCCTGAGCAGGCCCGCGGTGAGCCGGTCGACGCCCTGTCCCTCGCCCTGCTCCGTGGGGGATGCGGATGCGGCGGGCGCGTCAGGCGCGTCGGGCGCCGCAGCGGGGGATTCTGAACTGCCGTACGTGTCGGGAGAGTTACGAAGTACTGCTTTCCCGCCGTCCTGATCCACAATGCGGGACTCCACAAGATTTTCCGCGGCGGCGAGCGCCCGCTCGGCCGACAGCCGTTCGGCGCCGCTGCCGTGGACCCGGTTGAGCACCAGGCCCGCGAGCGGCATCTGCTCGGCCGCGAGCCGCTCCACGAAGTACGCGGCCTCCCGCAGGGCGTCCCGCTCGGGGGCCGCGACCACCAGGAACGCCGTGCCGGGCGCCTGCAGCAACTGGTAGGTGGCGTCCGCGCGCTTGCGGAAACCGCCGAACATGGAGTCCATCGCCGCCACGAACGTCTGGACGTCCTTGAGCAGCTGGCCGCCCAGCAGCTTGCCCAGCACGCCGGTCATCATCGACATCCCGACGTTCAGGAACTTCATGCCCGCGCGGCCGCCGGCCCGGGCGGGCGCGAGCAGGACCCGGATCAGCTTGCCGTCCAGGAACGAGCCCAGCCGCTTGGGCGCGTCCAGGAAGTCGAGCGCCGAGCGGGACGGCGGCGTGTCGACGACGATCAGGTCCCACTCGTCCAACGCGCGGAGCTGGCCCAGCTTCTCCATCGCCATGTACTCCTGCGTGCCCGCGAAGCCCGCCGAGAGCGACTGGTAGAAGGGGTTCGACAGGATCGCGGCGGCCCGCTCGGGGTCCGTGTGCGCCTCGACGATCTCGTCGAACGTGCGCTTCATGTCGAGCATCATGGCGTGCAGCTCGCCGTCGCCGTCGACGCCCTTCACGCGGCGCGGGGTGTTGTCGAGGGAGTCGATGCCCATCGACTGGGCGAGCCGGCGGGCCGGGTCGATGGTCAGGACGACCACCTTGCGGCCGCGCTCGGCGGCCCTGAGACCCAGCGCCGCGGCGGTGGTGGTCTTGCCGACGCCGCCCGAGCCGCAGCACACCACGATGCGCGTCTGCGGGTCGTCGAGCAGCGGGTCGAGGTCGAGCACGCGGGCGGGGGCGAGGTGGTGGCGCGCGCCCTCGGCAGCGCGGGTGCCGTCGGGGTCGGGCGTGCGCTCGGGGTCGGGCGTGCCCTTCGGGGTGTGGGCCGGGTCCGGACTCATGCGATCCCCTGATTCCGCAGTTCGGTTGCCAGTTCGTACAGACCCGCCAGGTCCATGCCCTCGGCGAGCAGCGGCAGTTCGTGCAGCGGCAGGCCCAGCTCACCGAGGACGGCCCGCTGTTCGTGCTCCAGCGCGTACCGCTCGGCGTACTCCCCGGCCAGTTGCAGCAGCGGGTCCACCAGCTTCTCCGCGTTCCCGCCGCGGCGCGCCCCGCCCAGCCCGGCGGCGGACAGCGACCGTGCGACGGAGGGGCGCGACACACCCCGTACGAGTTCCAGATCGGCCGCGTCCAACACCTCCGGCCGCACCATGTTCACCATGATCCGGCCCACCGGCAGCCGCGCCGACCGCAGTTCGGAGATGCCGTCGGCGGTCTCCTGGACCGGCATCTCCTCCAGCAGCGTCACCAGGTGCACGGCCGTCTCCGCCGACTTCAGCACCCGCATCACCGCCTGCGCCTGATTGTGTATCGGGCCGATCTTCGCCAGGCCCGCCACCTCGTCGTTGACGTTCAGGAAGCGGGTGATGCGTCCGGTGGGGGGTGCGTCCATGACGATGTAGTCGTAGACGAACCGGCCGCGCTTGTCGCGGCGGCGCACCGCCTCGCACGCCTTGCCGGTCAGCAGCACGTCTCTCACACCCGGCGCGATGGTGGTGGCGAAGTCGATCGCGCCGAGCTTCTTCAGGGCCCGCCCGGCGCTCCCCAGTTTGTAGAACATCTGGAGGTAGTCCAGGAGGGCCAGTTCGGGATCTATGGCGAGGGCATACACCTCCCCGCCCCCGGGAGCGACGGCGATCTTCCGCTCCTCATAAGGCAGCGCTTCCGTCTCGAAGAGCTGCGCGATGCCCTGCCGGCCCTCGACCTCGACGAGAAGCGTCCGCTTCCCCTCGGTCGCGAGGGCCAGTGCGAGGGCGGCGGCGACCGTCGTCTTTCCGGTCCCGCCCTTACCGCTGACGACCTGGAGCCTGCTCACGTATTCGAGCGTAACCATTCTGTGCGCGGACTACGCGGCGGCCTGTGGACAACGCGGCCCCGGCCGGGCGTCTGCCCCCGCCCGGGTACGGCTAGAGTCGCCCACATGACCAAGTGGGAATACGCAACGGTGCCACTGCTCGTCCACGCCACGAAGCAGATCCTGGACACCTGGGGCGAGGACGGCTGGGAACTCGTCCAGGTCGTGCCCGGGCCGAACAACCCCGAGCAGCTCGTGGCCTACCTGAAGCGGGAGAAGCAGTAGTGGGCGCCGTCGAGGCGAGGCTGGCCGAGCTCGGCCTGACCCTGCCGGAGGTCGTCCCGCCGCTCGCCGCCTACCAGCCGGCCGTCCAGTCCGGCGGGTACGTCTACACGTCCGGCCAGCTGCCGATGGTGGAGGGCAAGCTGCCGGTCACCGGCAAGGTCGGCGCCGAGGTCACCCCGGAGGAGGCCAAGGGCCTGGCCCGCACCTGCGCGCTGAACGCCCTGGCCGCCGTGAAGTCCGTCACCGGTGACCTGGACCGCATCGCGCGCGTGGTGAAGGTCGTCGGCTTCGTCGCCTCGGCCGCCGACTTCACCGGCCAGCCCGGCGTGGTCAACGGCTCGAGCGAGCTGCTCGGCGAGGTCCTCGGCGACAAGGGCGTGCACGCGCGCAGCGCGGTGGGCGTGGCGGTGCTGCCGCTGGACGCCCCGGTGGAGGTCGAGATCCTGGTCGAGCTGGAGCCGTAGCCGGCGGAGCCGGTGCGATGGCCCGCGGAGCCGGTGTGCGGTCGGTGGGTGCGGTGCCGTAGCCGGTGGGCCCGCGCGGGCACAGCGCCGGCCGGCGCTCTGACCTCGGGGACCTCTCGAACAATCGCGCGTCACGGGATAGCCTCCGGCCATGGCGAATGGGCAGTGGTTTCCGCAGGACTGGCCGGAACGCATCCGCGCGCTCGCGGAGGGCACCCTCACGCCCGCCGCCCCCAAGCGTGCGGCCACCGTCATGCTCCTCAAGGACACCGGCGCCGGTCCCGCCGTCCACATGCTGCGCAGACGCGCCTCCATGGCCTTCGCCGGGGGCGCGTACGCGTATCCGGGCGGCGGCGTCGACCCGCGCGACGACGAGCGGCACGTCCGCTGGGCGGGCCCCACGCGCGCGTGGTGGGCCGACCGGCTCGGCGTGGACGAGACCGCGGCGCAGGCGATCGTCTGCGCGGCCGTGCGGGAGACGTACGAGGAGGCCGGCGTCCTGCTCGCCGGTGAGACCGCCGACTCGGTGGCCGGCGACACCACCGGCCCCGACTGGGAGGCCGACCGTGCCGCGCTGGTCGCCCGAGAGCTGTCCTTCGCGGAGTTCCTGGACCGCCGCGGCCTGGTGCTGCGCTCGGACCTGCTCGGGGCCTGGACCCGCTGGATCACCCCCGAGTTCGAGCCCCGCCGCTACGACACCTTCTTCTTCGTCGCCGCCCTGCCGCACGGTCAGCGCACCCGCAACGCCTCCACGGAGGCCGACCGCACGGTGTGGATCCGGCCCGAGGAGGCCGCCTCCTCCTACGACCGGGGCGAGCTGCTGATGATGCCGCCCACCATCGCGACCCTGCGCCAGCTGGCGCCGTACGCCACGGCCGCCGAGGCGCTCGCCGCCGCACCAGGCCGGGACCTGACGCCCGTGCTGGCGCGGGCCCGGCTGCTGGACGGCCGGATCGAGCTGTCCTGGCCGGGCCACGACGAGTTCACCAAGCACATCCCGAGCGGCCTTCCGGCCGACCACACGACCGGTGGAGCCTCCGCATGACGGACGCAAGCACCCTTCCCGGCCAGCCGCGGGGCGGGGTCCTCACGGGCCCCGCCACCGCCCGGGCCGTCAACGTCCTGGCGCCCAACGCCTCGGCGATGACCCTCGACGGCACGAACACCTGGATCCTCGCCGAGCCGGACTCCGACCTGGCGGTGGTCATCGACCCGGGCCCGCTGGACGACGGCCACCTGCGCAACGTCGTCGAGACCGCCGAGCGGGCCGGCCGGCGTATCGCGGTCACCCTGCTGACCCACGGCCACCCGGACCACGCCGAGGGCGCCGCGCGCTTCGCCGAGCTGACCGGCACGAAGGTGCGGGCCCTCGACCCGGCGCTGCGGCTGGGCGAGGAGGGGCTGGCGGCCGGGCAGGTGGTCGTGGTCGGCGGCCTGGAGCTGCGGGTCGTCCCCACGCCCGGGCACACCTCCGACTCCCTGTGCTTCCACCTCCCGGCCGACCGGGCGGTGCTGACCGGTGACACGGTCCTGGGCCGCGGCACCACGGTCGTGGCGCACCCCGACGGCCGTCTGGGCGACTACCTGGACTCCCTGCGCCGCCTGCGGTCCCTCACGGTCGACGACGGCGTGCACACGGTCCTGCCGGGCCACGGCCCGGTCCTGGAGGACGCGCAGGGCGCGGTGGAGTACTACCTCGCGCACCGCGCCCACCGCCTGGCCCAGATCGAGACGGCCGTCGAGAACGGCCACCGCGCCCCCGCCGAGGTGGTCGCCCACGTGTACGCCGACGTGGACCGCTCCCTGTGGCCTGCGGCGGAGCTGTCGGTCCGGGCGCAGCTGGAGTACCTGGAGGAGCACGGGCTGATCCAGCCCGCCTGATCAGGTGGTCAGCGGCAGGCACGCGGAAGGGCCCGTCTCGGGAGAGACGGGCCCTTCCGCACCGTACGGCCGGAAGCCGGAAGCCGGAAGCCGGAAGCCGGAAGCCGGAGGCCGGAAGCCGGGAGTCGACGGTCGGAAGCCGGAAGCCGGAAGCCGGAAGCCGGAAGCCGGAAGCCGGAAGCCGGGAGTCGACAGTCGGCGTCAGCGGGAGCGCTTGGCCAGCCGCTCGACGTCCAGCAGGATCACGGCCCGCGCCTCCAGGCGGAGCCACCCGCGCTGCGCGAAGTCGGCCAGTGCCTTGTTGACCGTCTCGCGCGAGGCGCCCACCAGCTGCGCCAGCTCCTCCTGCGTCAGGTCGTGCACGACGTGGATGCCCTCCTCCGACTGCACGCCGAAGCGGCGGGAGAGGTCGAGCAGGGCGCGCGCGACACGGCCCGGAACGTCCGAGAACACCAGGTCGGACATGGCGTCGTTGGTCTTGCGCAGGCGCCGGGCGACGGCGCGCAGCAGCGCGGCGGCCACCTCGGGGCGGGCGTTCAGCCACGGCTGGAGGTCCCCGTGGCCGAGGCCGAGCAGCTTGACCTCGGTCAGCGCCGTCGCCGTGGCCGTACGGGGGCCCGGGTCGAACAGGGACAGCTCGCCGATCAGTTCGCCGGGGCCGACCACCGCGAGCATGTTCTCGCGGCCGTCGGGGGAGGTGCGGTGCAGCTTGACCTTGCCCTCGGTGACCACGTAGAGCCGGTCACCGGGGTCGCCCTCGTGGAAGAGTGAGTCACCCCGCGCCAGGGTCACCTCACTCATGGAGGCGCGGAGCTCCGCGGCCTGCTCGTCGTCGAGCGCCGCGAAGAGCGGGTTCCGCCGCAGAACGTCGTCCACGAGTTCTCTCCTTGTCGACCTGCTCAGGGGATCTTGTTCCCCCTTGGTACCAGGGGACCGTGGTGCCCATTTTGCCGGACGGTCCAAACAGTGTGATCTGTCACAAGGATGCCGCACGCGGGTCCCGGGGTGGGCGGCAGGGGTCCGATTGGGGGCTGATCTTCCGGGTCCGGGGCGGATGCCGGTGCCGGGCTCTAGGCTGACCGGGTGTCCAAATCGCCGGTAGAGCACAGGCCAAGGGGGCTGGGCGGATGGTCGTATCTCGTGATTCCGCTGTGGGCGAACAGGGCCCCGGCAATGCGAAGAAAGCGACAAAGGTGATGAAAAGGGCGCCGGTGGAAAAGCCCACCGTGAAGGCCGCCAAGAAGGCCACCAAGAAGGCCACCAAGAAGGCAACTGGGAAGGCCCCCGAGAAGGCCAGTGGGAAGGCCATCGAGAAGGCCACCAAGAAGGCCGCCGGAAAAGCCGCGGTGAAGGTCGGCAGGAAACCCGCGCGGAAAGCCGTCGCCGCGCCGAAGAAAGCCACGGCCGCGGTCGAAGGCGTCCCGCCGGCCAAGACCGTCGCCGGGAAGGAACCGAAGGGCGAGTCGCGCACCGCCCTGGTCCGCCGCGCCCGCCGCATCAACCGCGAGCTGGCCGAGGTGTACCCGTACGCCCACCCCGAGCTGGACTTCGACAACCCCTTCCAGCTCCTGGTCGCCACGGTCCTGTCCGCCCAGACCACCGACCTGCGGGTCAACCAGACGACGCCGGCCCTCTTCGCGGCGTACCCCACCCCCGAGGACCTGGCCGCCGCCGATCCGGAGCGGGTCGAGGAGATCCTGCGCCCGTGCGGCTTCTTCCGCGCCAAGACCAAGTCCGTCATAGGGCTGTCCAAGGCGCTGGCGGAGCAGTTCGGCGGCGAGGTCCCGGGCCGGCTGGAGGACCTCGTCAAGCTGCCCGGCGTGGGCCGCAAGACCGCCTTCGTGGTGCTCGGCAACGCCTTCGGGCGGCCCGGCATCACCGTCGACACGCACTTCCAGCGGCTGGTGCGGCGCTGGAAGTGGACCGAGGAGACGGACCCGGACAAGATCGAGGCCGCGGTCGCCGCGCTGTTCCCCAAGAGCGACTGGACGGACCTCTCGCACCATGTGATCTGGCACGGCCGCCGCATCTGCCACGCCCGCAAGCCCGCCTGCGGCGCCTGCCCCATCACCCCGCTCTGCCCGGCGTACGGCGAGGGCGAGACCGACCCGGAGAAGGCGAAGAAGCTGCTGAAGTACGAGAAGGGCGGATTCCCGGGCCAGCGCCTGAAGCCGCCGCAGGCGTACCTGGACGCGGGCGGCAGGCCGGCGCCGTCGCTGGGGGCCGGATGACGGGCCGTTCGCCCCAGGAACGATCAACGGGCGGTCGGGCGTTGGATCTGGCAGGACGACGGGGGTGGCGATGACGCGAGCGAGCGAGACGCGGGGCGGTCCGGTGACGCTGAGCAAGGAGGGCCTGCCGGCCTGGCTGGACCCGGTGGTGCGGGCCATGGAGACGGTCGAGCCGCTGCAGCTGAGCCGCTTTCTGCCCCCGGAGGACGGCCGGGGACGCCAGTCCGCGGTGCTCGTCCTGTTCGGCGAGGGTGAGCGCGGCCCCGAGCTGCTGCTGATGGAGCGGGCCAGCTCGCTCAGGTCCCATGCCGGGCAGCCGTCCTTCCCCGGTGGCGCCCTCGACCCCGAGGACGGCGACCCCACGGCCGACGGGCCGCTGCGGGCCGCGCTGCGCGAGGCCGAGGAGGAGACCGGCCTGGACCCGTCCGGGGTCCAGCTGTTCGGCGCCCTGCCCAAGCTGTACATCCCCGTCAGCGGCTTCGTCGTGACGCCCGTGCTGGGCTGGTGGCGGGAGCCGAGCCCGGTCGGCGTGGTCGACCCGAACGAGACGGCGCGCGTCTTCAAGGTCCCCGTGGCGGATCTCACGGACCCGGCGAACCGGGCCACGGTGGTCCACCCCAGCGGCTTCCGAGGTCCGGCATTCCTGGTCGAGTCCGCCCTGGTCTGGGGTTTCACCGCCGGGATCATCGACCGGCTGTTCCACTTCGCGGGGTGGGAGCGCCCCTGGGACCGGGAGAAGCGGGTCCCGCTCGACTGGCGGTCATGACAGGGTGATCTCCGTGAATGTGCTGGACATCCTGTTGCTGGTCGCGGCCGTGTGGTTCGCGGTCGTGGGCTACCGCCAGGGCTTCGTCGTCGGCATCCTGTCGGTGACCGGCTTCCTGGGCGGCGGTCTCGTGGCCGTCTACACCCTGCCCGTCGTCTGGGACGCGCTGACCGACAACGCGGAGGTCAGCACGACCGCCGCCGTCGTCGCGGTCGTCATCGTCATCGTCTTCGCCTCCGTCGGCCAGGCGCTCACCACCCACCTCGGCAACAAGCTGCGCCGGTACATCACCTGGTCCCCGGCCCGCGCCCTGGACGCCACCGGCGGCGCTCTCGTCAACGTGGTGGCGATGCTGCTGGTGGCCTGGCTGATCGGCTCGGCCCTCGCGGGCACCACGCTGCCCACGCTCGGCAAGGAGGTCCGCAACTCCAAGGTGCTGCTGGGCGTGTCACGGGCGCTGCCCGACGCGGCCGACACCTGGTTCGCGGACTTCTCCTCGGTCCTCGCGCAGAACGGCTTCCCGCAGGTCTTCAGCCCGTTCTCCAACGAGCCGATCACCGACGTCCAGCCGCCCGACCCGGCCCTCGCGAACAGCGCCGTCGCCACCAGCGCCAAGCGGTCCGTCGTCAAGGTGATGGGCACCGCCCAGAGTTGCGGCAAGGTCCTGGAGGGCAGCGGCTTCGTCTTCGGCCACCGCCGCGTCATGACCAACGCGCACGTCGTCGGCGGCGTCGACGAGCCCACCGTCCAAATAGGCGGCGAGGGCAGGAAGTACGACGCGACGGTCGTCCTGTACGACTGGCGGCGCGACATCGCCGTGCTCGACGTCCCCCATCTGAAGGCGCCCGCCCTGAAGTTCGCCACCGCGGACGCGGCGAGCGGCGACAGCGCCATCATCGCGGGCTACCCGGAGAACGGCGCGTACGACGTGCGCGCCGCGCGCGTGCGGGGACGCATCCCGGCCAACGGCCCGGACATCTACCACCGCGGGACCGTCCGCCGCGACGTGTACTCGCTGTACGCGACCGTCCGTCAGGGCAACTCCGGCGGCCCGCTGCTCACGCCGCAGGGCGAGGTCTACGGCGTGGTGTTCGCGAAGTCGCTCGACGACGCCGAAACCGGCTACGCGCTCACCGCGGACGAGATCCAGGAGGACATCTCGAAGGGGCGGAGCGCGAACCAGCAGGTGGACAGCGACAGCTGCGCGCTGTAGGGGCCGGAGCCCCTGGAACCGTCAGCCGCCCCCGGGGGCCCCGGGCCCGGGCCCTGGGGGCCGCTCGGGGGTGCCGGGGGCCGGCAGAGAGTGCCTGGGGTCGCCGGAGGGCGGCTCCTGGGGGGCCGTCAGCACGGGCCGCCTGAGCCCGTCGGCACAGGGCCGCCCGGGGCCGTCGGCACGGGGCCGCCCGGGGGCCGTCAGCCCCTCGGGTGACGCAGGCGCATCGATACCCAGCGGGCCCGGCGGCGCAGGATGCGCGGAATGCCCACCCGAGGGTCCGCACCCGGCATCTGCGGGGAGCCGCCTCGCTGGTGGGAGCTCAGACCGCCGGCCGAGCGGCGGTTGCGTGCTACGTCACTGTAGTCGTGCGTCCAGCCCATACCGGGACGTCTGCCCCTGCCCCATGGTCGATAACCGCCCCATGCGCCCCCAATTGGCCTATGCGCGAGGCAATTGGCCTTTCGGGGAACAGGCGTTCAGGTTCGGACACCGGGCGCGCAGGGACGGTCACCGATCGGGTTCGGGATCCTTCAGCCAGTTGATCAGTTCCGTGGAGAAGGCGGCCGGGTCCTCCTCGTGCGGGAAGTGCCCGAGACCGTCGAACAGCCGCCAGCGGTACGGCGCTTCGACGTACTCCCCGGAACCGGCCGCGCTGCGGATGCGCATCACGGGGTCGAGCGAGCCGTGCAGATGCAGCGTCGGCACGCGCAGCGGCCGCTTCATGCGGCGGTTGAACTGCAGGCCGTCCGGACGGGCCATCGACCGCACCATCCACCGGTACGGCTCGATCGAGCAGTGCGCCGTCGACGGGATGCACATCGCGCTGCGGTACGTCCGCAGGGCCTTGTCGTCCGGCGGGTTCGGCCCGGACCACTCGCGGATCAGCTCGGCGACGAGCGCGCCGTCGTCGGCGGTCAGCTGCCGTTCCGGGATCCAGGGGCGCTGGAACCCCCAGATGTAGGAGCCCGCGCGCGTCTGCCGCACGTCGGTGAGCATCGCCGAGCGCCAGCGCCGAGGGTGCGGCATCGACGTGACCGCGAGCCGCCGGACGAGCTTGGGGCGCATCACGGCCGCCGTCCACGCCAGGTAGCCGCCCAGGTCGTGGCCCACCAGCGCGGCGTCCGGCTCGCCGAGGGAGCGGATGACGCCGGTGATGTCCAGGGCGAGGTTCGCGGGATCGTAGCCACGGGGGGTGCGGTCGCTGCCACCGACGCCGCGCAGGTCCATGGCGACGGCCCGGAATCCGGCGTCGGCGAGCGCGGTCAGCTGGTGCCGCCACGTCCACCAGAACTGGGGAAAGCCGTGCAGCAGCAGCACCAGCGGCCCGTCGCCCACCTCGGCGATGTGGAAGCGCGCGCCGTTGGCGGCGACCTCCCGGTGCGTCCAGGGGCCGTCCGGTCGTACGACCGATGCGGGTTGCGCCGAGTGTGATTGCCCCGCAGGGGTCGAGGAGCCCGTCATGAGGATGAGCGTGCCACAGCCTCGATGGCCTTCGCGGACCGGTCCTCGAGAGCGGGTGCCTCGGGACGCGGGTGCGGCTTGGCCTTCTGCAGGACTCCCGCCGTCTCCTTCACGGAGGCGGCGACCTTCTGCGGGCCCTTGCCCTTCTGGGCCTTCTTCGCGAAGGACACGCCGACCAGCGCCAGGACGCCGGCGATCAGGACGTTCGCCGCGAAGGACAGCAGGAAGCAGACCGCGAGGTTCCAGCCGCTCCAGGTACGGATGCCGTAGGCCAGGGCGAAGTTCAGCATCGGGAGGGAGAACAGCAGCACCCCGCCGGCCACCGAGAAGGCGCCCCCGCTCACCGCGCCGCGCTTGACGTCCTGCCTGAGCTGCGCCTTGGCCAGCGCGATCTCGTCGTGCACCAGCGCCGACATCTCGGCCGTCGCCGAGGCGAACAGCTCACCGATGCTGCGTTCGGCGCCGACCGGGCTGCCGTCGGGTGCGCTCATCGCGGTCTCCCTCATCTGCCTGACTCGTCTGCCTGACTTGTCTGACGTGTCTTGCTTGCCTGACTTGCCTGACTGTTTTCCCACGGTCTTTTTGTACCGTCCCGTCAGATCATGCCGGACGGTCGCCGTCCTCGCCTGCCCCGCCCGGCACTTCGGCAAGCGCGCGTCGCTCGGCGGCCTTCAGTTCGGCGAGGCGGCGGTGCTCGGTGGCCTTGCGCTCGTATATCTCGGCCATCCGCAGGTGGTACTCCGGCTCGTCCTCCTCGTAGACGTCCGGGATGCCGTCGCGGTCCTCGTCGCGCTCCTCCGCCTCGCACAGCCTGCGGTACTTGGCGTTGCGTATCTTCAGCAGCACCGTCGCCAGCGCGGCCGCGACCAGGGAGCCCGTCAGGACGGCGGCCTTGACCTCGTCCGTCATGGTCACGTCGCCCTCGAAGGCGAGCTCGCCGATGAGCAGCGACACGGTGAAGCCGATCCCGGCCAGGGTCGCCACCGCGAACACGTCCGCCCAGGCCAGGTCCTCGCTGAGCGAGGCCCTGGTGAACCGGGCCGTCAGCCATGTGCCGCCGAAGATGCCGAGCGTCTTGCCGACGACCAGGCCGAGCACGACGCCCAGCGTCTCCGGCCGGGTGAACACGTCACCGAGCGCCTGGTGGGAGATGGTGACACCGGCGCTGAACAGCGCGAACAGCGGCACGGCCAGGCCCGCCGACAGGGGCCGTACGAGGTGCTCGATGCGTTCGCCGGGGGCGTGCTGCTCACCCTCGCGGCGGTGACAGCGCAGCATCAGGCCCATCGCGACGCCGGCGATGGTGGCGTGGACGCCGCTGTTGTACATCAGCGCCCAGATGACGACCGCGAGCGGCACGTACACGTACCAGCCGCGCACGCCCTTGCGCAGCAGCAGCCAGAACACGGCGAGACCGGCGGCCGCCCCGCCCAGCGCGGCGAAGTCGATGCTGTCGGTGAAGAAGACCGCGATGATCAGGATGGCGAAGAGGTCGTCGACGACGGCGAGCGTGAGCAGGAAGGCGCGCAGCGCGCTCGGCAGCGAGGTGCCGATGACGGCGAGCACGGCCAGCGCGAAGGCGATGTCGGTGGCCGTGGGCACCGCCCAGCCCGCGAGCGAGCCGCCGCCGGTGAGGCTGGTGAGCGTGTAGACGAGTGCGGGTGCGGCCATGCCGCACAGGGCCGCCACGACGGGCAGCGCGGCGGCCCTGGGGTCCCGCAGGTCGCCCGCGACGAGTTCGCGCTTGAGTTCGATGCCGGCGACGAAGAAGAAGATCGCCAGGAGTCCGTCGGCGGCCCAGTGCTGGACCGACAGATTCAGGCCGAGGGATCCGGGGCCGAGGTGGAAGTGGCCGACGCTCTGGTAGCTGTCGTGCAGTGCGGGGATGTTCGCCCAGAGCAGGGCCGCGATCGCGGCGAGGAGCAGCAGTACACCGCCGACCGTCTCGGTGCGCAGGGCTTCCGCGACGAAGTTCCGCTCGGGCAGGGACAGGCGTCCGAAGGCCTTGCGGGTACGAGAGGTGCGGGGCGGGGTCAAGGGGGAACCTCCGGGGCGGTGGGCAGGACGGGACCGCTTGCCGACCAGACTTCCCGGCGCACCTGCAGGATCACGCGTGTTTTGCTTAGTTTACCTAATCTGCCGGAGGGGGCCCGGCTCATCCCACGGTAGGCGCGAAAAGGGCATCCGGCACGCCGGTGCCGGATGCCCTTCCTTCGCGGACGATGTCCTACGCCCGCTGTCGATTTTCTTGTCCGCGGACGACCGCTCGGTCCTCGCTCAGTCCCCGCTCAGTCCTCGCTGGAGGACGCCGGCAGCTTGGCCTGGATGAGGTCCATCACCGTGGAGTCGGTGAGCGTGGTGACGTCTCCGAGCTGGCGGTTCTCGGCGACGTCGCGCAGCAGGCGGCGCATGATCTTGCCGGAGCGGGTCTTGGGCAGCTCCGCCACGGGCAGGATGCGCTTCGGCTTGGCGATCGGGCCGAGCGTGGCGCCGACGTGGTTGCGCAGTTCGGCGACCAGGTCCTCCGTCTCCGCCGCCGTGCCGCGCAGGATCACGAAGGCGACGATCGCCTGCCCGGTCGTCTCGTCGGTCGCGCCGACGACGGCCGCCTCGGCGACGGACGGGTGCGACACCAGCGCCGACTCGACCTCCGTGGTGGAGATGTTGTGCCCGGACACGAGCATCACGTCGTCCACGCGCCCGAGGAGCCAGATGTCCCCGTCGTCGTCCTTCTTCGCTCCGTCGCCGGCGAAGTACTTGCCCTCGAAGCGGGACCAGTACGTGTCGATGAACCGCTGGTCGTCGCCCCAGATGGTGCGCAGCATCGACGGCCACGGCTCGGTCAGGACCAGGTAGCCGCCACCGCCGTTCGGCACCTCGTTGGCCTCGTCGTCCACGACGGTGGCGGAGATGCCCGGCAGCGGGGTCTGCGCGGAGCCCGGCTTGGCCGGGGTCACGCCCGGCAGCGGCGAGATCATCATCGCGCCGGTCTCGGTCTGCCACCAGGTGTCCACGACCGGGGTGCGGTCGGCGCCGATGTTCTTGCGGTACCAGATCCACGCCTCGGGGTTGATCGGCTCGCCCACGGAGCCGAGCACGCGCAGCGACGACAGGTCGAACTTCGCGGGGATGTCGTCGCCCCACTTCATGAACGTGCGGATCGCCGTCGGCGCGGTGTACAGGATCGTCACGCCGTACTTCTGCACGATCTCCCAGAAGCGGCCCTGGTGCGGGGTGTCCGGCGTGCCCTCGTACATGACCTGCGTCGCGCCGTTGGCCAGCGGCCCGTAGACGATGTAGGAGTGCCCGGTGACCCAGCCGACGTCGGCGGTGCACCAGTACACGTCCGTCTCGGGCTTCAGGTCGAAGACGGCCCAGTGGGTGTACGCGGTCTGGGTGAGGTAGCCGCCGGAGGTGTGCAGGATGCCCTTCGGCTTCCCCGTCGTACCGGACGTGTACAGGATGAACAGCGGGTGCTCCGCCTCGAACGCCTCCGGCGTGTGCTCGGCCGGCTGGCGGTCGACCACCTCGTGCCACCACACGTCCCGGCCCTCGGTCCAGGCGACCTCCTGGCCGGTGCGGCGGACGACCAGCACGTGCTCGACGTTGTCCACGCGCGAGACCGCCTCGTCGACGGCCGGCTTGAGCGCGGACGGCTTGCCGCGGCGGAAGCCGCCGTCGGAGGTGATGACCACGCGGGCGTCGGCGTCCTGGATGCGGGTGGCGAGCGCGTCCGCCGAGAAGCCGCCGAAGACGACCGAGTGCGCGGCGCCGATGCGGGCGCAGGCCAGCATCGCGATCGCGGTCTCCGGGATCATCGGCATGTAGACGGCGACCCGGTCGCCCTTGCGTACGCCCAGCTCCAGCAGGGCGTGCGCGGCCCGGGAGACCTCGTCCTTCAGCTCGGCGTAGGTGATCGCGCGGCTGTCGCCGGGCTCGCCCTCGAAGTGGATGGCGACCCGGTCGCCGTGCCCGGCCTCCACATGGCGGTCGACGCAGTTGTACGCGACGTTCAGCTCGCCGTCCTTGAACCACTTGGCGAACGGCGGGTTAGACCAGTCCAGTGTCTCGGTCGGCTCCTTGACCCAGCTCAGCCGACGGGCCTGCGCGGCCCAGAAGCCGAGCCTGTCAGCCTTGGCCTGTTCGTACGCCTCTGCCGTGACGTTGGCGTTCGCGGCCAGGTCAGCGGGCGGCGCGAAGCGTCGCTCCTCCTTCAAGAGGTTGGCCAGGCTTTCGTTGCTCACGACATCTCCCTTTCCCAGGGTGTCCGTTGTGTCCCAGGCCACAGCTCATCAGAGCCGGGGGCCGATGACAAGGGCCGACCGGAAATTGGTGTAGACCTTTGCTGGGCATTTCCGGCCGTCGAGTCATCCGTACCCACGGACGCCGACCGGGCCGAGTTCAGCCGTGTGCCGCGGCTCTCACATCGTGGTCCGCCGCCGGCGCGCGGGCGCCGACGGCGGCCTTCGCCCGTCGTGCCGCGTCGTGCCGCGTCGTGCCGCGTCATGGTGTGCCGTGAGTGCCACGCCGTGCCGTGCGCCGTGCCGTGCCGTGGCGAGCGGGCGCGGCACGATACCGCGGGTGTGCGGCCTGCCGGGGGTGTGCGGCGCGGGTCGCTCGGACTGCACACCCGCGGGGACTCGGTGTCGGCTCAGACGGACACCTCCGCCGTCCCCACGCGGCCGAACACCGTGCCGCCCTCGTTCGCCGCCGTGAGCAGGTACGCCTGCGCCTCGCCCACGTGGAAGTACATGCCGTGCAGCTCCAGCGCACCTGCCCGCAGGGCGCGGGCCACGGACTCGTGGGCCCGCAGGTGCCGCAGTTGCTGGACGACATTGGTCAGGCAGAGCTGTTCGACCGCGTCGGCCGGCGCCCGGTCGGCGAGCCGGGGCCAGGACCGGCTGTCCTCGGACATGCGCTCCAGGCTCGGCAGCCCGTGCCGCAGCCACCGCTTGAGCGGTGTCGGCGCGCCCCCGGGCTCGGAGCCGAGCAGGGCCTGCATGGCCCCGCACCCGGAGTGCCCGCACACCGTGACGGACCGCACCTTCAGCACGTCCACCGCGTACTCGATGGCGGCCGCCACCGAGTCGTCGCCGCTCTCCTCACCGGGCAGGGGGACGAGGTTGCCCACGTTGCGTACGACGAACAGGTCGCCGGGACCACTGGAGGTGATCATGGACGTGACCAGCCGTGAGTCGGCGCACGTGAGGAAGAGCTGGGACGGCCGCTGCCCTTCCCGGGCCAGCCGGGCCAGCTCGCCTCGGACGAGCGGCGCGGTGTTCGTCTGGAAGGCGCTGATGCCGCGCGCCAGCTGGCTTCTGCTGGGGCCGTGAAGGCGACCCCCCGGCCCGGCGAGATCCTCGGGGCCGCCGGATCCGCCGGATCCGCCGGGCTCGCCGGAGGCCACGGGCCCGCCTGACTCGCCGGGTCTGCCGGGCTCCCGGGAAGTGGCGGGTTCTCCGGAAGCGGCGGGTTCTCCGGAAGCGGCGGGTTCTCCGGAGGCAGCGGGGTGCCCGGCAGGCGTCCCGGTGTCTTCGGCGGGCGGCCCTGCGGCCCCGTCGGGCGTCGCCGGCTCCCCGGTGGGCGGTGGGGTCGGCGGACGGTGGCACTGGTGGTTGCGCCAGGGCGTCCAGGGACGGCAGCGGCAGACGGGGGAGCCGGGCAAGCCGGGCGAGCCGGGGGAATCGGAAGAGGCGGCGAGCTCGATGGGACCGTCGGGGCCGTCGACGAGCCCGGTGAGCTGCGTGGTGCCCGTGTCGCCGGACAACCGGGCGGGATTCCCCGGCTCGGCGATCGTGACCCCGGCCCGGCGGCCGGTCAGCTCTACGGTGCCGCCCTGCGCGGTGTGCGTGTTCCGCCAGTCCTGCAGTGATTCGTACGCCGCGTGGTCCATGAATGAGCCGTCCAGTTCCACAACGGCGCAGGCGCCCGCGGGCACGAGGTGCAGCGCCCGGCTGAGCCGTGGCACGGCGAGGAACGTCAGCGCTCCCCGGACGCGTACGTGGTGGGCTCCCTCCTTCTCCTCGTGCGTGATGCGGGTGCGGGCGAGACGGTGCAGGGCGACGGCGACGGCCACGGCGATCCCCAGCGCCACGCCCTGCAGGACGTTGAGGAAGACCACGCCGAGTGTGGTGACGACATACACCAGCACCTCGCGGTGGCGGGTCACCGCGCGGATGTGGTGCAGGGACACCATCTGGATGCCGACGGCCATCACCAGCGCGGCGAGCGCGGCGAGCGGGATGAACTCGAGGACCGGGACCATCAGCAGCGTGGCGGCCACTACGAGAACGCCGTGCAGCGTCGTGGAGTTCCGGCTGACGGCGCCCGCGTTCACGTTCGCCGTGCTGCGCACGGCCACGCCCGCGACCGGCAGTCCGCCGAGCGCGCCGGAGACCATGTTGGCGGCGCCCTGGCCGAGCAGTTCGCGGTCCAGGTCGGAGCGGCCGACGCGGCCGGCCAGGCCGGGGCGGGAGGCGACGAGTTTGTCGACGGCGACCGCGCCGAGCAGCGACTGCACGCTGCACACCAGCGTGATCGTCAGGACCGCGGCGACCAGGCCGAGCACCGGGCCCTCGGGCATCCCGGCGAGGGCGTGGCTGCCCCAGGACGGCAGGTCGACTCTGGGCAGGGCGAGTCCGCTGAGCGAGGCGGTCGCGGTGGCGCAGGCGACGGCGACGAGCGCGGCCGGGACCGTGCGCAGCAGGCGTCCCGGTCGGCCGGGGATGCGTGGCCAGAGCAGCAGCAGGGTCAGGGTCAGCGCGCTCACCGACATGGCCGCGGGATCCAGCCGGGCCAGCTGGGCGGGCAGGGCGGCGAGGTTGTCGGGGACGGAGCTCTGCGGGGTGCCGCCGAGGACGATGTGCAACTGGGCGACGGCGATGGTGACGCCGATGCCGGCCAGCATGCCGTGCACGATGGCGGGGCTGACGGCGAGGGCGGTGCGCGCCACGCGCAGGCAGCCCAGGCCGAGCTGGGCGAGCCCGGCCAGGACCGTGACGGCGCAGGTCGTCCGCCAGCCGTAGCGGTGGATGAGGTCGGCGGTGACCACGGTGAGTCCGGCGGCGGGTCCGCTGACCTGGAGCGGGGAGCCGCCGAGCCGTCCGACGACGATGCCGCCGACCGCGGCGGCGACGAGGCCGGCCTGGAGCGGGGCCCCGGTGGCCAGGGCGATGCCCAGGGACAGGGGCAGGGCGATCAGGAAGACCGCGATCGAGGCGGACACATCGGCGCCCGCGACGCGGAAGCGGCGGTGCGGGCCCGACGGCGGGCTGTGGGGCTGGTGGTGGCGCTCGGACCGAGTCGAGTCGGTGGCGCGGGTGGGGGCGCAGGCTGACATGTTCCCGTCTCCTCCGGGGCAGCGCGGTCGCGGATGGGGTGGGCCCCCGTCCATGGCGGGGGTTGGGGTCGGGGTCGCGGCCGTGGGTCACGGCGTGCAGTGGCGGGATGATTCAACGTTCGGTAAACGAATCGTAATTCAGAGTAAAGGGCGAGAGTGTACATTTCTGGCAAATGGGCTAGATGGCCACTCGAATGAGTGAAGCGGTTATTCGATCGGCTTGTCATACAAACTCCTTCTCGGCCTCGTGCGACCTTGGCGGCGCTGTCGGCATTTCCGGCATATCGCCAGAAATGGCCCCCGTCAGCGTTGGCCTGAGAGAAGGAAGAAGGTGGGCGGAACATGGCCGCCACCCAGAGGATCGCCGCGGGCGCCCTGATCGCCGCGGCCTGTGCCGCATCGCTCGCCGGTTGCGCGACCGGCTCCCCCGTCCCCAGGGCAGGCGCCCCCGGACCGCAGAACGCCAAGCCCGCCGCACAGAACACCGGACCCGCCGCGCAGAACGCCCAGCCCTCCGCGCGGAACACCGGGCCCGCCCCGGCCCCCGCGCCCAGGAGCGCCGTCCGTCTGATCGGCGACGGCTCCACCGCATACACCGGAGCGCAGCCGCACCTGCCCCGGCCCGAGCGGCTCAAGCCCGGTCAGAAGCCCCCGCAGTTCGTCGTCTTCTCCTGGGACGGGGCGGGCGAGGACAGCCAGAAGCTGTTCTCCCGCTTCCGCGCGGTCGCCAAGGCGAACCACGCGACGATGACGTACTTCCTCAGCGGCGTCTACATGCTGCCCGAGGACAAACGCGACCTGTACCGGCCGCCGCACCACTCACCGGGCCGCTCCGACATCGGCTTCAACGACACCAAGGGCATCGCCGACACCGTCGAGCAGCTGCGCCGGGCGTGGCTGGAGGGCAACGAGATCGGCACCCACTTCAACGGCCACTTCTGCGGCAAGGGCGGCGGGGTCGGCGAGTGGTCGGTGGAGGACTGGAAGAGCGAGATCGCGCAGGCCAAGCAGTTCGTGAAGTCCTGGAAGACCAACGCCGGCCTGAAGAACGCGGCCCCGCTGCCCTTCGACTACGACAAGGAGCTCGTCGGCGCCCGCACCCCCTGCCTCGAAGGTCAGCGGAACTTCATGAAGGCCGCCCGCGAGCTGGGCTTCCGCTACGACACCAGCGGCGTCAACACCCAGCTCTGGCCGGGGAAGAAGGAAGGCCTGTGGGACCTGTCGATGCAGCTGGTGCCCGTCCCCGGACACTCCTACGAGCAGCTCACCATGGACTACAACTTCATGGTCAACCAGTCCGGCACGCGGACCCAGGGCAACCCCGCCAAGTACCGCTTCTGGGGCGATCAGATGCGTGACGGCCTGCTCAAGGGCTTCAACCGGGCCTACCGCGGCAACCGCGCGCCCTTGATCCTCGGCAACCACTTCGAGTCCTGGAACGGCGGCACCTACATGCGCGCCGTCGAGCAGGTCATCGAGACCGTCTGCAACAAGCCCGACGTGCGCTGCGTGTCCTTCCGGCAGCTGGCCGACTGGCTGGACGCCCAGGACCCGCGGACCCTGGAGGCGCTGCGCTCCCTGCAGGTGGGCGAAGCTCCGGCGCAGGGCTGGGCGTCCTTCCCGGCGGGCCGCCGCGCGCCGGCGCCGAAGGGCGTGCCCGGCGCGCGGCGGCCGGACGCTAGCCGGCGCCGCCGTCACGCGGAGGCCCGGCGCCGCCGTCACACGGAGGCGGTGACCCCCTCGCCCAGCACGAACCCGGGGTCGACCTGCGCCGCCAGGTCGGCCCCAGTGCGCGCGTTGCCCCACGAGGACGCGTTCTTCAGGTGGAAGTGCACCATCTGGCGCGTGTAGCGCTCCCAGTCGCGCAGTTCGTACGTCGCGTCGGCGGCGGCCTGAAGCGTGCGCAGGGCCTGCCGGTCGGCGTCCGCAAGGGACTCGAACCGGGGCGGGCGGCCCTTCTCCATGGCGCGCACCCAGTCCGAGTGCCCGACGGTCACCAGCAGGTCGTCCCCGGCCTCGGCGCGCAGGAAGTCGAGGTCGTCGGGGCCCTGCACCTTGTTGCCGACGACCTTCAGCGCGACGCCGAAGTCGCGGGCGTACTCCTTGTACTGGCGGTAGACGGAGACCCCCTTCCGGGTCGGCTCGGCGACGAGGAACGTGATGTCGAAGCGGGTGAACATGCCGGAGGCGAAGGAGTCCGAGCCCGCCGTCATGTCCACCACGACGTACTCGCCCTGCCCGTCCACCAGGTGGTTCAGGCACAGCTCCACCGCCCCCGTCTTGGAGTGGTAGCAGGCGACTCCGAGGTCGGCGTCCGTGAAGGGGCCCGTGACCATCAGGCGGACGGCACCGTCGTCCAGCTCCACCGGCCGCGCGCAGGCGTCGTACACCGGGTTGTCCTCGCACACCCGCAGCAGCCGGGAGCCTTCGCCGGGCGGAGTCGTCTTGATCATCGTCTCGCTGGAGGTGATGCGCGGGTTGGAGCCGCGCAGGTAGTCCTTGATCAGCGGCAGCCGGTCGCCCATCGCGGGCAGCGCCGCGGCCTCAGCCTCGTCCAGGCCGAGTGCGGCGCCCAGGTGCTGGTTGATGTCGGCGTCGACGGCGAGGACGGGCGCGCCGGTCGTCGCGAGATGGCGGATGAAGAGGGAGGACAGGGTCGTCTTGCCGCTGCCGCCCTTTCCGACGAAAGCAATTTTCATGTTCACGAAGCGTAGTGAATCAGTGACTCAATGTGCGGGTCGGACGTGAAGAAGACCACTCCATCGTGGGGTCCGCCACCGGGGTGCGTAGGGTCGTACCCATGAGTACGACAGGCGCGACCGCCGATCCGCTCGCATCCCTGGGCTCGCTGCCCGGAGTGGCTGATTCCGTGGAGTCCGTGCGCAAGGCTGTGGACCGGGTCTACGGGCACCGGATCATGCGGCGACGCAGCAACGAGATCACCTCCGAGGCGGCGCTGCGCGGCGCCCGCGGTTCCGCGGCGCTGTCCGGAGCCGACTGGGCCCTCGAAGAGGTGCGCCGCCGCACCGACTTCAGCACCGACGACGAGGCGCGCGTCATGGGCGCCGCCCTGCGGCTGACCGCGGAGGCCGGCCAACTGCTGTCCATCTGGCGGCAGTCCCCCCTCAGGGTGCTGGCCCGGCTGCACCTGGTGGCCTCCGCCGGCCACGAGGACGAGGTCGGACGGCCGCGTCGGGACGGCGAGCCGGTCCATGAGCCGCTCGTCGAACTGCCGCTGTCGAGCGCCGCCGAGGTGAACGGCCGGCTGGAGGGCCTGTCCGAGCTGATCATCGCCGGGAGCTCCGCCCCGGCCCTGGTGACGGCCGCCGTCGTGCACGGCGAACTCCTCGCGCTGCGCCCCTTCGTCTCCCACAACGGCCTCGTCGCGCGCACGGCCGAGCGCATCGTCCTGGTGGGCAGCGGTCTGGACCCGAAGTCCGTCTGCCCCGCCGAGGTCGGCCACGCCGAACTGGGCGGCGAGGCGTATCTGCGGGCGCTCGAGGGGTATGTCTCCGGCACCCCGGAGGGGGTGGCCGCCTGGATCGCCCACTGCGGCAGGGCGGTGGAACTCGGCGCGCGCGAGTCGACGGCCGTGTGCGAGGCTCTGCAGCGCGGCGCGGCGTAAACGCCGCACAAGAAAGCGCGAGAAGGCACAAGAAGGCGCGACAAAGCACGAGCGGTGCGAGAAAGTACGAGAAAAGTACGAGAAGAACGGCCCTCCGCAGGGAGGGCCGACGCAGAGGTGCGGCGGTACGAGTTCTCGCACCGCCGCTGGCATGCGCACCGAGTTACCAAGCGTCCTCGATATTTCGCCCATCAGGTCGGGGACTTGGCCCGTCACCTGGTGCGGCTGGCCCGTAATCGACGGGTCGACGTCGCGTGGGTGCTCGGTGAGCATGCTCGGTCCGTAAGGCCGTTTGCGTGAAGACGATCCTTTCGGATGACTCTGGTCTCGCGGGCCGTTAAGTCATTTGTACTCCAGCGCCCCGGTAAGCGGAACCCGCTGTTCGCCGTTCTTTCCGATCGATTCGGTCGGCGGTTCCGATAGACCAGGCAGGTCAGGCAGACCAGGCACCTCAGGCGGACGGACACCTCAGGCCGGTGTAGCCCGGCGCCGGCTCGCGTACCAGACGAGGCCCGCCGTGGCCGCCGCGGCGCCTATGGCCGCCGCCGCGACCAGTGCCGGGCGGGGTGGCACGGACAGTCCGGGAAAGCGTTGCTTGAGCCGGACCGGCCGATGGAAGTCGAGAATCGGCCACCCTTGCGCCAGGGCCTCCCGCCGCAGCGCCCGGTCCGGGTTCACGGCGTGCGGGTGGCCGACGGCCCGCAGCATCGGCAGGTCGGTCGCGGAGTCGCTGTAGGCGTAGCAGCGGGCCAGGTCGTACCCCTCGGACTCGGCCAGCTCCTTGATGGCCTCGGCCTTCGTCGGGCCGTACGCGTAGTACTCCACCTCTCCGGTGAAGCAGCCGTCCTCGCCCACGACCATACGGGTCGCCACCACGCGGTCAGCGCCGAGCAGTTCACCGATCGGCTCCACCACCTCCGCGCCCGAGGTGGACACGATCACGACATCGCGGCCGGCGGTGTGGTGCTCCTCGATGAGGGAGGCGGCCTCGTCGTAGATGATCGGGTCGATCAGGTCGTGCAGGGTTTCGGCGACGATCTCCTTGACCTGCTGGACGTTCCAGCCGCGGCACAGCGCGGACAGGTACTCGCGCATGCGCTCCATCTGGTCGTGGTCGGCGCCCCCGGCGAGGAAGACGAACTGGGCGTATGCGGTACGCAAGGCGGCCCTGCGGTTGATCAGCCCGCCTTGATAGAACGACTTGCTGAAGGTGAGCGTGCTCGACTTCGCAATGACCGTCTTGTCCAGGTCAAAGAAGGCCGCTGTGCGGGGCAAGGAGTGGTTTTCCACAACCCTGAGCATAGGCGCAGCCCATTCGGCGTAAGGTGGGGCGCGTGGGTTTGCCTGAGAAGGCTCTCGGGTACACCATGGAAGTCACGGATCGTTCGCGACCGTGCTAACCCGGTCCGACTCCTCCCCCCCCCCCCCCGAGTCGGCCGTGGGGACGACCCCCGCTCTCCCCCCCGGCGGGGGTCGTCGCATGTCCGGACGGGTTTTTCCTCTCTCCCCGCGGTCGGGTGACCGCTCCGAGGCGGCTGCGGCCGCCTCGTTCGCATGCCCATGATTCGTCACTGTACGTAGTCGTCGGAGAGCGCTGTGGAAGTCGCGCAAGGGCTGGTACGGACCACGCCGACGGGTGACGGCGATATTCACAACCACCGGGTTGTCCACAGTTTTCGACCAAGATCCGCAAGGTTTTCGGGATCGCTGCACCGTGATTCCCACACGTCCCGATCGCGCCGAGTTCGTGACCGGATCCGGTTTGTCGGGCGGGTTTGACCGGTCCGCAGGGGCCGTTCACGGCGGAGCCGCCCGACGGTTCTCCGCACGTTCGGGAAACGCGTGGCCGCCGGGGTCGCGCGAGACACAGCCAAGGGGGACCACAGCATGGCAGGAGCCGTCACACGACAACCACCGGCCGCCGCCTCGGGGCGGCAGGCCGGACCCCTGATCGTCACGGAGGACGTCGACCTGCTCGACGACCTGCTGCGCCTGTGCGCCGCGGCCGGGGCGACGCCCGAGGTCCACCACTCCGTACCGGAACGCGCGGGCAGTTGGGAGGCCGCACCCCTCGTCCTGGTCGGCGACGACGCCGCGCGGCGCGTGCGCGGGGCCGCGCGCAGACGCGGCGTGGTGCTGGTCGGCCGGGACCAGGACGACCCCGGGGTCTGGCGCCGGGCCGTCGAGATCGGGGCCGACCACGTCCTGGTGCTGCCCGACGGCGAGCAGTGGCTGGTCGACCGCATCGCCGACGTCGCCGAGGGCGTCGGCAGGCCCGCCCTCACCGTGGGCGTCATCGGCGGCCGCGGCGGGGCCGGTGCGTCCACGCTCGCGTGCGCCCTCGCCGTCACCTCCGCGCGTGAGGGACTGCGCACACTCCTCGTGGACGCCGATCCGCTGGGCGGCGGACTCGACGTACTGCTCGGCGGTGAGAGCGCCGAGGGTCTGCGCTGGCCCGCGTTCGCCGCATCGCGCGGCAGGGTCGGCGGCGGCGCCCTGGAGGAGTCGCTGCCGCGGCTGCACTCGCTGCGGGTGCTCAGCTGGGACCGCGGTGACTGCGTCGCCGTTCCGCCGCAGGCCGTGCGCGCGGTGCTCGCCGCTGCCCGGCGCCGCGGCGGCACGGTCGTCGTCGACCTGCCCCGCCGCGTCGACGACGGGGTCGCCGAGGCTCTCGCCCAGATCGATCTCGGGCTCCTGGTGGTCCCCGGCGAACTGCGCGCCCTCGCCGCGGCCGGACGGGTGGCCTCCGCCGTCGGCATGGTCCTGCGCGACCTGCGTGTCGCGGTCCGCGGGCCGTACGTCCCCGGGATCGACGACCGCGAGGTGGCCCGCCTGCTCGGGCTGCCGCTGGCCGGCGAGGTGCCCGTCGAGCCGGGACTGCTGCGGCCGGGCGAGGGCCAGGCGCCGCCCGCCGCGGGCGGCCGGGGACCGCTGGCGCGCTTCTGCAAGGGGTTCTGGGAGCGGGCCCTGCTGGAGGCGGGACCGGCATGAGCGTCGACCACGGGCTGGAAAGGGGCGCTTCCCCGGCCGCCGGCGGGGCCACCACGCCGGGCGCCCGCCGGTACATGCCGACGGACGCTTCCCCGGCCGCCGGAGGGGACGGGCGGGACGTGCCCGCGGTGCTCCTGGACGGGGTGCGGCAGTGGCTGGCCGAGAGCGGGGCGGAACCCACACCCGCGCGGGTGGCGCAGGCGTTGCGGGAGCAGGGGCGGGTGCTGGGCGACGCCGAAGTCCTCGGCGCCGCGGTGCGGCTGCGGTCCGAGCTGGTGGGCAGCGGGCCGCTGGAACCGCTGCTCGCCGACGGGTCGGTGACCGACGTCCTGGTGTCGGCCCCGGACCGGGTGTGGGTCGACCGCGGTGGCGGACTGGAGCTGACCGGGGTCTCCTTCCCGGACGCGGCCGCCGTACGGCGCCTCGCGCAGCGGCTGGCCGCGGTGGCCGGACGCCGGCTCGACGACGCACGGCCGTGGGCCGACGCCCGGCTGCCCGACGGGACCCGACTGCACGCGGTGCTGCCCCCGGTGGCGGTGGGCTGCACGTGTCTGTCGCTGCGGGTGGTACGACCGCGCGCGTTCACGCTCGACGAACTCGTCGCGGCGGGCACCGTGCCACCGGGCGGGGACCGCGTGCTGCGGGCCCTGATGGCGGCCCGGTTGTCCTTCCTCGTCAGCGGCGGCACGGGCAGCGGCAAGACCACGCTGCTCAGCGCGCTGCTGGGGCTGGTCGGAGCCGGTGAGCGGATCGTGCTGGCCGAGGACTCGGCGGAGCTGAGGCCGGATCACCCGCACGTCGTCCGGCTGGAGACCAGACCCGCCAACCAGGAGGGCGCGGGTCTCGTCACCCTCGAGGACCTGGTGCGGCAGGCGCTGCGCATGCGGCCGGACCGGCTGGTCGTGGGCGAGGTGCGCGGACCCGAGGTGGTGCATCTGCTGGCCGCGCTGAACACCGGCCACGAAGGCGGGTGCGGGACGGTGCACGCCAACGCGGCCGCCGACGTGCCCGCCCGGCTGGAGGCGCTGGGTACGGCGGCCGGGCTCGACCGGGCCGCGCTGCACAGCCAGTTGGCGGCCGCGCTGTCGGTCGTGCTGCACCTGGTGCGCGACCGGACCGGACGGCGGCGGATCGCCGAGGTGCACGTGCTGGAACGGGATCCGTCCGGGCTGGTGCGCACGGTGCCGGCGCTGCGGTGGGGCGCGGAGGCGTTCGCGTACGAGCCGGGCTGGGCGCGGCTGCAGGGGCTGCTCGGCGGTGAGTTGTCGGAGGTTGTCGGAGGAGGGATGTCATGCGGTTCTTCACGGGGGACGTGATGGGTCAGGTGGCGGCGGGAGCCGCCGTGGTGTGTGCCGGGGCCGCCGCGCTGCTGCCGGGCGGGTGGCCCGCGGGGGCCCGGCGGGCGCGGGCGCTGCTGGCGGGCGGTGGGGCGGTGGGGGCCGGGCCGCCTGCCTGGCGCCGGGTGGCCGAGGAGTTGCGGCGGGTCCGGGGGCGGCTGGGGGCCGAGTGGTGGGCGCCGGTCGCCGGGCTGGTGCCGGCCGTGCTGGGGGCCTCGGTGCTGCCGGTCGTCGCCGGGGCGGCAGCCGTGCCGGTGCTGCGGCGGCTGCGGCTGGCGCGGCAGGCCCGGCGGGTGCGGGAGCGCCGCGGGGAGGCGGTGATCGCGCTGTGCGGGGCGCTGGCCGGTGAGGTGCGGGCGGGACGGCAACCGGGGGAGGCGCTGCTGCACGCGGCGCGCGACTCCGGAGGGCTCGGGGACGGGCAGGCGGCGGTCCTGGCGGCGGCGCGGTTCGGCGGGGACGTGCCGGGCGCGCTCACGGCGGCGGCACGGCAGCCGGGCGCCGAGGGGCTGCTGGGCCTGGCCGCGTGCTGGCGGGTGGCCGTGGACCGGGGTGCGGGCCTCGCCGCCGGACTCGACCGCCTGGAAGGCGCCCTGCGCGCCGAGCGTGACCAACGTGCCGACCTGCGGGCGCAGTTGGCGGGGGCGCGGGCCACGGCGGTGATGCTCGCCGGACTTCCGGTCCTGGGCCTCGCGCTGGGCACCGCCCTCGACGCCGACCCGCTGCACGTGCTGCTGCACACCGGCGCCGGGCTGGGGTGCCTGCTGATCGGCGGGTTGCTGGAGGGGCTGGGGCTGTGGTGGGCGATGCGGATCGTGCGGGGAGCGGAGGCGGGGTGAGCGGGAGCCGGGCGGGCGGGCTGCTGTCTGAGGCCGGGGCGGTTGGCGTGAGAGCGGGTGCGGGGTTGGCCGGGAAAGGGGTCGGCGTGGGTCCGGAAGTTGTCCACAGGCTGGGGGTGACGCTGGGGGCGCTGCTCGCCCTCGGGTGGCTCGTGCGGTGGCTGGAGAGCGTGCGGCGGAAACGGAGGGTGCGGCGGCGGTCGGCCGCGCTCATGGCCGGAACCGGGGTGAGGACGGCGCCAGCGCGGTGGGAGGGCCGGGATCTTGCGCGGCGGTGGCTTCCCGTGGCGGGCGCGGCGTGCGCCGGGTGGGTGCTGGCGGGCGGTGTCGCCGGGGGCGTCGTGGGATCGGCCGCCGGCGGCGGGCTGTGGTGGTGGCGTCGTCGGCAGGCCGCGGCCGCGGACCCCGTGGAGGCGGGCGACCCGGGTGAGGCCGCACGGCAACTCCCGCTGGCCGCCGATCTGCTGGCCGCCTGCAGCGTGGCGGGCGCCGGACCGGTGGCAGCGGCGCAGGCTGTCGGCGAGGCCCTGGGCGGGCCGGTGGGGGAGGCGCTTGCGAGGGGCGCCGCGGAGGCGCGGCTCGGGGGCGAGCCGGCCGAGGCCTGGCGGCGGCTGGGCTCGCTGCCGGACGCCGGGGCTCTGGCCCGGCTGCTGGAACGGGCCGATGTGTCCGGACTGCCCGCCGCCGGGCCGGTCGCGCGGCTCGCCGAGGAGGCACGCGCCGACTGGACACGCGCCGCGACGGCGCGGGCCCGGCGGGCGGCCGTCATGGTCACCGCGCCGGTGGGCCTGTGCTTCCTGCCCGCGTTCATCGCGGTCGGCGTGGTGCCCGTGGTGATCGGTCTCGCGGGCGGAGCGCTGGGAGGGGGCGGCCGATGACGGACGACTGAACCGGCGACGAGCGACGGATGGCCGACAGAACTGATCACTGCTGATCCTTTACGGGGGTCGAGATGTGCAAGACATACAAGACGCACAAGACACGCAAGACATACAAGACGCACAAGGCGTACAAGGTGGTACGGGCGCGGCTGCGTGGCCTGATGGGCGGGCTGCGCGCGGTGCGCGGGGACGCGGGGATGGTCACCTCGGAGTACGCGATGGGCATCGTCGCGGCGGTGGCGTTCGCGGTGGTCCTCTACAAGGTGGTGACGAGCGGGGCCGTCAGCGCGGAACTGCAGGGCATCGTGAAGCGGGCCCTCGATGCGCGGATGTGAGAAGGAGACCGACCGGGGGTTCGTGACGGCGGAGTCGGCCATGGTGCTGCCCGTGCTGGTGATGTTCACGATGGCGCTGGTGTGGGGCCTGCTGGTGGTGGCCGCACAGATCCAGTGCGTGGACGCCGCCCGGACGGGCGCCCGCGCGGCGGCCCGCCAGGATCCGCCCGACGCGGTTACCGCCGTCACCCGTGAGGCGGCGCCGCGCGGCGCGAAGATCACCGTCGGCAGGGAGGGCGGCAGGGTCCGCGTGGTCGTCGAGGCGAAGCCACCGGCGTTGCACGGCCTGCCGTTCGAGCTGCGAGAGGAAGCCGTGGCGCTGGCGGAGGACACGACCCCGGGGTCGGCGACGGGGACGGCGGAGGACACGACCCCGGGGACGGCGGCGGAGACGAACACGGGGACGACTGCGGGGTCGGCGACGGGGGCGGTCGTGGGGCCGGCCAGAGGGACGGCGGAGACGCCCTCGGAGGCGGCCGGGGAGACGGCGGTGGAGCCGTGACCGGTGGGCGTGCAGGGCCGTGGCGGGCCCTGCTCCGGGGCGGTGACCGAGGGTCCGCCGGTGTCTGGAGCGTCGGCGCGATCGGCGTCCTCTGCGTGGTGTTCGGCGTCGTGCTCGCGCTGGGGCAGGCCGTCGTGGTCCGGCACCGAGCGGCCGGCGGCGCCGATCTGTCGGCCCTCGCGGCGGCCGACCACTGGTCCGGCGGTACCGCGGCGGCCTGCGCCCGGGCCTCCCTGGTGGCCCGGGCCCAGGGGACACGGCTCGTGCGGTGCGTGATCGTCGGCGAGACGTCGGACGTGACGGCGGCGGCGGGCCGGGGGCCGTTCGAGGCGGAGGTCAGGGCACGGGCGGGGCCTGCGGGGTCGGCACCGCCTGGGCCCGCGCCGGGGAATCCGGCCGCTGCGGTGCCGTCTCCCCGTCAGCATCCCCGCGCGTCTCCCCGTCTGTCTCCCGCTCCTGCGGAGCACCCCGCAGCAGCACCGTGAGCAGCCGTACCGCCCCTCTCTTGTGCAGCGGGTCGTTGCCGTTGCCGCACTTGGGGGACTGGATGCACGACGGGCAGCCGGCCTCGCACTCGCAGGCGGCGATGGCCTGGCGGGTGGCGGTGAGCCAGGCGCGGGCGGTGTGGAAGGCGCGCTCCGCGAAGCCCGCGCCGCCGGGGTGGCCGTCGTAGACGAAGACCGTGGGCAGGAGCGTGTCGGGGTGCAGCGGGATCGACACGCCGCCGATGTCCCAGCGGTCGCAGGTCGCGAAGAGCGGCAGCATGCCGATCGACGCGTGCTCGGCGGCGTGCAGGGCGCCGCCGAGGATCTCCGGACCGATACGGGCGGCGTCCAGCTGGTCCTCGGTGACCGTCCACCACACCGCGCGGGTGCGCAGCGTACGAGGAGGGAGGTCGAGCTTCGTCTCGCCCAGCACTTCACCGGTGATCAGGCGTCTGCGTAGGAAGGAGACGACCTGGTTGGTGACCTCGACGGAGCCGTAGCACAGACGCCCGTCGCCCCAGGGGACCTCGATGTCGGTCTCCAGAACGGAGATGGACGTCGTGTCGCGGGCCACCGTCGCGTACGACGGGCTCGCCTGCTCGACCAGGGCGACGGAGTCCTCCAGGTCGAGGGAGCGGACGAGATACGTGCGGCCCTGGTGGAGGTGGACCGCGCCCTCGTGCACCGTGGTGTGCGCGGCGCCGGCGTCGACCGTGCCGAGCAGCCGGCCCGTCCCGGCCTCGACGACCTGGACCGGGCGGCCGCCTTCGCCGCGGATGTCGGTGAGGTCGGCGGCCCGTTCCCGGCGCGTCCAGTGCCAGGCCCTCGTCCGGCGGCGCAGCAGCTTCGCGGCCTCCAGCTGGGGGAGCAGTTCCTCGCACGAAGGGCCGAACAGCTCCAGGTCCTCCTCCGTCAGCGGCACCTCCGCGGCGGCCGCGCACAGGTGCGGGGCGAGCACGTACGGGTTGTCCGGGTCGAGGACCGTGGACTCCACCGGCTGGTCGAACAGCGCCTCCGGGTGGTGGACGAGGAAGGTGTCCAGCGGGTCGTCGCGGGCCACCAGGACGGCCAGCGCCCCCTGCCCGGCCCGCCCCGCCCGGCCCGCCTGCTGCCACAGGGAGGCGCGTGTGCCCGGATACCCGGCGATCAGTACGGCGTCCAGGCCCGAGACGTCGATGCCGAGTTCCAGGGCGGTCGTGGCGGCGAGGCCGAGGAGTTCGCCGGACTGCAGCGCCTGTTCGAGGGCGCGGCGCTCCTCGGGGATGTATCCGCCGCGGTACGCCGCGACACGCCGGGCGAGTGAGCGGTCGACCTCGGCGAGCCGCTCCTGGGCGATCACCGAGATCAGCTCGGCGCCGCGCCGGGAGCGGACGAAGGCCACCGATCGCACGCCCTGCACGGTGAGGTCGGTGAGCAGGTCCGCGGTCTCGGCGGTGGCGGTGCGGCGGACGGGGGCGCCCTTCTCGCCCCGCAGGTCGGTCAGCGGCGGCTCCCACAGGGCGAACACCAGTTCACCGCGTGGGGAGGCGTCGTCGGCGACCTCGACCACCGGCAGCCCGGTCAGGCGGCGGGCGGCCACCGAGGGCTCCGCGGCGGTGGCGGAGGCCAGCAGGAACACGGGCGAGGCGCCGTAGCGCGCGCACAGGCGGCGCAGCCGGCGCAGCACCTGGGCGACGTGCGAGCCGAAGACGCCGCGGTAGGTGTGGCACTCGTCGACGACGACGTACTTCAGCGCCTTCAGGAAGGAGGACCAGCGGGCGTGGGAGGGCAGGACGCCCCGGTGCAGCATGTCGGGGTTGGTCAGCACGTAGTTGGCGTACTGGCGGATCCACTCGCGTTCCTCGAACGGCGTGTCGCCGTCGTACACGGCGGGACGCACCGCACTGCCCAGAGAATGTGAAAGTTTTTTCACGGACCGGCACTGGTCCGCCGCGAGCGCCTTCGTCGGGGCCAGGTAGAGCGCGGTCGCACCGCGGCCGTTCGGCGCCTCGGAGCCGTCCAGCAGGGCCGACAGCACCGGGACCAGGTACGCCAGGGACTTGCCGGACGCCGTGCCGGTGGCGACGACAACCGAGTCGCCGTCCAGGGCGTGCTCGGCGGCCTGTGCCTGGTGGGCCCAGGGGTGCTCGATACCGCAGTCCCGCAGCGCCGCGATGACCTCGGCACGGATCCGGTCGGGCCAGACGGCATGGCGGCCCTCACGCGGGGGCAAGTGCTCCGTATGAGTGATGCGCGAAGCCCGGCTCGGCCCGGACCCGAGCCGGTCCAGGACGGTGCCCGGCGCGAGCCGGGAGGCGGGCGCCGTGGGGATTCGATCGGATCGGTGATTCTCGGCCATCGGCATCGAGTGTGTCACCGGCGTGACGGACAATGGGACCAAGGCGTCGTGCACGCCTGCCGGTAAGTGATTGAATGCCATCGCGGCTGGCGAACCGTCCTGGGGGCTCCGCCGAGGTGTCCCGAGGGGCGACCGCTCGATAGCAAGGTGCTGGAGGATCCGTGGACCTGTCCCTGTCGACCCGTACCGTCGGCGATCGTACGGTCGTCGAGGTCGGTGGCGAAATCGATGTATATACCGCGCCCAAGCTGCGCGAGCAGCTGGTCGAGCTGGTGAACGACGGGAGTTTCCACCTCGTCGTCGACATGGAGGGCGTGGACTTCCTCGACTCCACCGGTCTCGGCGTGCTGGTCGGCGGACTGAAGCGGGTGCGGGCCCATGAGGGCTCGCTGCGCCTGGTCTGCAACCAGGAGCGCATTCTGAAGATCTTCCGCATCACCGGCCTCACCAAGGTGTTCCCCATTCACACCTCGGTCGAGGAAGCGGTGGCGGCGACCGACTGACCACCGCTCCCCGGAGATCTTGGCCGGGGCGGCAGAAGGAAACCAAGGGGGTTCGGGCTTTCGGTGGCCCGGACCCCCGGACGGCACGCCCAGTTCCGAGGGGGATGCATGGCCACCGTTGAACTCCGCTTCAGCGCGCTGCCCGAGCACGTCAGGACCGCCCGACTGGTGGCGGCAGCGGTGGCGCGCAGGGCCGGAGTGGACGAGGCCGTCCTCGACGAGGTCAGGCTCGCCGTCGGCGAGGCGTGCACGCGTGCCGTCGGTCTTCACCGCAACGGCGGCATCGCCGCGCCCGTCACGGTGATGCTGATCGAGGACGAGAAGCAGTTCTCCATCGAGGTCGGCGACGAGGCGCCGCGCTCGCTGCCCGGGGAAGCCGGATCCGGCGCCGCCGGCGAGGACGCGGACACCGACGAGGACGAGATGGGTCTCGCGGTCATCAGCGGGCTCGTCGACGACGTCGAAGTGAGCGCGGGGGAGCACGGCGGGTTGATCCGCATGACCTGGCCGACCACACCGCCGGCCGTCCTGCTTTCCTGAATCCCACCCCGCGTCTCCGCACCCGAAGGGCCCTACACGTTAGGGCCCTTCGGCATGTCAGGGCGCGCTTTCTGTGCCTACAGTGGTCTTGTGCGACGGATTCGTGAAGCAATTCACGAATCCGTCGCGCGAGAAATCGATCGTGTCCTGTCGGCATCAATGCCTCTGAGGCATTACTCCATTCGAGTCCGGTGATCTGTCGTCGATCATTTGCTGAACAGCATGTGAGGACCGATTCCGTTTACCACGCACTGTTTTGATCAGGTCCGGGTACCTAGAATCCGTCCACATCTTGAGCTCAGCCCAAGCGTCAAGGAGGACGAATGGCGGGGCTTTCTACCCCTCATCAGTTGGACCACTCCACTACCTTCGCAGCCGCGGTGCTGACCGACGACAACCGTGTCATCGTGGCGGTCATCGCGGCCGTCGCGCTGGCCGCTCTCGCCGTCGCGGGCATTCTGGTGCGCCAGGTGCTGGCAGCGGGCGAGGGCACCGACAGCATGAAGAAGATCGCCGCGGCGGTACAGGAAGGCGCGAACGCCTATCTGGCCCGGCAGTTGCGCACGCTCGGCGTATTCGCCGTGGTCGTGTTCTTCCTGCTCATGCTGCTGCCCGCGGACGACTGGAATCAACGTGCCGGCCGATCGGTGTTCTTCTTGATCGGTGCGGCGTTCTCGGCCGCCACCGGTTATATCGGCATGTGGCTCGCCGTGCGCAGCAATGTGCGCGTGGCCGCGGCGGCACGGGAAGCGACTCCGGCGGAAGGCGAGCCGGAAAAGGATCTCACCACCGTCTCGCACAAAGCCATGAAGATCGCTTTTCGCACGGGCGGCGTCGTCGGCATGTTCACGGTGGGGCTCGGTCTGCTGGGCGCCTCCTGCGTGGTGCTGGTGTACGCGGCCGACGCGCCGAAGGTGCTCGAAGGCTTCGGCCTCGGGGCCGCCCTGATCGCCATGTTCATGCGTGTCGGCGGCGGCATCTTCACCAAGGCCGCCGACGTCGGCGCCGACCTGGTCGGCAAGGTCGAGAAGGGCATTCCGGAGGACGACCCCCGCAATGCCGCGACCATCGCCGACAACGTGGGCGACAACGTCGGCGACTGCGCGGGCATGGCGGCCGACCTCTTCGAGTCCTATGCCGTGACCCTGGTCGCCGCGCTGATCCTCGGCAAGGCGGCCTTCGGCGACTCGGGGCTCGCCTTCCCGCTGATCGTGCCCGCCATCGGCGTGCTCACCGCGATGATCGGCATCTTCGCGGTCGCCCCGCGGCGCACCGACCGCAGCGGCATGTCCGCGATCAACCGCGGCTTCTTCATCTCCGCGGTGATCTCGCTCGTGCTGGTGGCGGTGGCCGTCTTCATCTATCTCCCGTCCAAGTACTCCGACCTCGACGGGGTCACCGACGCGGCGATCAGGGCCAAGGACGGCGACCCGCGGATCCTCGCGGTCGTCGCGGTGGCGATCGGCATCCTGCTGGCCGCCGTGATCCAGCAGCTGACCGGCTACTTCACCGAGACGACCCGTCGTCCGGTGCGGGACATCGGCAAGACCTCACTCACCGGCCCGGCCACCGTCGTGCTCGCCGGTATCTCGGTCGGCCTCGAATCGGCCGTCTACACCGCCCTGCTGATCGGCCTCGGCGTCTACGGGGCCTTCCTGCTCGGCGGCACGTCGATCATGCTGGCGCTGTTCGCGGTGGCGCTGGCCGGCACCGGCCTGCTCACCACGGTCGGTGTGATCGTCGCCATGGACACCTTCGGGCCGGTCTCCGACAACGCGCAGGGCATCGCCGAGATGTCCGGCGACGTCGAGGGCGCGGGCGCGCAGGTGCTCACCAACCTGGACGCCGTCGGCAACACCACCAAGGCCATCACCAAGGGCATCGCCATCGCCACCGCCGTCCTCGCGGCGTCGGCGCTCTTCGGCTCGTACCGCGACGCGATCACCACCGGGGCGCACGACGTCGGCGAGAAGCTCTCCGGATCCGGCGCGCCGCTGAACCTGATGATGGACATCTCGCAGCCCAACAACCTGGTCGGCCTCATCGCGGGCGCGGCGGTCGTCTTCCTCTTCTCGGGGCTGGCGATCAACGCGGTGTCGCGGTCGGCGGGCTCCGTGGTGTTCGAGGTGCGCCGGCAGTTCCGTGAGCACCCCGGGATCATGGACTACAGCGAGAAACCGGAGTACGGCAAGGTCGTCGACATCTGCACCAGGGACGCCCTGCGGGAGCTGGCCACACCGGGTCTGCTGGCCGTCATGGCGCCGATCTTCGTCGGGTTCACGCTCGGCGTCGGCGCGCTCGGCGCGTACCTGGCGGGCGCGATCGGCGCCGGCACGCTGATGGCGGTGTTCCTCGCCAACTCCGGTGGTGCCTGGGACAACGCCAAGAAACTGGTCGAGGACGGGCACTACGGCGGCAAGGGCAGCGAGGCCCACGCCGCCACCGTGATCGGCGACACGGTGGGCGACCCGTTCAAGGACACCGCCGGTCCCGCGATCAACCCGCTGCTGAAGGTGATGAACCTGGTGTCACTGCTGATCGCGCCCGCGGTCATCAACTTCAGCTACGGCGCGGACAAGAACATCGGCATGCGGATCCTGATCGCGGTCCTCGCGCTGCTGGTCATCGTCGGAGCGGTGTACGCCTCCAAGCGGCGCGGCATCGCCGTGGGCGACGAGGACGACGCCGAGAAGGTGTCCAAGCCCGCGGATCCCGCGGTGGTTTCGTAGGCGGCCTTCCGGGCGCCTGTTCAAGGTGCGGGCGGACGGCGCGTGTTGACGCGTCGCCCGCCCGTTCCGTTTGTGCGCGCGGCCCTGCCGTGAGCCTTCTCTCGCCTGGTGCAAATGGCCCTATTGATGGTCATAGCGGATGCCCGTCCTGCGGTTGACGTCCGTCCGGCGTGTATGTTCCGGGGCCGTAAGCCATGGAAGGGACCAATCCGGTGAACAAGAAGCTCGCGGCCGCGCTGTCCGGCGGTGCGGTACTGGTACTGGCGCTGTCGGGATGCAGCAGCGACGACGGCAACGAGAAGCTGGATGCCTGGGCCAAGCAGGTCTGCGACGCCGTACAGCCGCAGGCGAAGAAGATCGAGGCCGCCAACGCCGCGATCCAGAAGGAGACCTCGGACAACAGCACGCCGGCCCAGGTCCAGAAGACCGACGCGCAGGCTTTCCAGGACATGTCCGAGGCCTACAAGGCGATCGGGGACGCCGTCGAGAAGGCCGGGGCGCCGAACGTCGACGACGGTGAGAAGAAGCAGAAGGACGCCGTCAAGGAGCTCGACGGCATCGCCGCGTCGTACGCCTCCCTGAAGGAGCAGGTCGACGGGCTCGACACCAAGGACCAGGCCAAGTTCGCCGACGGTCTCAAGGACATCGCGACCTCGCTGGACAAGCTGAGCAAGTCCGGCAACGACGCGCTGAAGACCCTGGAGGAGGGCGACGTCGGCCAGGCGATGGCCAAGCAGCCCAGCTGCAAGTCGGCCTCCGCGTCGGCCGCGGCGACGACGGGCTGAACCGGCGGGGCCCGGGGCGATGGGCTGAACCGGCGGGGCCCGGGGCGATGGGCTGAATCGGCGGGCCCCGGGGCGATGGGCGGCACGCGTGCGTGTGACGACGCCGGGTGCCCGTGCGCGCGTGCCCGCGTGCCGGTGCCGTCCGCACAGGCGGGCGTAGGTGCGTTGTCCGTCCGAACGGACACAATGGGGGCGTGAGCAACTCCAGCCTGGCGCACCTGCCCTCCACCGACCGCCTCGACGTCGCAGCCCGGCTGCGGGACGCCCTGCTCGGGGCGTCCTTCACCGCCGACGGGCTCCTCGACCTGCTCGGCGCCCCCGCGTACGCGGCGCTGGCCCGCAGCGAGACCGTGCCCGCCCTCCGGGCCACCCGTGGCGACACGCCGCTGGAGGTGCTCGTACGGCTGTTCCTGCTGCAGCAGCCCGTGCCGCACGCGCGCGTGACGGCCGTGCTGCCCGCCGCCGAGTGCCTGGAGAGCGGGTGGCTGGTGGCGACGGGCGCGGACGAGGTCGCGGCGACCGTGGACGTGCGGCCGTACGGCGGGCCCGGCGGCGAGGACTGGTTCATCGTCTCCGACCTCGGCTGCGCGGTCGGCGGCGCGGGCGGCATCGCCCACCGCGGCGAGGGGGTCGTCCTGGGCGTCGGCGGCGCCTCCACCACCCTCGCCGGCATCACCGTCCGTACGCCCGTCTCCTCCGCCCTCGACATCGGCACCGGCTCCGGCATCCAGGCGCTGCACGCCGCCCGGCACGCCACGCGCGTGACGGCGACCGACGTCAACCCGCGCGCCCTGCACATCGCCGCGCTCACGCTGGCGCTCTCCGGCGCCCCGGCCGCGGACCTGCGCGAGGGCTCGCTGTTCGAGCCGCTGCGCAGCGACGAGAAGTACGACCTGATCGTGTCGAACCCGCCCTTCGTCATCTCGCCGGGGGCGCGCCTGACGTACCGCGACGGCGGCATGGGCGGGGACGATCTGTGCCGCACCCTCGTCCAGCAGGCGGGTGACCGGCTCAACGAGGGCGGGTTCGCGCAGTTCCTGGCCAACTGGCAGCACGTCGAGGGGGAGGACTGGCAGGACAGGCTCCGCTCGTGGGTCCCGCGCGGCTGCGACGCCTGGATCGTGCAGCGCGAGGTGCAGGACGTGACGCAGTACGCCGAGCTGTGGCTGCGGGACGCGGGCGACCACCGCGCCGATCCGGAGGAGTACCAGGCGCGGTACGACGCGTGGCTGGACGAGTTCGAGGCGCGCAAGGTGAAGGCCGTGGGCTTCGGCTGGATCACCCTGCGCAGGACGGAGGCGGCCGTGCCCTCGGTCATCGTGGAGGAGTGGCCGCATTCGATCGAACAGCCGCTCGGCGACACCGTCCGGGCGCACTTCGACCGGCTCGACTACCTCCGGGAGCACGACGACGCGGCGCTGCTCGAAGGACACTTCCGGCTCGTCACCGAGGTCGTCCAGGAGCAGGTCGGGCTGCCCGGCGCCGAGGACCCCGAGCACGTGGTGCTGCGGCAGAACCGCGGCATGCGCCGGGCCACCAAGGTCGACACGGTCGGCGCGGGCTTCGCGGGCGTCTGCGACGGGTCGCTGAGCGCCGGCCGCATCCTGGACGCGATCGCCCAACTGCTCGGGGAGGACCCGGTGTTGCTGCGTGACCGCACGCCGGCCCAGATCCGGCTGCTGGTGGAGCAGGGATTCATCGAGCCGGCCTGACCCGGCCGACTCGAACGCGTCTTCCGCCAGGCCTGGGACGCCCCTTCCGCCGGCCCGGAACGCCCCGCTGTCCGGGCCGGCGGAAATGCGCCGCGAGAAGGGCGACAACGCGACCTGGTCGCACGGCGACGAATTCGCGTCGCCCTGTGAGCGGTGTTACGGGCGTTCCGCGAACGGCCTGATGCAGGGTCCGCACGGCGCCGACGCCGGCTTTACAAGATCGCCCGTCTGATCGCCCGTCTGATCGCCCGTCTGATCGCCCGTCTGATCGCTCGCCTGATCGCTCGCCTGATCCCCGGACGGCAATAGGAAGACGGCCGGAAAGACACCCGTACCCGCTTCCGCCGCTTCCGCCGCCGCACCGCGGTCGCCGCGGCCCGCGAGGCAGCGCGGCCCGCGCGGCCGGGGAGCTCCAGCGGATCCGGCGGCCCCGCGTTCACCCGGGGTTCGCCCGCCCGCCGTCCGCGCGTGTCAGTCTCCCGGGGCTGGAGACCCGCGGACAGGAGAAAAGGGGCGCACAGAGCCATGGAGAGCGGACCGGCGATCTTCTCGGGAGTGGTGTTCGCCCTGTTCGGAGGCGCGCTGCTGATGTGGACGGTGGCCCGGGTGCGGCATCGCGAACCGGTCGCCCACGGTGTGAACCCCGTCGCATCGGCGGCCGTCGCCGGTGTCGCCGCGGTGCTCGCGCTCGCCCTCGGGACCTGGTGTTTCATGCGATCCTGAAAGGGGCCGCGGAGCTGCGGCTCCGATAATTGGGAGGTCCTCCTCCGGATAGGCTCGAAAAGGCGGGTCACCATGCCGGGCGGCAGGAATGACGGAAGTCGGGTTACCGTTCGAGTGGCCGTTGCGGGCTTTTCCCGTTTGACACGGGGGCGGGATGTACCGTCACACTCCGCAGCGTCACCAGTACCCGACCCCGGGACGTAGGCCTGGGGAGGCCCCAGCGTCGACCGGAGAGAAGAGCGAAGTTGTCCCCGACCAGCGAGACCGCACAGGGCGGCCGCCGACTCGTCATCGTCGAGTCGCCTGCCAAGGCGAAGACGATCAAGGGCTACCTGGGCCCCGGCTACGTAGTCGAAGCGAGCGTCGGGCACATCCGCGACCTCCCCAACGGCGCCGCGGAGGTGCCGGAGAAGTACACCGGCGAGGTCCGTCGCCTCGGCGTGGACGTCGAGCACGACTTCGAACCGGTCTATGTCGTCAACGCCGACAAGAGGGCCCAGGTCAAGAAGCTCAAGGACCTGCTGAAGGACTCCGACGAGCTCTTCCTGGCCACCGATGAGGACCGCGAGGGCGAGGCCATCGCATGGCACCTCCTGGAGGTGCTGAAGCCCAAGGTCCCGGTCAAGCGGATGGTGTTCCACGAGATCACCAAGGACGCGATCCGCGCGGCCGTCGCCAATCCGCGCGACCTCAACCAGCGCATGGTCGACGCCCAGGAGACCCGCCGCATCCTCGACCGCCTCTACGGCTACGAGGTCTCGCCGGTGCTCTGGAAGAAGGTCATGCCGCGCCTGTCGGCCGGCCGCGTCCAGTCCGTCGCCACCCGGCTCGTCGTGGAGCGGGAGCGGGAGCGCATCGCGTTCCGTTCCGCCGAGTACTGGGACCTGACGGGCACCTTTTCCCCCACCTCCGACTTCGCTCCGGCGGGGGGACCCCCATCCGGCCGCGCGGGAGACCCGTCGGACCCGTCGGCGCTGGTCGCCCGCCTGCAGACGGTCGACGGCAGGCGTGTCGCGCAGGGCCGCGACTTCGACTCCCTGGGGCAGCTCAAGAGCGCGAACACCCTGCACCTCGACGAGGCGAACGCCCGCGCTCTCGCCGCCGCCCTGGACGACACCCGGTTCTCCGTCCGGTCCGTCGAGTCCAAGCCGTACCGCCGCTCGCCGTACGCCCCGTTCCGTACGACGACGCTGCAGCAGGAGGCCAGCCGCAAGCTCGGCTTCGGCGCCAAGGCGACGATGCAGATCGCGCAGAAGCTGTACGAGAACGGCTTCATCACGTACATGCGTACGGACTCCACGACGTTGAGCGACACGGCCATCGCCGCCGCCCGCGCCCAGGTCACGCAGCTGTACGGCGCCGACTACCTGCCCTCGGCCCCGCGCACGTACGCCGGGAAGGTCAAGAACGCGCAGGAGGCGCACGAGGCGATCCGCCCCTCGGGTGATCGTTTCCGCACGCCCGCCGAGACCGGCCTGACCGGCGACCAGTTCCGGCTCTACGAGCTGATCTGGAAGCGGACCGTCGCCTCGCAGATGAAGGACGCGACCGGCAACAGCGTGACCGTCAAGATCGGCGGCACCTCCGCCGACGGCCGGGACGTCGAGTTCAGTGCCTCCGGCAAGACGATCACCTTCCACGGCTTCCTCAAGGCCTACGTCGAGGGAGCCGACGACCCGAACGCCGAGCTGGACGACCGCGAGCGCCGGCTGCCGCAGGTCGCCGAGGGCGACGCGCTGACCGCCGAGGAGATCACGGTCGACGGGCACGCCACCAAGCCCCCGGCCCGCTACACCGAGGCCAGCCTGGTCAAGGAGCTCGAGGAGCGCGAGATCGGCCGCCCGTCGACGTACGCGTCGATCATCGGCACGATCCTCGACCGCGGCTACGTGTTCAAGAAGGGCACCGCCCTGGTGCCGTCCTTCCTGTCCTTCGCAGTGGTCAACCTCCTGGAGAAGCACTTCGGGCGGCTCGTCGACTACGACTTCACCGCCAAGATGGAGGACGACCTCGACCGCATCGCCCGCGGTGAGGCGCAGGCCGTGCCGTGGCTGAAGCGGTTCTACTTCGGCGAGGGCACGGGCAACGGCGGCGCGGCCGAGGCCGGCAACGGCGACGGGGACCACCTCGGCGGCCTCAAGGAACTCGTCACCGACCTGGGCGCCATCGACGCGCGCGAGGTGTCGTCGTTCCCGGTGGGCAACGGCATCGTGCTGCGGGTCGGGCGCTACGGCCCGTACATCGAGCGCGGAGAGAAGGACGCCGAGAACCACCAGCGGGCGGACGTGCCCGAGGACCTGGCCCCCGACGAGCTGTCCGTCGAACTCGCCGAGGAACTGCTCGCCAAGCCGAGCGGCGACTTCGAGCTGGGCGTCGACCCGGCGACCGGCCACCAGATCGTCGCCAAGGACGGCCGCTACGGCCCGTACGTCACCGAAGTGCTCCCCGAGGGCACCCCGAAGACCGGCAAGAACGCCGTCAAGCCGCGTACGGCCTCGCTGCTGAAGTCGATGTCCCTGGACACCGTGACGCTCGAGGACGCCCTGCGGCTGATGTCCCTGCCGCGCGTCGTCGGCACGGACACCGACGGCCAGGAGATCACCGCGCAGAACGGCCGCTACGGCCCCTACCTGAAGAAGGGCACGGACTCGCGCTCGCTGCAGTCCGAGGACCAGATCTTCACCATCACGCTGGAGGAGGCGCAGGCGATCTACGCCCAGCCCAAGCAGCGTGGCCGGGCGGCCGCCAAGCCGCCGCTGAAGGAACTGGGCGCCGACCCGGTGAGCGGAAAGCCGGTCGTGGTGAAGGACGGCCGCTTCGGCCCGTACGTCACCGACGGGGAGACCAACGCGACCCTGCGCTCCGGCGACAGCGTCGAGGCGATCACCCCGGAGCGCGGTTTCGAGCTGCTGGCCGAGAAGCGCGCCAAGGGACCCGCCAAGAAGACGGCGAAGAAGGCGGCGGCGAAGAAGGCCGCCCCCGCCAAGAAGACGACGGCCGCCAAGAAGACCGCGGCGAAGAAGACCACGACGGCCGCGAAGAAGACGACGACCGCCAAGACGGCCGTCAAGAAGACAGCGACGAAGACGGCGACGAAGACGGCCGCGAAGAAGGCGACGGCGGCGAACTCCGCGGAGGACTAGGCCCCCGTCACCTTTCGTTCACTTCGTCCTCGCGAAGCGCACACCCCGGCATCAGTTTGGTGTCGGGGCGTGCGAGCGTCCGGGCGGACGCCGCTGGCTGTCAGCCGGTCCCGATAGGCTGAACGCATGACGCGAGCCGAGCAGCCAACGGCCCACCCGCCGGCCCCCGACGATGCCCTGGTCGCGGATTCCCGCGAGCGCGCCGTCCGTTCCCTGCTGCGCCGGCCGCAGCTGCGGCGGTTGTGGAGCGCGCAGCTCGTGGGCGGTGTCGGCGACACCCTCGCCCTCCTGGTGCTCGTGCTGCTCGTCCTTCAGGCGGCCATCGGCGCGGGCTCCTTCGGCGGCGGCTACCGGGGCGTGGCGTTCGCGGTGGCGAGCGTGTTCGCGGTGCGCATCCTGTCGACGCTGCTGTTCGGAGCCGTCCTCCTCGGACCGCTCACCTCGCTCACCTCCCAGGACGGCCCGCTCGACCGGCGCTGGACCATGGTCGGCGCCGACGGCCTGCGGGTCGCGCTGCTCATCGTGGCGCCCCTGTGGATCGACTGGACGCCGGACAACGCGCTCGCCGTCCTCCTGGTCACCGTGTTCGTCGCCGGGGTCGCCGAGCGTTTCTGGACGGTGTGCCGCGAGAGCGCGTCTCCCGCGCTGCTGCCCGGCCCGCCCCCGGAGGGCGCGACGATACGGCCGCTGCCGGACCACATGGACGCCCTGCGCCGGCTGTCGCTGCGCACGAACTTCGTCGCGATCCCGCTCGCGGCCGCCGTGCTCGTCGCCGCGGGGCTGCTGAACAACCTGCTGGGCTCCGGCATCGACTGGTTCGACCAGCACCAGGCCGCCCTCGCGTCGTACGTGGCGGCCGGGCTGTTCGCCGCCTCCCTGTCCGTGCTGACCTTCCTGGTCCTCCCCGACACCCGCACCCCACGCGCGCGTTCCCCGCTCGAGGGACTGCGCCGGCCCAGGACGGGCACGGCCGTCGACCGGGGCCGTACGGGTGTCCTGCCGCTGCTGGTGCTCGCCTCCGCCGCCGTCGCGGGCGCGATCTCCGCGGCCGTCGCCGTGTGCGTGCTGCACGCCAAGGACCTGGGCGGCGGCCCCGTGACGTACGGGCTGCTGGTGGGCGCGCTGACCGGCGGCGTCGTCGTCGGCATACGCACCGCCCCCGCCGTGCTGCCCACCCTGTCGAGGCGCCGCCTGCTGGCCCTCGTGATCGCCTTCACCGGCGTCGCGCTGCTGGCCGCCGGTCTCGTCCCGGACGTGACCACCGTGCTGCTGATCGCCGCGCTGGCCGGCGTCGGCGCGGGCATGGCCGCCAACATCGGGCACACCCTGCTCGACCAGGAGACCGAGGACCAGCGGCGCGCCCGCGTCACCGAGCACCTGCACGCGGTCGTACGGGTCTTCGTGGCGCTCGGCGCGGTCGTCGCGCCCGTGGTGGCGGCGGGGATCGGCCCGCACCGGCTGGAGAACGGCAAGTTCGTGTTCGCCCACGGCGGCGCGGCCTTCACCCTGATGCTGGTCGGCGCGCTGCTGCTGCCGGTGGCCGCGCTGGTGCTCGCCAAGGTCGACGACCGCTCCGGCGTGCCCCTGCGGCAGGACCTGCGCGACGCGCTGCTCGGCGGCGACGACCCCGAGACGGCGCCCGCGGCCGGCGGTTTCTTCATCGCCCTGGAGGGCGGCGACGGCGCCGGCAAGTCCACCCAGGCCGAGGCGCTCGCCGAGTGGATCCGGGCCAAGGGACACGAGGTCGTCCTGACCCGCGAGCCGGGCGCCACGCCCGTGGGCAAGCGGCTGCGGTCGATCCTGCTGGACGTGTCCAGCGCGGGCCTCTCGCACCGCGCGGAGGCACTGCTGTACGCGGCGGACCGCGCCGAGCACGTCGACACGGTGGTCCGGCCCGCGCTGGAGCGCGGCGCGGTGGTCATCTCCGACCGCTACATCGACTCCTCGGTCGCCTACCAGGGCGCGGGCCGTGACCTGTCCCCGACCGAGATCGCCCGCATCAACCGCTGGGCCACGAACGGCCTGGTGCCCCACCTGACCGTGCTGCTGGACGTCGCGCCGGAGATCGCGCGCGAGCGGTTCACCGAGGCGCCGGACCGGCTGGAGTCGGAGCCGGCCGAGTTCCACGCGCGCGTGCGTTCCGGTTTCCTGACGCTCGCCGCGGCCGACCCCGGGCGCTACCTCGTCGTGGACGCCGGCCAGGACCCCGAAGCCGTCACGACCGTCGTACGGCACCGGCTCGACCAGATGCTGCCGCTGTCCGAGGCGGAGATCCAGGCCCGCGAGGAGGCCCGCCGCAAGGCGGAGGAGGAGGCCCGCCGGAAGGCCGAGGAGGAGGCCGCCCGCAAGGCCGAGGAGGAGCGGCTGGAGCGCGAGCGCCAGGAGCAGCTCGCGAAGCTGCGCGCCGAGGAGGAGGAGCGCAAGCGGCGCGAGCTGGAGGAGGCGCAGCGGCGCGAGGCCGAGCGGCAGGCGGAGGAGGCCCGGCAGCGGGCCGAGGAGGCGCGCCGGAAGGCCGAGGAGGAGCGGCGGCGGCTGCTCGCCGAGGAGAAGGCCCGGGCCGAGGCGGAGGCCCGCCGGAAGGCCGAGGAGGAGCGGCGGCGCAGGCAGGCCGAGGAAGAGGCCCGGCTGCGCGCCGAGGCCGAGGCGCGGCGACTGGAGAAGCAGCGGCAGGCGGAGGAGGCCCTGCTGCGGGCCGAGGAGGCGCGCCGGCTCGCCGAGCAGGCCGCGGCCGCCGCGGAGGCGGGCCCCCGGCATTCGGCGCCGCCCGCCGCTGCGCCGGACGCCTCGACCGTCCCGACCCCGATCGTGACGCCGACGAACGCTTCGGGCGGCCCGCTGGAGGAGACGGCGGTGCTGCGGCCGGTGCCGGAGGAGGACCGCGACGGCACGGCCGCCGCCGGGGCTTCCCGCGGGCGGTCCACCGGCGGGTCCGACGCCGAGTCCGACGCCGAGGTGACGACGAAGCTGCCGCAGCCGCCGGTGCCGCCGGGCGCGGCGGACGAGACGGCGGTGCTGCCGCCGGTGCCGCCGGGCGCGGCGGACGAGACGGCGGTGCTGCCGCCGGTGCCGCCGGGTGCCGCGGACGAGACGGCCGTGCTGCCGCCCGTGCGTGACGGGGGCCCGGCGGACCGCGTTCCGCCGGGGTTCTTCCGGGACGAGCCGTCCGCCGGGGCGCGCCCGGACGGGGCGGATGACCGCACGCGGGAGCTGCCTCAGGTCGACGAGCGGGGGACTCCGCGGCGGCGGGTGCGGTCGGACTGGGCCGAGGAGACCCCGCTGGACGACCTGCCGACACTGGCGGACGAACTGCTCGGACCGCGCGACGACGACTACGACGACGACCCGGGCCGCGGCCCGCGCCGGGGCCGGGGACGCTGACCCGACGGCCTCGTCGGCCGTCGGCGGCTCGTCGGCGGCCCCGGGCCAGCCGCCGTCCACGGTTGCCGACCGCAGCCGCCGTCCGTTCCGGAGCCGCCGTCCGCTTCGTGGCGGCTGCGGTCCGGACCGCGTTGTCAGTGGCGCCCCGCACAATGGAAGCCGCACCGCGAACCATGACGAAAGGGCGGGGTGAGCGATGACCGTCTGGGACGACCTCGTGGGCCAGGAGAAGGTGGCCGAGCAGCTCGACGCGGCTGCCCGGGACGCCGACGCGCTGGTCACCGCGGTCGCCGCGGACACTCCGGTGCCGGAGACGTCGAAGATGACGCACGCCTGGCTGTTCACGGGACCGCCCGGCGCCGGGCGGAACCAGGCGGCGCGGGCGTTCGCCGCCGCCCTGCAGTGCGTGTCCCCGGACCGGGCGCTCGGCGGCTCCCCCGGCTGCGGCTTCTGCGAGGGCTGTCACACCGCCCTCGTCGGCACGCACGCCGACGTCACCACGGTCGCCGCGGTCGGCACGCAGATCCTCGCCGACGACATGCGGGACACCGTCCGCAAGTCGTTCACCTCCCCGGCGAACGGCCGCTGGCAGGTGATCCTCGTCGAGGACGCCGAGCGGCTGAACGAGAAGTCGGCCAACGCCGTCCTGAAGGCGGTGGAGGAGCCCGCCCCCCGCACGGTCTGGCTGCTGTGCGCCCCCTCCATCGAGGACGTCCTGCCCACCATCCGCTCCCGCTGCCGTCACCTGAACCTGCGCACGCCCTCGGTGGACGCCGTCGCCGACATGCTCGTACGGCGTGAGGGCATCGAGCCCGACGTCGCCGCCGCCGCGGCCCGCGCCACACAGGGCCACGTCGACCGGGCCCGCCGCCTCGCCGCCGACCCGGCCGCCCGCGAGCGCCGCGCCGCCGTGCTGAAGCTCCCGCTGCGCCTCGACGAGGTCGGCGCCTGTCTGAAGGCCGCCCAGGAACTCGTCGACGCGGCCGCGGAGGACGCCCGCCAGCTCGCCGAGGAGATGGACGGCAAGGAGACCGAGGAACTGAAGGCGGCGCTGGGCGCGGCCCAGGGCGGCCGGATGCCGCGCGGCACGGCGGGCGTGATGAAGGAACTGGAGGACAAGCAGAAGCGGCGCCGGACGCGGACGCAGCGCGACAGCCTCGACGTCGCCCTGACCGACCTCACCGCCTTCTACCGCGACGTGCTCGCCCTCCAGCTCGGCTCCAGGGTGGCGATCGCCAACGCGGACGCGGAGGACGCCCTCGAGCGCCTCGCCCGTTCCACCTCCCCCGAGTCGACCCTGCGCCGCATCGAGGCGATCGCCGCCTGCCGCGAGGCCCTCGACCGCAACGTGGCGCCGCTGCTCGCGGTGGAGGCGATGACGATGGCCCTCAGAGCGGGCTGACCGCCGGGCGCGCCCCACGGCCCGGACCCGCAGTCGGGGCCAGGATCAACAGGAGGTTGACCAGGTAACCCGTACGAGCCATTGCATGTACGGAGAGGATTCATCTGGTAGCCCAGGGTTACGCTCGCCTGATGCACCTCTGGCGAACCCCCCGCCCGGCCACCTCGTCCGCAAGGCCCCCGGCCCGCATCGGCGGCGCCCTCCTCGCAGCGGTCCTGCTGCTCGTCCCCGCCTGCTCCTCCGAAGGCCCGGCGACCTCGGTCGGCAGCCCGGCGGAGGCCGTGCTGGCGGCACTGCCCCGGTCCACTCCGCGCGCCCTCGCCCCGTACTACGGGCAGAAGCTGGCCTGGCACGGCTGCGGCGTCCCCGGTTTCCAGTGCGCCACGATGAAGGCGCCGCTGGACTACGCCAAGCCCGCCGAGGGGGACGTCAGGCTCGCGGTCGCCCGCAAGCGGGCCACCGGCAAGGGCAAGCCGCTCGGGTCGCTGCTGGTCAACCCGGGCGGGCCGGGCGGCTCGGCGATCGGCTACCTGCAGCAGTACGCCGCCATCGGCTACCCCGCCGAGGTCCGCGCCCGCTACGACATGGTCGCGGTGGACCCGCGGGGCGTCGCCCGCAGCGAGCCGGTGACCTGCCTCGACGGGCGGAAGATGGACGCGTACGCGCAGACCGACACCACACCCGACGACCGCGCGGAGACCGGCGCGCTCGTCGACGCGTACCGGAAGTTCGCGGAAGGCTGCGGCGCGCACTCCCCGCGGCTGCTGCGGCACGTCTCCACCGTCGAGTCGGCACGCGACATGGACCTGCTGCGGGCGGCGCTGGGCGACGCGAAACTGACGTACGTGGGCGCGTCGTACGGGACGCTGCTGGGGGCGACGTACGCCGGGCTGTTCCCGCAGCGGGCGGGCCGGCTGGTGCTGGACGGCGCGATGGACCCGGCGCTGCCCGCGCGACGCCTGAACCTCGACCAGACGGCGGGCTTCGAGACGGCGTTCAGATCCTTCGCGAAGGACTGCGTACGGCACCGGGACTGCCCGCTCGGCAAGCAGGCCTCCGAGGTCGGCCCGCACCTCAAGGCCTTCTTCCGGAAGCTGGACGCACACCCGATCCCCACCGGCGACATCGACGGCCGCAAGCTCGGCGAAGCCCTCGCCACCACCGGCGTGATCGCGGCGATGTACGACCAGGGCGCCTGGGAGCAACTGCGCGGGGCGCTGGCGTCGGCGATGAAATCGCACGACGGCGCCGGCCTGCTCGCCCTGTCCGACAGCTACTACGAACGCGAGGCCGGCGGCCGCTACTCGAACCTGATGTCCGCCAACGCCGCCGTGAACTGCCTGGACCTCCCGGCCGCCTTCGCCACCCCCGACCAGGTACGCAAGGACCTCCCCGCCTTCGAGAAGGCGTCCCCGGTCTTCGGCGAGGGCCTCGCCTGGGCGTCCCTGGGCTGCGCGTACTGGCCGGTCAGGCCCACCGGTGAGCCCCACCGCATCGAGGCGCGGGGCGCGGCGCCGATCGTCGTGGTCGGCACCACCCGCGACCCGGCGACCCCCTACCGCTGGGCCCGCTCCCTCTCCCGCCAGCTCTCCTCGGCCCGTCTCCTCACCTACGAGAGCGACGGACACACCGCCTACGGCCGAGGCAGCGCCTGCATCGACTCCGCGATCGACGCCTACCTCCTCCACGGGACGCCCCCGCCGGCGGGAAAACGCTGCTCGCGATCCTGACCGCCGACCCGGCCCGGGGTGCTCCCGGGGCTGGTACGGAGCACCTCAGAAACTGTGTAGACTTACCGACGTTGCTGATCGCACCGTAGTGCGACAGCGCGCCGCCTTAGCTCAGATGGCCAGAGCAACGCACTCGTAATGCGTAGGTCTCGGGTTCGAATCCCGAAGGCGGCTCCATAAAAGGCCAGGCCAGACATCGTCTGACCTGGCCTTTTCCTGTTTCTTTGATTGATTCGCGGTCTATACCAGTGTCCCGTGAGGCCCGTACGGGGGCTGAATGGGTCCAAGATGGGCCGGGATAGCCTTACGCATCCGTAATGCGTAGGTCTCAGGTTCGAACCCTGAAAGCTGATCCGAGGAAAGCCGCCAGCCCAGGTTCTGATCCGCGCGGGGTCCGTCACGCCTTCGTCTACATGCCCGCACTCGCGGCTTGCGCGGTTCTGGGCGGCGCCACATCGCCGGTTCCCGTAGTGCTGCCCACGGAGGCCAGGGACCTGGACCGCTTCCGTATGCAGCATCGGTACGACACCTTCTGGTGTGGCACGCTGCTCGGCGGTTGCGGCAAGGAACTGGCCGACAAGCGTTACACGGACCGGGTCTGCCACTTTGAGCCTTCACCAACTTGAAGTTGCTGGTCAAAGGGCTGGCGTGACCGGTGCTCCGAGTGCTCATGCTGGTCGTGGGCGGAAGCCTTCGGTGAAGATCATCCGTCAGCGGTTGATTTCGATGTTCGTCAGGACGAGCAGGGCCCGCAGGAGCTGGGTGGCGCGGGCGGGGTCGGTGCGGAGCCTGGTGAGGGTCCGCCAGTTTTTGAGGTGGGCGAAGCCGTGTTCGACTGGTGCGCGTCCGACGGCGAGGACGCGGTTGGTTTCCTTCTGTCCCGCAGCCAGTTTGTGGGTGCGGCTGGCCGCGTAGCCGGTGACGATCACAGGGGCGAGCAGGTCGTTGTCCAGACCGCGGAAGCCGAGGTCGGCCAGCGCTCCGAGGCCGGCGGCGCGCAGGTGGGTCAGGATGTGGTCGTGGCGGGCGGCGGTGTTGTCGTGGGTGCGGCCGGGCCTGGCTGCTCCAGATCAGGCAGCCGTTCTCGTCGGTCAGGGCGAGGAAGTGCAGGCCGTGACGTCGGTGCTTGCCGGAGTAATTCCGTCGGTCGGCTCTTCCGGTGCGGCGCTGGGTGGGGATGAGGGTGCCGTCGATCAGGACAAGCTCCCCGCCCTGTTTGGTGATCTTCTTCAGGGCGCGGTTCAGGCGCGGTGCCTGGGCGGCGAGCAGTCCGGTCAGTTCGTCGCGCCAGCGGCGGACGGTCGACTCGGAGACGTTGTTGCCGCCGGCCATGTCGGCCAGGCGCTGGTCGTGGCGCAGTACGGCCAGGACGATCAACGCGATCTTCCCCGGCGGCAGGATCCGCCACCTGGACCGGATCGCCTTCAGATGGTGCCTGAGCAGATCAGCGAGGTGGTTGACGGTGCGCGTGGACAGCGGCAGACAGCGCTGGTAGACAAGCGGGCAGGTGTCCTCGGCATGCTCTTTGGTATTCGTCACACAATTCCAACGGCCGCCGGGGACAGCCCGGTTACGGCTCTGTCGCCACTGGATCCGTCATGCCGGAGGAGATCACAGACGGTTGGTGAACCGCCCGTCGGGTTGCTTTCGCAGCCAGCCGCGGTCGGCCAGCCTGATCAGTTTCCCGCGCAGCGGTTCCAGCGTGGACTTCACGCTGACGTCCACGCCCAGCGTTTCGCCGACCTGCCGGGCCGTGACCGGTCCGCCTGCTTGGCGCACGACGGTGAGGATGCGCTGGTAGTCCGGCGGGAGCATGGTCTCCTGTGTTTCCGGGCCGCGGTGCGGGACGAGCATCACGGCCCGACCGGCCACCTGGCCCGGCGCCGGGGAGATTGAGGCGCGCTCACCTGCGATCTCTGCGCTCACTCGCTCGAGGACTCTCTCGGCGACGGCGAGTTCGTCCCTCTCGGATCGAACCCTGGCCAGCCGCTCGGTCAGCTGTTCTTCGAGGTCGTCCAGTTCCGCACGGCGGGCGGTGATCCGTTCCAGCAGCTCGGGATCCAGCATGCAGCGGATGGTAAAGGGGCCGTCGGACTACCAGGGGCACAAACCCCGAAGATGCTGCTGGACCCGTCGGTGGCATCGTGTCACCGCGGGGGCTGGAGGGCTTGCCCGGTGTTCTGATCCGATGAACTCGCCAAAGCGTCCGGTTAGGATGCCTGGGCAGGATGGAGGGGGTCGCAATGCCGCAGAACGCGGCCCGGGTCACCGTGATCATGCCTGACGGGCAGGAGTTGCGAGCCTGCCTGTATGAGCGTCGGCGCGCGGCAGTCGGATGGCAGTACCGGGTGGGCATCACCGGCTGGGCAGTTGGCAGCAGCGGCCGTACGGAGCCCGCAGAACAGAGCGTCTGGCTCGACGCCCGTCATGTCCGCCCCCTCGAAGGCGGCGACTACAGCCGGATCCCCACCCTCGCTACTCCCACCGCCGACGGGCGGCAGGCCTGGACAGTACAAGATCTCCCTCACCGCCCCGGCCACCCCGGGGCACGCCTGATCCACGTCATCGGCTGCCAGCCCCACGCCACACCCATCACTCTCGACCAGGCCCTCGACATCCTCCGCCAACCCCGCACCGTCCCCTGTCTTGAATGCAACGCCGCCACCTCACTCCCCACCACGGCCGATCCGTTGCCGCCGCAACAAGACCGCGCTCCGCTCAGAGAAAGGGAGCGCCATCCGGAGGAACGGCAGTGGCACGGATGATCAGAGGGCGGGCCGGCAGGATGGGCGTATGAGCGAGGACGTGTTGGAAGCAGCGCAGCGGGCACACCAGTCGGCACAGGAAGCGCTGCATACTGAACCGCCCCGGTTCGGATGGAGACTCGATTTCATGAAAGGATCGAGTCATGGCACGACCTTCCCGTTACCCGCTTGAGCTCCGCCGTCGTGCG
>NZ_JBIRUY010000017.1:0-162655 GCF_044335305.1 Streptomyces sp. NPDC020490 | reverse complement strand
CAAGATCCTCGGCTGGAAGACCCCGGCCGAGGTCTTCGAGGAGCAGCTACGCTCACTACAGCAGCCCGGTGTTGCAACGACCGGTTGAACTCGCCCAATACGTGTCAATTCGGTATACCGACCGGCTCGCCGAGATCGGCGTCTCCGCGTCGGTCGGCTCGGTCGCGGACAGCTACGACAACGCGATGGCAGAGGCGCTGAACGGCACCTTCAAGGCCGAGCTGATCGAGATGCAAGGACCGTGGCGGGACGTTGACCAGGTCGAGCGGGCGATCTTCCAGTGGGTGACCTGGTACAACGAGGAACGGCTCCACTCCGCCCTCGACTACGTACCACCCGCCGAGTACGAACGCGACTGGTGGCGACAACAGGAAGCCACCCCGCAGTCCGCCTGAAACAAGATCCACGGACTCTACGAAACTCGGGACAGCTCACTCACCCTGGAGAATCAGCGTCTTCTCCAGGCAAACGACCCACGCGACCGTGTCACTCGCATCGACAGGCACCGTTGACGAACGACAGACCAAATGTCGTGGGCAGGAGAATGCGGGCCGGACGGAGGCTGCGGGCGTAGACGGCCATGTCGTCGACGGCCTCTTGTCGCCCGCCCGGTCGCCCGCGCTCGCAGGCGGAAGCCTGGCCTTCGATGATGCCCGGCAGTTCGACACCAGAATGGTGACGACCCGCACTGAGGGGACATCCCCCTTCCGATCATGGGGTGTGCCGGATCGCGTCCCGTTGGGGGGCGAATCTAGCGTTCAGCCATGACTTGGACTCTGCGAAAGCACCTCGCCGTGTCACTCGGTGTCGCTACGCTCCTCGCTACCGAGGTGACCACCGTCGTCGCCCAGCCCGCCTACCCCTCCCTCGTGGAGCAGTTACGTCGGGACACGGAGGCGATCCACGCCCTTGGTGTCAGCGGTGTGCAGGCCCGCGTGATCGCGCCTGACGGTCGGCAGTCGGTCGCCACCAGCGGCTCCGCCGACGTGAACACCGGCCGCCCGGTCCCTTCCGGCGGCTACTTCCGCATGGCCAGCACATCCAAGACGCTGGTCGCCACCGTGGTCCTCCAACTGGAGGCCGAGGGCAGGCTGTCCCTGGACGACACGGTCGACCACTGGCTGCCCGCAGTGGTGCAGGGCAACGGCAACGACGGCAGCCTGATCACCCTCCGCCAACTGCTCCAGCACACCAGCGGCATCCACGACGACCTGCCCGGATACACCACGCCGGAGGAGTACTATCAGCAGCGCCACGACGTCTACAGCCCCGAGCAACTGGTTGCCCGCGCCATGGCCCACGCGCCGGACTTCCCGCCCGGCGAGGGCTGGGCGTACTCCAACACCGGCTATGTCCTGCTTGGCATGATCATCCAGAAGGCCACTGGGCACCCCGCCCACCAGAAGATCGAAGACCGCATCCTGCGCCCGCTCGGCCTCGACCAGACCCGGTGGATGGGCACCTCCCCCACCCTGCCCCGGCCGCACGCCCAGGCCTATCAACTCTTCGGCCCCGGTTCCCGGGTAGACGTCACCGACCAGATACCGGTGGACTACGACAACCTTTCGTGGGTCACGACCACGCGGGACGAGAACCGCTTCCTCCGCGCGCTGCTCGACGGTCGCCTGCTACCGGGACGGCAGCTGGCCAAGATGAAGCAGACCGTCCCCGTGAGCGCGGATGTCCAAAAGCTGTGGCCCGGCGGCCGATACGGGCTCGGGCTGGTCGAACGCCCTCTGAACTGCGGAGGAACCTAATGGAGCCACGAGGGAGGGGACGGCGGCTACATCACCCTCAACGGAGTCACCGACGACGGCAGGCGAAGCGCCGTGGTCTCCATGTCCGAGGCACGCGGCGACACCCTGCAGCACATAATGGAGCAGGAGAACGCGGCCAGCGCCCTGATCGACCACGCACTGTGCGCCAGGGGTCGAAGCACCCCGTGAGCGGAGCCGTCGTCGCGGTGGGCGGTTGGCTCGGCCACGGCTCTCGCTGGTTCCGCGGATCAGTGTCGCGCGCCTCTGCCTCGCCCTCCCCGGGCCCTTTCCGGGCTCACCTCGGAGATACCTCCGCATACGGCACAACTGGCCAGGCGGACTCGATCGTCGCCTCGGGGTTCGAGGTCCGGCGGAGGTACCTCTGCAACGAAGCCGCCTGCTCGGCCGCCGCACGAACCTGGAGATCGTGCAGCTCCGCAGGCCCCAGCGTTCCTATGACCGAATGTTTGATGCCCATGCATCGCGCCGCACGCGCTGCGGCCACCGCGTCCGCAACAGCGTTGTGCGCGTCATTGAGCGGCACGCCGTAGTGCTCGCAGAGCGCCTGGAGATTCCGTGACCCCTTCCTGTATCGGTCCACGTGCTTGTCCAGGACCAACGGGTCAATGACGGGCGACAGCGAGGCCCCTCCAGGCAACCGCTTGGCCAACGGCTCTATCCCATACCGCCGGCACTCACGGTCAAGCAGCGAGAGGTCATACCGCGCGTTCATCACCACCAGCGGAGTCCCCGAGTTCAGCACTTCGGCGACAGCCGAGGTGATTTGCTCGATCGCGGGAGCTGCCGCAACCCCATGCCTGCGGGCGTGTTCCGTGGAGATGCCGTGGATGGCCGAAGCCTGTCGCGGGATGGTCACCCCCGGGTCGAGCAGCCATGTCCGGGCCTCCAGCGGTCGTCCATCCGCGTCCACAGCCACGACCGCCGCGGTGACGATCCGGTCGGTCTCGATGTCGGTCCCTGTGGTCTCCAGGTCGAAGGCCACCAACGGCTCGCTGATCCAGCTCATCACAGGGCCCCACCCACCAGGGCACCCTGAGACACCTGAGACGCACCCGCAGTGCGCGGATAAAAGGCCGCGTTGTAGGCGACGACCGGCACGCCCACGTCCCAGTACCCCACGAGGACGTCCGCCATGGCGTCCGCGACCTGGTCGGCCGGCCGGCCCTCGGCGGCCGCCCGCGCGTTGCTGATCCCGTGGACGGCCACCGCGTCGGGCGGGATCTCCACGCCCGGGTCCGCCAGCCACTCCCGGCGGCCCAGCGGCTGCCCGTCCCTGACCTCGATCACGGCCCCCGTGACGATGCGCGCCTCGTGCGGGTCCGTCCCCGTCGTCTCCAGGTCGAAGCCGACCAGCAGCTCCCGGTGCCAGCCCATCGGCGGCCCCCCTTCTCGTGGTGCTCTCCCCCAGTGGCCTCCACCATCGCACGGGCCACTGACAATCGGCGGACCGCGTTCCGCCCGCACCGCTTTCCGCCCGGTGTGCGGGGCGGTTCAGGACACCGGCCGCGAGTCCAGCCAGGCCAGCTCGAACTCCTCGCGATAAGTAGGGAAAAGGCCGGATTCGACCCCTTCGTCCCGCTCGTCCGGCTTGACCACCCGGCTGCCGTTGCGCAGCACCAGTACCGGCGCCTCCATGCCGCGCGAGCGCCGCAGGTAGGACTGCACGACGGCGACGCCGTCCGGGCCGTCCCCGTCGACGAGGTAGGCCGTGAAGCGCGGCGTCTCGTCGTACACCTGGATCTCGAAGGCGCCCGGGTCGCGCAGCCGGGAGCGCACCCGCCGCATGTGCAGGATGTTCATCTCCACCGCGCGACTCAACTCGCCGCGTTTCATGCCCAGTTCCCGCTCGCGGCGCTTGACTGCGCTGGATGCCGGGTTCAGGAACAGCAGCCGCACCCGGCAGCCGGCGTCGGCCAGGCGCACCAGGCGGCGGCCGGAGAAGTTCTGCACGAGCAGGTTCAGGCCGATGCCGACGGCGTCGATGCGGCGGGCGCCGCCGAAGATGTCCTCGGCGGGGAACTGGCGCATCAGCCGCACCCGGTCCGAGTGCACGGCGACGACGTCCGCGTACCGGTCGCCGACCAGGTCCTCCACCGCGTCCACGGGCAGCCGGCGCGCGGACGGCACGTCGCCGCCCGTGCCCAGTGTCTCCAGCAGCCTGGCCGAGGCCCGCTCGGCCTGGTTGAGGACGGCCTCGGACAGGGCTCGGTTGCGGGAGACGACGTTGCGGGTGACCTCCAGCTCGTCCAGGGCCAGTTCGACGTCCCGGCGGTCGTCGACGTACGGCTGGAAGCACGGCCAGTGCTGCACCATCAGCTCGCGCAGCTGGGGCAGGGTGAGGAAGCTCAGTGTGTTGTCGTCGGCCGGGTCGAGCAAGTAGCCCTTGCGGCGGCTGACTTCGCGCACGGCGACCGCCCGCTGCACCCATTCCTGGCCGGCCGGCCCGGCCGCGGCGACGACCCAGTCGTCGCCGTGGACGGGTTCGTAGATGGGCCGCAGCACCGCGGCCACGACCGCGCGCATCCGCTGTTCGACGAGGTTCAGCCAGATGTACGCGCGGCCGGCCCGCTGGGCGCGTGTCCGTACCTCACGCCAGGCGTCGGCGTCCCAGTCCAGCTCCGGCCCGATGGACGTGGTCTCCATCGGCCGGGCCAGCGACACCGTGCCGGGCGGGGTGTCCGTGGAGTTCCCCTCGTGACCCTCGTCACCAGGGGGCAGCTCCAGCCCTCCCGAGCCCACCCGCGCACCGCCTTCCGCTCCCCCGGGCACTTCCCGTCCCAACGATCAAGGAAGCCTACTCCGGGAGCGGTCGGCGGTGCAGCCGGATGGACAGGGTCGTTCTCAACTACGCGGCCGCCAGTGGCCGTTCTGCCACGCGAGCTCGTCCGGCGTGAGCGGATTCATAGCCGTGACGTCCCTGGGTGCGATGGCGAACCCCTGCCAGTGGATCGGCATGGGCTGCTGGTCCTCGTCCCGGGCTATGTGATGGAAGCCCACATTCATCCACACGATCGGGTGAGTGAGCGTCTGTCCATTGACCCACGTGTCGACGGACTTGCCCGAACCGGCGGGGCAGCCGCCGGTGTTGTTGCTGGCGAACTGCTCGCACTTGTTGTACTGGGTGAAGTACACGTCGTGCTTGGTGAAGCCGCGCCCCGGGTACCGCGTGGTGGCTCCCGGCACGATCTCGTACGAGCGCGGGTGCCCGTCCTTGTTCTTGCCGGTCGCGCTCACCACGCGCCACCAGCGGTAGGTCTTGGCGTCGCCCGCGAGTTCCTTGGTGACCTTGGTGCGGGTGGTCTTGTTGGTCGGGGCCTGCTGGCCGCGGGCGGGCGCGGTGACCTTCGAGTCGTACTGCTCGACCTTGGTCTTGGAGGAGCCGTCGAGGCCGAAGTCGAGCCGCCAGAAGACGTTGTGGCTGTGACTGGTGGCGTAGGCCTTGGCGCCCTTGCCGATGGGCCAGCCGCGGCCGTCGCCGGCGTCGTAGTCGTCGTAGGAGAGGCTGCCGGTGGCGCCGACGTTCATGTCGACCGTGCCGTCGTCCTGGAAGCGCCACTCGGTCATGTACTCGTACCAGCCGACCTGGTTGACCGTGTAGACGAGGAGGTCCGTGCCCTGGGCCTGGTAGACCTTGTTGGCGCTGTCGCCCTGCATGCGGTAGGCGTGGCCGCGGGAACGGGTCGTGGTGCACAGGCCGTTGACGTTCGGGTGCTGCGGGTCCCAGGCGTCCGGCACCTTGACGGTCTTGATGGTGCCGCCGGGGCACTCGCCCGGCGCCAGGTTGACCAGGCCCTGGGCGAAGCCGAAGCCGGTCAGGTCGTCGTACTCGACGCTGCCGTCGTCGTAGGGGACGTCGATCTGGGCCAGCCGGGCGCTGTTGAGCACCTTGATCGGGGCGCTCTCGCCCTTGGGCTGGTAGGAGACGTCGTTCAGGACGAGGCCGGCCTTGCTGTCGTAGCGCCAGCACATCCGCCAGGTGGTGCCGCCGGCGAGCTTCTGCTCGATCTTGTAGGCGGCGCTGCAGTCGGCGGCGGCAGCGGCGGCGGCTCTCGGCTGGGCGGCAGCGGCGGTCCTCGGCTGGGCGGCAGCGGCGGTCTTCGGCTGGGCGGCCGCCGGTCCCGCGCCGGTCGTCGCGCCGGCGGCCAGCGCGGCCACCGACAGGCCCACGGCCGCACGTGTGCGGACCCGGCCGGTTCCCCGCGGCCGGACGCCGCTGATCGAACTCTTCGTGCGCATGAAGAAGTGACTCCCCTGCAGGAGATGCGAGTCGGAAAAGTGGGCGGGCCGCGGCTCAGCGGCGGTCGAGCTCGGCGACCTTGCGGGCGCTCAGGTCGATCACGATCGAGCGGGCGTCGATCCACGGGCCGTTCTTGACCTTCGGGAACAGCCGCACGCAGCGGTGCTCGCCGCACCGGTCGAGCACGGCGGGCTGGGCGCCGGGTACCGCCCGGTACACCGCGCCGTTGAACAGCAGCTGGTCCGGCGAGGTCAGCTCCTTGCCGGTGGCGTCCTTGTAGTCCGCCCGCAGGCCGGCGCCGAGCGGGTCGGCGATCAGCAGCCGGGCCGCCTCGGCGTTCTCGGCCCGGCTCAGCGGCGGCTGCACGCCGTGCTGGACACCGGTCCGCACCACTTTCCCGGTGTCGAGGTCGACGGTCCTGGTGACGAGGGTGTCGTTCTTGTAGTCGTAGAACGTCACGTCGGCGCGGCGCGGCGCGGCCGCCCCGTCGTCGACGTCGTCCGCGTTCTCGGGGTCCGCGAGGTCCACGGTCAGGCGCTGCGCGCCGCGCTCGCCCTCGACGTTCTCGGCGCCGCGCAGCGGCTGCCGGCCGGCGGCGAGCCGCTCGGCCCGCGCGACCTCGTCGTCGGTCAGCGGGTCGCCGCCCCTGCCCCGGTCCCCCTCGGCGGGCGCCTGCTCGACGACGCCGGGCCGGACCGCGCCGTCACCGGCCTGCTGTCCCGCCTGCTGTCCGGCCTGCCGCGCCGGCCGGCTGCCCGACCCGGTTCCCCCGCCCTCGTCGGCCCCCGCCGTACCCGGCAGGGTGACGGCGACCATCGCGGCGGTCCCCGCCACCGCGACGGCCGCACCGGCCACCACCTTGCCCAGATGACGGTGCACTAATCTGCGCACATTTCCCCCTGCTCCCCCTGGTCACGGGAGTATCTGTCTGCCCCATTGATTCGGCATACCGCGTATGCACTGGTCGACCGGTAAGAGGGACGTAAGTCATAGGTGGTTCCCTCACTTTCCGGGAGACTCGAAGTGAAGGCGCCACCGAGGGCGCGCTCCACCTGAAAGAGTCGTATCCATGCAGGTCTGGCCTGGCGAGGCGTATCCGCTCGGTGCCACGTACGACGGCGCCGGCACCAACTTCGCGGTCTTCACGGAGGCCGCGGACCGAGTAGAGCTGTGTCTGCTGCACGACGACGGCTCGGAAACGGCGGTGGAACTGCGCGAGAGCGACGCGTTCGTACGGCACGCGTACGTGCCCGGGATCATGCCCGGGCAGCGCTACGGCTTCCGTGTGCACGGCCCGTACGCCCCCGAGCGCGGGCTGCGCTGCAACTCCGCGAAACTGCTGCTCGACCCGTACGCGCGTGCGATCAGCGGCAAGGTGCGCTGGGGTGAGGAGGTGTACGGCTACCACTTCGACGCGCCCGACCGGCGCAACGACCTCGACTCGGCGCCGCACACCATGACGTCGGTCGTGGTCAACCCGTACTTCGACTGGGGCGACGACCGGCCGCCGAGGCGCGGCTACCACGAGACGGTGATCTACGAGGCCCACGTCAAGGGCCTCACCATGCAGCACCCGGGGCTGCCGGAGGAGCTGCGCGGGACGTACGCGGGGCTCGCGCACCCGGTGATCATCGAGCACCTGGTGGAGCTGGGGGTGACGGCACTGGAGCTGATGCCGGTCCACCAGTTCGTCAACGACCACCGGCTGGTCGACATGGGCCTGAACAACTACTGGGGCTACAACACGATCGGGTTCTTCGCCCCGCACAACGCGTACGCCTCCTGGGGCGACCGCGGCCAGCAGGTCCTGGAGTTCAAGTCGGCGGTGCGGGCGCTGCACGAGGCCGGCATCGAGGTCATCCTCGACGTGGTCTACAACCACACCGCCGAGGGCAACCACCTGGGGCCGACGCTGTCGTTCAAGGGCATCGACAACCCGCAGTACTACCGGCTGACGGACGACCCCCGGTACTACATGGACACCACCGGCACCGGGAACTCCCTGCTCATGCGGTCCCCGCACGTGCTGCAACTGATCATGGACTCGCTGCGGTACTGGGTCACCGAGATGCACGTCGACGGCTTCCGCTTCGACCTCGCCGCCACGCTCGCGCGGCAGTTCCACGAGGTGGACCGGCTGTCGTCGTTCTTCGACCTGGTGCAGCAGGATCCCGTGGTCTCCCAGGTGAAGCTGATCGCCGAGCCGTGGGACGTCGGCGAGGGCGGCTACCAGGTGGGCAACTTCCCGCCGCTGTGGACGGAGTGGAACGGCAAGTACCGCGACACGGTGCGGGACCTGTGGCGCGGCGAGCCGCGGGCGCTGGCGGAGTTCGCCTCCCGGCTGACCGGGTCCTCGGACCTCTACCAGTCCGACGGCCGCCGTCCGCTGGCCTCGATCAACTTCGTGACCTGCCACGACGGCTTCACCCTGCACGACCTGGTGGCGTACAACGACAAGCACAACGAGGCCAACGGCGAGGACAACCGGGACGGCGAGAGCCACAACCGGTCCTGGAACTGCGGGGCCGAGGGCGAGACCGACGATCCGGGGATCCTGGAGCTGCGGGCCCGGCAGATGCGCAACTTCATCGCCACGCTGATGCTGTCCCAGGGCGTGCCGATGATCAGCCACGGCGACGAGTTCGCGCGGACGCAGGGCGGCAACAACAACGCCTACTGCCAGGACAACGAGATCGCCTGGCTGCGGTGGCCGGACGGCGCGAAGCAGGGCGGCGGGTCTCGGGGCGGCGCGTCCCAGGACGGCGGGTCCCAGGACGGCGGGACGCCGGATGCCGGGCTGCTGGACTTCGCGCGGGCGATGGTCTGGCTGCGCAAGGACCATCCTGTCCTGCGCAGGCGCCGCTTCTTCCACGGACGGCCCGTGGAGGGCACCCACGACGACCTGTCCGACATCGCCTGGTTCACTCCCGAGGGCAGGGAGATGACCCAGCGGGACTGGGACTCGGCGCAGGCGTCCGCGCTGACGGTGTTCCTCAACGGCAACGCGATCTCCGAGCCGGGTCCGCGCGGGGAGCGCATCACCGACGACTCCTTCCTGCTGATGTTCAACGCCTCGCCGAAGGCGCTGGACTTCGTGGTGCCGGTGGACCACGGCCGGCAGTGGCAGGTGGTGGTCGACACCGCCCGCACGGACGGGGTGCCGCCGGGCACCGGGCAGAAGGTGCAGGCCGGCGACCGGCTGACGCTGGTCGACCGGAGCCTGACGGTGCTGCACCGGCCGGTGTAAGGGGCCGTGACAGGACCGCGGCAGGACGGCGGCAGGACGATGGCAGGACGATGGCAGGACGATGGCAGGACGATGGCAGGACGATGGCGGGGCGGCCCGCACGCACGCGCGTGCGGGCCGCCCCGCCGCCCGTGGAGCGGACTGGTCCCGCCGCCCGTGGAGCGGACCGGTCCCGCCGCCGGTGGAGCGGACGGTGACACGAAGGGCGGCTGGGCGGGTACGTAGCTTTCCATGACATCTGAGCGACCCGACCTCACGGTGCCCACGGCGACCTACCGGCTGCAGTTGCAGCCCGGCTTCCCCTTCGCGGCCGCGGCGGCCGCCGTGCCGTACCTGGCCTCGCTCGGCGTCTCGCACCTGCACCTGTCCCCCGTGCTGGAGGCGGTGCCGGGCTCGCTGCACGGCTACGACGTCGTCGACCACGCGCGCGTGCGCGAGGAGCTGGGCGGCGAGGAGGGCCTGCGCGCGCTGGCGCGCACCGCCCGGGAGCACGGGCTCGGCCTGGTGGTGGACATCGTGCCGAACCACATGGCGATGTCCCCGCTCCACAACCACGCCCTGTGGGAGGTGCTGCGGGAGGGCCCGAAGTCGTCGTACGCGCGCTGGTTCGACATCGACTGGGAGGCGCAGGGCGGGCAGGTGCTGCTGCCGGTGCTCGGCGGTCCCCTCGGCGAGGAGATCGGGCAGCTGCGCGCCGACGGGGACGTCCTGCGCTACTACGACCACGTCTTCCCGCTGCGGGAGGGCACCGGTGAGCTGCCGCTGCCGCAGCTGCTGGACGCCCAGTGGTACCGGCCGGCGTGGTGGCGGCTGGCCCGCACCGAGCTCAACTACCGGCGCTTCTTCAGCATCTCGGAGCTGATCGGGGTGCGGGTGGAGGACCCGGAGGTGTTCGAGGCCACGCACGCGACCGTCCTGCGGCTGCTGCACGAGGGCGTGATCGACGGGCTGCGGGTGGACCACCCGGACGGGCTGGCCGACCCCGACGGCTATCTGCGGCGGCTGCACGAGGCGACCGGCGGCCGTTGGACGGTCGTGGAGAAGATCCTGGCCGACGGGGAGCGGCTGCCGGCCTCCTGGCCCGTGGCGGGCACCACCGGCTACGACGCCCTGCGGCACGTGGACGGCCTGTTCACCGATCCGGCCGGGTCCGAGGAGCTGCTGGGCCAGTACCGGCGCTTCGCGGCGCCGCAGCCGGACCGCGGCGGGGACTGGGCGGCGACGGTGCGGCGGGCGGCGTACAAGGTGCTCACGCACGAGCTGGCCACCGAGACCGACCGGCTGACCCGGGTGGCGAGCCGGGTGTGCTCGACGTCGCCCGACCCGGCCCTGCGCGACCGGGCGCCGTGGGCGCTGCGCACCGCGCTGGAGGAACTCCTGGTGCGCCTGGAGGTCTACCGGCCCTACACCTCCACCGACGCCGCCTCGGTCGTCACCGAGCAGGCCGCGGCCGAGGCGCGGCTCGCCTTCGTGGTGCCGGAGGAGGCGGAGGCGGTGGACGTCGTACGCGGCCTGGTGCTCGGGCGGTACGGCGACGGGCCCGAGCACGTGGAGTTCCGGGCCCGGTTCGCGCAGACCGCGTCGGCGCTGCGCGCGAAGTCCGTGGAGGACACGGCGTTCTACCGCTATGTGCCGCTGCTGTCGGCGACCGAGGTGGGCGGCGAGCCGGGCCGTCCCGCGGTGTCCCCGGAGGACTTCCACGCCTACTGCGCGCGCCTGCAGCGGGACTGGCCGGCGACCGGGACGGTGGTGTCCACGCACGACACCAAGCGCAGCGCCGACGTGCGGGCGGCGCTGGCGGTGCTCACCGAGTGCCCGCAGCGCTGGGCGGACGTGCTGACGCGAGTGACGCACGGCGGCGCGTCGGCGCCGGACGCACAGCTGGCGTGGGCGGCCTGGCAGACGGTGTTCGGACTGGGTCCGGCGGACGGGGAACGGGTGCGGGGCGCGCTGCTGAAGCACGTGCGCGAGGCCGGGCTGTACACGAGCTGGACGGAGCAGCAGGCGGCCTACGAGGAGGCGGTGGCGGCGTTCGTCGCGGCGGGGCCGTGCGGCGCGCCGGGTGCGCACGTCGCCGCCCTCCGCCAGGCCCTGGAACCCCACATCCGGGCGAACGTCCTGGGCACCGCCCTGGTGCACCTGACGATGCCGGGCGTGCCGGACGTCTACCAGGGCACGGAGGCCGAGTACCGGGCGCTGGTGGACCCGGACAACCGGCGGGCGGTGCGGTTCCCTCCCGAGGACCCGGGCGACAAGGGCGCGGTGACGGCGGCGGCGCTGCGGCTGCGTGCCCGGCGGCCCGGCGCCTTCGGGTCCACGGCCGGGTACGAGCCGCTGGCCGCCGAGGGCGCGGCGGCGGCGCACTGCGTGGCGTTCGCGCGCTCCGGCGAGGTCGTCACGGCCGTGACCCGGCTGTCGCTGGGCCTGGCCCGCGCGGGCGGCTGGGGCGACACCGGGCTGTCGCTGCCGCCGGGCCGCTGGTCCGACGTACTGTCCCCGGAGCGCCGGTTCGCGGGGCACGTGCGCGTGGCGGAGCTTTTCGAGGGACTGCCGGTGGCGCTGCTGGAACGGGTTGACACGGCCGACTGAACGGCCGCATGAGCCGGCCTCGCACTGCCCCGGCCTCGCACTGCCCCGGTCACGGTCACGGCCACGGCCACGGCACATCGCGGTCACGACCACGGCACCCGCGGGCACGGCACCGCGGGGGCCGCGACCGTCTCCGCGTATGCCGGGCCGCAGCCCCCTCCGCGCGCGTGCCGCGGCCCGGCATACGCGCGGAGGCGGTCGTGCGGGACCGCCGAGGCGCCGGGCAGAAGGCCGGGCAGTACCGCCGGGCTCTACGCCGGTACGCCGGGCCGGGCCTCCGCCGGGCGCGCGGTTACGCGCCGTATGCGTGGCCGTTCAGTCGTCGTCGAGGGCGAACACCGTCCCCGTGCGGGCTTGCAGGACGCAGGAGTTGGCGTAGGTGTGGGCGTAGTCGATCCGGCGGCCGCGCCACTCTCCGCTCGCCCGGACGGTCACCGGGGCGTAGACCATCGGGCACGGGGCGTTCCGCGCCGGGAGGGCGCCGATGTCGCCGTCGACGGCGGCCAGGTCCGCGCACGCCTCGGCGGCGCGGGCGTGGCCCTGGGGCGGGTCGCACAGCAGCAGGGCGTCGCGTCCGGCGCCGGCGGAGGCGTCGCCGCGGGCGACGGTGAGGTAGAGCCATTCGTCCGGGGCATGGTGCCGGGCGGCCGCCTGTGCGGGGGCGGCGCCGGCGAGGAGGAGGGCGGCGGCCAGGAGAACGTCCCGTACCGCTTTCGTCTTGAGGCTGGTCGTCATTCCCCATGCATCGGCACGGCGGCCTGCGCACCCCAGCCCGGCTCACCCGAACGGGAGGCGGCGGGCGCGTGCCGTGCGGCCAGTTCGAACGCCGCGTGCACCACCCGCGTCTGGTATTCGACCTGGCGCGCGACCGGTATCCAGCGTGCCGAGCAGCCGTCGCGGTAGTCGGCGCACCACTCGTCGATGAGCCGGTCCAGCTCCGGCAGCGCCCCGGCCGGGTCGCGCCCGGCGCCCGTCAGGAGCTGGTGCAGCAGTCCGGCCGTCCGCAGGGCGACGCGCCGTCCGGCGATGCGCAGGGCGGCCAGGTGGGCGGTGCTCAGCGGCGGCAGCGGCCGCGCGACGTCCGCGACGTCGGGGTCCCAGGTGTCCGCGAGGCGGGGGGAGACCAGCAGGTAGTCGTCCACCGGGGCGAGCAGGCGGGCCGCGTCGGGCACGTCCGCGAGGTACGGCCGGACGCGCGCGAGCAGCCGCCCCAGCAGCCGGGTGTCGCGCCGCAGCGTGCGGCCGGCGGTGCGCAGCACGGCCGCCGCGTCGGCGGGCGGGGAGCCGTCCTCCACGGCGGCCACCCCCCACATGGGCGCCTCCACGACCGCCGTCACGGTGCCGTACCGGTGCGGGTGGTACCAGGTCGACTCGACGGCCGCCTCGGTGATCGCGGCGACCAGGTCGCCGGGCTGCGGCGGCGGTATGCGGTGGACGGCGGGACCCAGCATCGGCCAGTACAGGGTGTCGTACGGGCCGAGCTCGCGCGGGACGCCCAGGCGGGCGGCGGCGTGCGCGACGCGCGGGGCGAGTCCGGGCAGGTCGTCGGTGAGCTCGACGAAGCCGCCGCCGACATCGACGCCGTGCAGGGAGCACTGCAGGAAGGGACGCAGTTCGTCCTGGACGGCGAGCAGGGTGCGGGTCTCCGGCAGGGCGGCGGCCGCCGGGCCGGCGGGCAGCCATTCGGGCTGTTCCAGGAAGCCCGGCCGGAAGAAGTTCCGGAAGTACCGGCCGAGCGTGTACGGGCCCTTCAGCCATCCCTCGTTGCGGCGCAGGCCGTCGGGGTCGAGGCAGAGCAGCAGGTTCCAGGTGGCGTCCGCGCCCTCGGTGAGCAGCGGGTCGGCCAGTGCCCGTTCGGCCAGCCGCAGCGCGGTCGCGCCGCCGACCGGCTCGTTGGCGTGCGGCCCGGCGACGACGAGGGCCTGACGGCTGCCGTGCCCGACGGACAGCAGCCACATGGGGGTGCCGGCCCGCGAGGTGCCGACGCGGCGCAGCCGCGCGTCCCCGGGACGGCGCGCCACCAGCGCCGCGGCGCGGGCTCCCAGCTCGTCGACGGTCGGGTAGCGCAGGAGGGGCGTCAAGGCACACCTCCACTATGCGGCGCCGGCGGTCTCACCAGGGGTACATGGCGTACGCACAGTCAGTCACGAGTTGGGGGGTACGTCAACACCACGGAAAGGAAACCGATTTGAGCCCATCACCGCAGGCAAGCGCCGCGTCATGCTCAGGCCAACGCTGGTGCGGGGGCCCGGGCCGGGCCCGCCGGTCCGCTCAGTTGGCCGCGAGCCGGAACGACATCTTGCCGAAGCCGACCTGGTCGCCCTCGCGCACCACGGCCGCGCCGATGACGCGCCGGCCGTTCACGGTCGTGCCGTTGGTCGAGCCGAGGTCGCGCAGCACCCACGTGCCGCCGTGCCGGCTGAGTTCCGCGTGCACCCGCGAGACCGTCTCGTGGGTCAGGCGCAGCCCGTTGACCGGGTCGCGGCCTATGCGCAGCGGGTGACCGTCGCCCGGATGGGGCAGCAGCAGCTTGGGCAGGCGCTCGATCTGCCAGGCCCTGCGCAGCCGTACGGTGAAACCGGAGACCGCCTCGACCGTGCCGAAGACCACGCGCGAGAAGCGGCTCTCCCGCGGCAGGTCGGCGGTGAGCGCGGCGAGCTCGTCGGCGCGGCGGGCGGCGAGGGCCAGCTCCATGCGGCGGACGAACGTGTCGTGCGACAGCCGTCCCATGGCGACGCCGTCGCGCAGCACCTGCAGCGCCTTGTCGCGCTCCGCGTCGGAGAGCCGCGCGGGGTAGGTGGGGAACTCGAAGGACGACGTCACGTCGGTGATTGTCGGTCAGCGGACCAGCGGGTGTCCAGAAGACGAGAAAGTCGGGAGGACGGCCCGCACGCGCACGCGCGGCGACGACACTCGCCGCGAAAGGCGGGATGCGAGGGCGGATCGATCTCGTTTGAAGCACCATGGACGGGCTACATCACGGTGAGCAGACGAAGGGGAACCGTCCGTGCAGTTCGAGGTGTGGGCACCGAAGGCCGGCCGTGTGACGCTCCATTGCGACGGCGCCACGCGCGCGTTGGAGCGTGATCCCGAGCGGGAGGGGTGGTGGCTCGGCGAGGCCGAGGCACAGGACGGCTCGCGGTACGGGTTCGCCCTCGACGACGGCCCGGTGCTGCCCGACCCGCGCTCCCGCCGGCAGCCGGACGGGCCGGACGGCCTGAGCGCGGTCGTCGACCAGGGCCGCTACGCCTGGCGCACGGAGTGGGCCGGGCGCCCGCTGCCCGGCGCGGTCCTGTACGAGCTGCACGTCGGCACGTACACCCGCGAGGGCACCCTGGACGCGGCCGCCGAACGGCTCCGGCACCTCGTCGACCTGGGCGTCACGCACGTCGAGTTGATGCCCCTGTGCCCCTTCCCCGGCCGGCACGGCTGGGGGTACGAGGGCGTGTCGCTGTGGGCCGTGCACGAGCCCTACGGCGGGCCCGAGGCGCTGAAACGGTTCGTCGACCGGGCCCACGAACTCGGCCTCGGCGTGGTCCTGGACGTGGTGCACAACCACCTGGGGCCGTCGGGCAACTACCTGCCGGAGTTCGGCCCGTACTTCACCGACACCCACCACACCCCCTGGGGCGTGGCCGTGAACCTGGACGCCCCCGGGTCGGACGAGGTGCGTGCCTACCTGCTGGGCAGCGCTCTGGCCTGGCTGCGCGACTACCGGCTCGACGGGCTGCGCCTGGACGCGGTGCACGCGCTGAAGGACACGCGCGCGTGCCACTTCCTGGAGGAACTGTCCACGGCCGTCGACGGCCTCGCGGCGGAGACGGGCCGCCCGCTGTTCCTGATCGCCGAGTCCGACCTGAACGACCCGAGGCTCATCACCGCCCGCGCGGAGGGCGGCCTCGGGCTGCACGCGCAGTGGAACGACGACTTCCACCACGCCCTGCACACCGCGCTGACCGGCGAGTCGCAGGGCTACTACGCCGACTTCGCGCACGCCGGGCTCGGGGCGCTCGCCCGGACCCTGACGAACGGCTACTTCCACGACGGCACGTACTCCAGCTTCCGCGGCCGGCACCACGGGCGCCCCCTGGACCGCACACGGGTGGCCGGTCACCGGCTCCTCGGCTACAGCCAGACCCACGACCAGGTCGGCAACCGCGCCCAGGGCGACCGGCTCGCCGCCGCCCTCTCCCCCGGCCTGATCGGCTGCGCGGCCGCCCTCACGCTGACGGCGCCGTTCACGCCGATGCTGTTCATGGGCGAGGAGTGGGCGGCCGGCACCCCCTGGCAGTTCTTCACCGACCACACCGACGCCGAGCTCGCCGAGGCCGTACGGCGCGGCAGGCGGCGGGAGTTCGCGGCACACGGCTGGGCCGAGGAGGACGTGCCCGACCCGCAGGACCCGGCGACCCGGGACCGCTCCTGCCTCGACTGGAGCGAACCCGAGCGGGAGCCCCACGCGCGCGTGCTGGCCTGGTACCGGCGGCTGATCGCGCTGCGGCACGAACAGCCCGACCTCACCGACCCCGACCTCGCCGACATCAAGGTGGCCTACGACACCGAGGAGCGCTGGCTCGCCTTCCGCCGCGGCGACGTCCGGGTGGCCGTCAACCTCGCCGAGAAGCCGGCCGCGATCCCCCTGGGCCCCCGCGAGGCGCGCGTGCTGGCCGCGTGGGAGCCCGTCGAGCCGCCCGGCGCGGACGGGGTCCTGCACGTGCCGCCCCAGTCGAGCGTGGTGCTGCTGCAGGGCTGACCCCGGGTCGTCCGCGCCGGCCCGTGAACACCCTCCGCCGGAGCCTTGGCGGACCCCCACGCGCGCAGGCCGGCGGTGGCTTCCGGACGGACCGGAGCGCCGTCCCCGGGCTGGGAGAATGGGGCGTCCATTCGTGGTACGAGTCGCAGGGGGACGCATGGCCGAGGACCTGGTGGAGACTACGGCGGAGAGCGGGGGACCGGCCGGACTGCCGGAGGTCCTCAGCAGGGAGATGGACCGTGAGATGCGTCGCTGGCGAGTCGGGACCTTCAACTACGGACTGACGTACTACCTGAGCCGGATCCTGCTCATTCTCGCCAGTGCTGTCGTGGCCGCCGACCAGAATCTGGGCGGCGGCCACGGGAGTTGGCTGATCAAGTGGGTCCCGGCGCTGGCGCTGATCGTCGCGGTGATGACCGCGGTGGACACCTGGCTGAAGCCCCAGCAGAAGTGGCACGGCTTCATGGAGTCACGAGACGCCCTGGCGGACCTCCTGATCCAGGCCGAGGCCGGGATGCCGGCCGATCAGGTCCGGGCCAGGTTCCTCAAGCTGCGCCAGCAGCACCGGGTACGGAACATCTTCTGATCGCGGGTGGGGCCGCCGAGGCGACGACGCGGTGACGTCACCCGGATTCCTCGATCCGTTGCAGCGCGCGGCGCTCGGCGGCCTCCACGTCCAGCCGGCCCGACGGGTTGCCGCCCCGGGCGATGACGGCGGCCCGGACCAGAGCCAGGTAGAACAGGGCAGGCGCGCAGGGCGTCCAGATCTTGTCCGGGTCCTTCTCCAGCAGGAAGTCGAGCACGCTGTCGGGATCGGCCGGAACGAACCTGAACTGGTCGTGCTCCCACTTGTCCTCCACGCCCCGGCTGCGGCGGGCGGTGAGGTCCTTGGCGCTGAGGTCGGTGAGGACGGCGCGGTAGAAGGCGGCCCACTGGTGGTTGCGCAGATCGAGCGCGAAGGCGAGCAGTTCCAGCTGGACGTCGTCCCCGTCCTGGACGGCGAGTTCCTCACGGAGGGCGCGGTGCGCCACGGCGCTGAGGCTGATGGGCCTGCCGTCCTTGGGGACGTCGTGGATCGCGGCGAGTCCCTCGTTGACCGAGGAGTTCCAGCGCTGCTTGTTGTGGCCCTCGACGTGCACGCTTCGGCGTGCGAAGACCATCATCCGGTCGCGTCCGGTCTCCACGGCGACGTTGACGCCGAAGCTGCAGGAGAGGAAGGACGGCGCCTCCACCGGGTCGGAGTTGGTCAGGTACTGCGAGCGCAGGGTGGCGGAGGCGTCCTGCTCCTCCAACGGCCTGTCCAGGTTGACGGAGGTGGCGAGGAAGTCGTAGTAGTCCGCGTCGCACAGGCTGATCCGGACCTGGGGCTCCTCGTCCTCGTCGGTCCGGGAGAGGATGACGCTCTCGACGGCGAACCGCGGGTTGTTCCAGGCGAACCGCTCGCCCGCCGCCTGCCTGCGCTTCTGCTCGGCCTCGATCTCCTGGCGCCACTGCTGGACCCGCACCGGCAGGTCCACCCGGCGAAGGCCCGGCTCATAGATGATCGTGACGTTCTCCTCGCGGATCGGGCGTGTGCCGTCTCCCTCGAAGATGTGACAGTCCGTCTCCCTGTCCCCGATGACGAACGCGTCGCGCTGATTCATTCGGCCTCCTTACCCGCCCTGCCGTCCAGTAATGTGAGACAGCACACATTTCTCGGCGTGAGATGTCAGGTCTCCACAGGCATTCTGTCCACGGGCGGGTAGGTGGGGACGGGATCCGAGGGGGGAGTCCCGGGAATGGAGCCTGCGCACGGGCGGGACGGCGTGGTCGCCACCGTCGTCGTCGACCGGTACCGGGGGGACGCCCGAGGTACCAGGGACCGCACTCGCCTGAGGACGACTGCCGCGCGCTTCGTCGAGCAGACCCGACGCCTCGGGTTCAGCGCCCCTGCGCTGAGCCTGACCAGTGCGGACGTCACGGCCGCGGCGCCCCCGGCCGCGGGGCGCGAGGGCATCCGCGCGTTCGTGCGACGGCTGCACCAGCAGGCGGTGCGGCGGCGGATCCTCTACTGGACGGGGCACGGCGAAGTCGTCGGCGACACCTTCTACCTGGCCTGTGAGGACAGCTATGAGACAGGCCGGTTCGACCCCGGCCGGGCCGTGGCGGCCGCGGAACTGGTCGAGTGGCTCGCTCAGGACGCCACAGACACCCTGCTCATCCTGGACGCCTGTTTCGCGGGGGAGGCGGTACGGGGGCTGAGCGCCCAGGTCGAGAACGCGCGCGATCTGATGCGGCGGTCCGGCTCCCTCACCGGATTCGCCTACGTCGCCACCGCCGAGTCCCGGCAGGAAGCGGTCGAAGGCCATTTCGTCGAGCGTCTCGAAGAGGTGCTGTCGAACCCCGCTTTCGTGGTGGGCGAGAGCGAGAGGATCTTCAGCCGGGACAAGGACACCCTCGTCTTCCAGCACCTCATGCTCGGCGTGCAGACCCTGATGCGGGGGCAGGCACCGGTCTGGCGCGAGGTGCACACCCTGAGCCCCGAGTTCCTCACCAATCCCCACTGGTCCCCGCGGGTCAACGCCGCGCTGCGCCCGGAGGACGACGAGTCCTGGATCGGCAGGGAGTTCCGGCGCGGGGAACTGCCCGTCTTCTCCGACTCCGGCGAGCGCTGGCACCTGCGTGACTTCGCCTCGCGACACCGGGTGGTCGCCGAAGTGGTCGACTGGCTGCGCATCCAGGAATCGGGGATGTTCGCCGTCACCGGAGCGTCCGGTGCGGGCAAGTCGACCCTGCTGGCCTACGTGGCGCATCTGACGACAGAGAGCTTCGTCGCCTCACTGCCCGCCGATCGCCGACCGCGGAACCTGCCCGAACTCCGTTCGGTGAACGCTGCTCTCCACTGCCGGGGCAAGACGCTCGCCGGGTTGTGCGAGGAGTTGACGGAGCGTCTGCGGCCCCTGGGGCCGGCGACGCCCGACGGGGCCCGATTATCCCCGTCCGGCTGTGTGGAGAGGGTCAGGGACCTGGCCGGCCGGAAGGGCAGCCTGACCCTGATGTTCGACGGACTGGACGAGGCCGCGGCCGGTCACTCCTTCGACATCGCGCGAGCCCTGCTCAACCCGCTCGCGGCGCAGCCGCGGGTGCGCGTGGTGGTCGCCACCCGGGCCAACCCGCGCCGCAATCTGCCGGGCGATCCGCCCGCCGAAACCCTGCTGGAAGTCCTGCACTGCGCGCAGCCGATGGAGCTGGACCGGTCCGCCGAGGTCGAGCAGGACATCGCTCGCCATGTGGAGCGTCTCCTCGGAGAGGAGAACTCGCCGTACAACCGGCTGCGAGACGCGGCGCAGACGCGCGGCGCGGTCGCACAGTACATCGCGAGCCGCAGCAGCGGTCTCTTCCTCGTGGCCACCCTGTGGGCACGTCGTCTCGCCCGGATGCCCACTCCGGTCGACGAGCACCGGCTCGACCAGGAACTCCGGAGCGGCACGGCCGTCCTCGACTCCCTGCTGACAGAGGAGTTGGACCGGCTCGACCCGCAGGACCCGGCCCGCGTCCGGGACTTCATGCGGAGCCTCGCTCTCGCTCAGGGAATCGGCTTGCCCCAGCCGGCAGTGTGGCTCGCCATGACCAACGCGGTACGGGACGACGCCGTCAGCAGGGAATACGGCAGCGCGGATCTGAGCACCGTGATCCGCGCGGCCACGGGCGTGACGATCGCCAAGGACGAGGAGTTCGGCCAGGAGGTCTACCGCCTCCACCATCCCAGTTTCGGCGCCCACCTGCTGTACGGCGAGGCGGAGCAGCGGCAGCAGCACCGTGCGGTGGTGCGCGCCCTCACCCCTCGCGAAGGCGCGGGCTGGCAGGACGTCGAACCCTACGTCGCCCACTACCTGGCCGCGCACGCCGCGCTGGCCGGTGACGACGCCCTGGAGGAGCTGGTGGCCGACCACCACTTCCTGGTGGCGACCTCGCCCGACGTCCTGGAGCCGCTGGTCGCCGGTCGGCTGGCGACCGGCAGGCAGAGCGCGTTGTACCTGCGCGTCGCCGACCACTTCCGCAGACATCCGTCGCCGCCGGCGCGCTGGGCGATGTTGCGGGCCACTGCCCTGGCCATGTTCTCCCCGGAGTTCCTGTGCGCCGTGCCGAAGCCCTCCTCCGTGTTCTGGGACGACGTGTGGAGCAGCGCGGAGCGGCTTCCGCTGCGACGGAGCCGGCCCGCTCCCTCGGGCGGGGCGCTGGCGGTGCACTGGGAGACCGACGGCGACGGGATCATCCACGTCGCCGGCGCCGGCGAGATCACCTCGTGGACCGAGGACGGACGCGAGACGCGGACCAGGACCACGGGCCCGGCCACGTGGACCTCGCCGCCCGTGCAACGGGGGGTGACGGCGTCCGGACGGGGTGAGAGCCGGGTGATCGCCGCGCACGACAGCCAGTGCGTGCGGATCTGGCACGGCCACCGCAGGCACCCGGTCGAGGAGCTGTACTGGGGAGGAACACCGAACGCCCTCGCCTCCGTGCGGCTGGGCCGGGACGTCTTCCTCGCCGCGGTCGACCGCACCGGCACATGGGTGTGGCGGTGGGACTCCTCCTCGAAGTACGCCCGAGGGCGGTTGAGACGGCCGTTCCACGTCTCCGCGCAGGCGCGCTGTGTGGCTCTGGCCGTCTCCGGCGGGCGGGTGGGAGTGGTCACCGGCGGCCCTGGAGGGGTGACCGTATGGGAGGTGCAGGGGCCGCGGACCGGACAGAACCGGCTCGTGCGCACGCGTTCCCTGACCGACGGCGCCGAGGTGGTCAAGGCGGTGTCGGTACTGGTTCCCGGGGACGGCCCCGGGGCCTTGATCGCAGCCCTGGACGGCCACACGCTCCACGTCTGGCAGGTGGAGGACCTCTTCCACGGCGAGGCGGAACCCCGGTTCCGTGCCCGCAGCGCGGGAGGGGCCGTGGTCCTCGGGCGCGGCCCCCACGGCGTGCTGACCGCCGTGCAGGAGAACGCCGAACTCCATGTGTGGGACGAGTCCGGCAGGGAGTACGCCCCCTTGCCCTGCGACCACGGGCACGACTCCCTGGCCTTCGACCCCTCGGGAACCGGCCGGCTGGCGGTCGCCGACGACACCCGGCTCCACATCTGGGAGCCGCACGCTCCCTTCGAGGCAGGAGGCGCCGCCCGGGCGCCCCTGCGCGGGCGCGTCGCCGAGAGCCCGCAACTGCGGCTGGTGCGGGACTCCGACGGGACCATGCTCCTCGCCCGCTCGCAGGGCTTCGACGTGCTGCTCAGCCTGCACACCGGGTCCGGCCGCGTCGTCGAGGGACCACGGCTCCCCCACTCGCATCAGGTGACCGCGGTCGCCGCCACCAGGGCCGGTGAGGGATGGGCGACCGCGGCGGTCGGCCGCCGGCACGTGGTGCTGTGGAAGCTCGGCCCGCGACTGGAGCTGCTCGGGACCGAGGAGTTCGACCTGCCTGGCGCGTCCGATCTGCGGACCCCCACGCTCGGCCTGTCCGTCACCGGCGCGGGCCGGATGCGCATGATGTGGCCGTCCGGGCAGAACGTCATCACGTGGGAACGCGAGAAGTGGGAGCGCGCCGGCCCCTGGCGGGAGGGACGCACCTTCGTACTGACCGCCTCGGGCTCCGTGCAGCAGCTGGACGTGTCGGGCGTGCCCGGCGGCCCGTCCTGGCTGTCGCTCTGGGGCGGCGACGCGGTCCGGGTCTGGAACCTCGCCGAGCCCGGTGCCCGGCCGGAGCCGGTTGACTGCCCCGGCGCGAGGGCGGTCGCGGCCGGTCTGCTGAGACGGGCGGTCCGGCCTGTTCCCCTGGTCGCCTACGCGACGCCGTACGCAGTGCGCTTCCGCGAGTGCGACGGCCGCATCGGCAGGCCGATCGACCTCCCGGAGCAGCCCGGTGCGCCGCTCGACGGGCTCACCCTGGCCGGGCCGCCGGAGCGGCCCCTGCTCGTCGGCTGGAGCCGGGAGTCCGGGAGCCTGCGGTTCTGGGACGTCAGGCAGGAGCGGAGGCTGGAGCCGATGGAGTCCCGCGGTTACGAGGTGACGAGTGTGGACTCCGCCTACGACGGACACGACATCACCCTCATGATCCAGGGCATCGCGCAGAAGAGCCTGCGCTGCGACCAGGTGGTCCTGCCCTGGCCGGCCGACGAGGGCGGTCCGACGCCACGGATCGTCCGGCGACCAGGGGCGCAGAGCGCCCACGAGAACAGAGAGAGCATTCGGTGAGAGACGATCTCGTCGTCGTGGTCCCGGGAATCATGGGCACGGCCCTGACCCGCGACGGACACGATGTCTGGGACCTGAGCCTGCGGGCGATCGGCGGCGTTCTCGGGTCGACGCGGACCAGAGAGATGCTCAAGCTGCAGAAGGACATCGGGGACGGTGATCCGGAGCCGCCGCACGCCCTGGACGTGGGTGGTGCCGTCCTCGGACCGCGCCTGCTGCCCGGCCTGATCTCCGACACCGGATACGCCGGCCTCCGCAGGAAGCTGGGTGTGGCGGAGGACAGGTTCCTGGTCTTCCCCTACGACTGGCGGCTGTCCAACCGCAACTCGGCCCGGAGACTGGGCCGATTCGTCGAGGAGCGGTTGGCGCACTGGCAGGAGACAGCCGATCCGGCACTGCATCCGGGAGCCAGGGACGCCAAGGTGGTCTTCCTGTGCCGTTCCATGGGCGGCCTTGTCGTGCGGTACTACACCGAGGTCCTCGGCGGATGGGAGAAGACCCGGTCGGTCACGACGCTGGGCACGCCCTTCTCGGGCAGCGTCAAGGCACTGCGGTTCCTGACGGGGCAGGCGCGGTGGGTGCCCGGACCTCTCAACGAGCAGATCCGCGAGATCTGCTCGACGTATCCCTCGCTCGGGCAGCTGATTCCCACCTACCGGATCGTGCTCGACGAGGAGCATGGCAGGGTCGCGCTGGACAGCCGCACCCCGCTGGAGGGAGTGGACCCGTGGATGATCGAGGAATCGGGACGGTTCTTCACCGACATCGACAACGCCATGCAGAAGAACGACGCACTGTACGGGCGTCATCGCTACGCCCTGTTCGCGTTCGGGGGCGACAAACACCGCACCGATCAGGCGGTCTCCTTCCCCATGGGGAGCCGGCCGAGGTTCCACTCCGACTTCTCGAAGTCCACCGATCTCCAGGACCGGCACCTGCCGCCTCCACGTGGTGACGGGACGGTGTCGCACCTCGCCCAGTCCCCGCCCGAGTGGTCGAGCACGGGCCAGCTGCTGTGGCTGGACAACAGGCACGCGGATCTCATGAACGCGGACAAGGCCATCGAGCAGCTCAAGCGCATCTGTGACGACGTACCGCTCGCCCAAGCGCTGAGTTCCGAGTACCCGGTCGGTGTGGAGCTGCCCGATGTCGCCGTCGCCGGCGAGCAGTTCGAGATCTGGGCGACGAACGCCGAGCCCGCGCTGCGTCTGCGGGTGCGGCGCCTCGCCGAGAACGGCAGATGCGTGTGGGACGAGGAGATGCGGCCGTGCGGCGACGGGGCCTTCCTCGCCGAAACACACGCAGAGCGCGGACGGTGGACACTGGAGGTGTATTCGCCGACGGCCAGGTATGTGTGCCGGGACGTGCTTCTGGTCGTGTGACCCCGTCGGTACGTCACTACGCCGACGCCGATCGCCTCTCCTCGGGGCCGCGGTCACGCAGGCGGGCCGGGTGGCCCGACAACCGTATCCGGGAGACGCCGATCCCGTCGGCGAGGTCGGAGGGCGTTCTCAGAATCCGTCGTCCGAGCCGTCCTCGCGGAGTTCCGTCACCCGCTCCAGGAGGATGGCCTCCCAGGCCCGCCGCAGCTGGGTCCGCAGCAGCGGCAGCGGGCCCACGTCCTGGCCGCCGAGGCGTGCGGCCAGCCGGATCACCGTGTCGCAGCGGGCGAGCCACAGGCCGCGCAGACAGGGCCGGGCGCCGTAGCCGGCCAGGGTGGCGGCGCGCACGGCTGCCGGGGAGCCGACGGCGAGAGCGAGGCCGGCGATGTCCTCGGCGGGGTCGCCGACGGCCGCGCCGGACCAGTCGAGGACTCCGCGCACCCGGCCGTCGGCGGTGGTCACCAGGTGCTCGCCCCTGAGGTCGTGGTGGACGAGGACCGCCGTGCCGGGCTGGGCGGCGAGCTGCGCCGCGGCCGGACCGGTCAGCTGGGCCATCCGGCCGGAGTCGAACTCGTCGGCGGCGCGGAGTCGTTCGGCCGCGTGCACGGCCATCCGGCGCAGCGCCTCCAGGGAGCGCGGAGCGGTGCGCGGGACGCCGAGCGTCTCGGCCTGCCGGACCGGCACCTCGCGCAGCCCGCCGAGCAGCCCGGCGAGGTCGGCCTCGCCGACGGCCGACACGTCGTGCTCCTCCGCCGTGCCGCCGGGCAGCTTCGCGTCCAGCGTGTACGTCAGTCCGGGCGCCCACTCGCCGCGCGCCACGCTCGCCGGCACCGTGACCGGCAGGTGGGGCCGGACCAGCTCGCGCAGCCGCAGCTCGCGGCGCTGGCGGACGACGGCCTCACGGTCGAGGGCGAGACGCAGCACGTGCCTGCCGCCGACCCACCAGGTCGAGTGCCCGCCGCCCTCGGTGACGGGCCGTACCTCGGGTCCCGCGGTGCCCGTGCTGTCCGCGCCCTCCTTGAGCAGGGTGCGGACCAGCCGGCGGACGGTGTCCGCGGTGGGTGTCGGTGCCTGGGTCATGGTCGCGCCGTCGTCCTCGGGGATGTGCCGGGTCTTGCGGGGTGGTTCACTCCACTATGACCATCCCCCGGGTGGTGGTGTTCAGGCGGCGGCCGCCGTCCTCGGTGACCGTGACGATGTCCTCGATGCGCACGCCGAACCGGCCGGGCAGGTAGACGCCGGGCTCCACGGAGAAGCACATGCCGGGCACGAGGGGCTGCCGTTCGCCCTCGATCATGTACGGCGGCTCGTGCGTGGTGACGCCGATGCCGTGGCCGGTGCGGTGGATGAAGTACTCGCCGTATCCGGCGTCGGCGATGACCGCGCGGGCGGCCCGGTCGACGTCCTGGCAGGGCACGCCGGGGCGGACCGCGCGGAAGCCCGCCTCCTGGGCCTCGCGTACGAGGTCGTGCACCCGGCGTTCCTCGTCGGTGGGTTCGCCGACGTGGACGGTGCGGGAGGTGTCGGAGCCGTAGCCGTCCTTGAGGCCGCCGAAGTCGAGGACGACCATGTCGCCGCGCTGGATGACGCGGTCGCCCGCCTCGTGGTGGGGGTCGGCGCCGTTCGGGCCGGAGGCGACGATGGTGAAGTCGACCTGCTCATGGCCGTGGCGCCGCAGCAGGCCGGCGAGGTCGGCGGCGACCTCGGACTCCCGGCGGCCGCCGAAGCGGACCTCGCGGATCTCCTCGAACGTGCGGTCCGCGGCCGCGCCGGCGGCGGCCAGCAGCCGCAGTTCCGCCGCGTCCTTGACCCCGCGCAGCATCGGCAGGGCGTCGGTGAGGGAGGCGTAGGAGGTGCCGGGCAGCGCCTTCTGCAGGCCGAGCAGGTGCATAGCCCAGGCGTTGTCGCTGATGCCGAAGCGTCCGTCGACGTCGAGGAGGGCGGCGGTGGCGGCGTACGGGTCCTTGCCGTCGGTCCAGTCGCGCAGGCTCATGGCCGACGCGCCGGGGGCCTTGGCGGCGTCCGGGGCCTCCAGGGTGGGCACGACGAGGACGGGGGTGCGTCCGGGGGCCAGGACGAGCAGGGTGAGCCGTTCGGTGACCGCGGGGGGCGCGTATCCCGTGAGCCACACCATGTCCGGGCCCGGCGCCACCAGGAGACCGGCGAGCCCGGCGTCGGCGGCCGCGGCCGCGGCGCGCTCCATGCGGGCCCGGTAGTCGTCGGCGGTGAAGGGCGAGGTCGTGCTGCCGGTCATCCGGGCCTCCTCGAGCGGGTGAAGGGATCACTGTGCCACGCTCAGCATCCTGCCCGTACGGGGGGGAACGGCGCGAGCCGGTTGCCCGGTTTCGCGGGTGTTTCCCGTCCCGCGGGGCGGGTCAGGTCACGACGCCGGGCACGACCGTCAGCTGCTGCTGGGCACCGTTCCGGTGGCGCACCGTCAGCGTCACCCGGGAGCCGGGGCGGGTTCGGGCGACGGCGGCGGCGAGATCGGCGGCCGAGCCGACGGGGGTACGGCCGAACGCGAGGAGCACGTCGCCCCGGACGAGACCCGCCGAGGCGGCCGGACCGGGGACATGGACGGCGACCACCAGCGCGCCGGTCTTCTTGTCGTCGTCCCTGCCGTCCGTCGCGTCCGTCGCGTCCATGCCGTCTACGGCGTCCAAGGCGTACACGGCGTCCACGGCTTCGACACCGAGGGTCGCGGGCGCGGCGACCGGCACGGCGGCCGGCGCAGGCGGGGCGGTCGGGGCGGTCGGGGCGGTCGGCTTCGGGCGGGCGGGGGACGGGACCGCCGGTGCCGCGTGGCGTCCCGGGCGGGCGAGTCCGTCCATGCCGTCCATGCCGATCGCCGTGGCGCCGAGGGTGCCGAGGCCGACCCCGGACAGCAGCAGGACCGTCCCGGCGATCAGCCCGGAGAGCACGGCCCTGAGCCGCCGGAGCCGCCGCCGGGTGGCGTGCGGACGCCGGGCGGGGGCCGGCACGGCCGCCGAGCCGTCGCCGGGCGGCCGGCCGGGCAGCGGCTTGGGACGCAACGCGGTCTGTTCCATCGAAGGCCTCCGGCTGACGTGGATCGGTGCGCCGGGTGCCCTACCCGGCGGACCCTCGCGCGACGAGCCACGAACGAGTGAGACTGCCCAGGGTGCGGAACCGGGAAGACCGTCCCGCACGAACCGTCACGCCCGCCACGGCCCGGGACGGGAGAGCGAGCGCACCCGCGACCGCGCCGGAGGACGCCCATGGCCGCTGGCCGGGGCAGGCAGGGCACGCAGGGCAGGCAGGGGCAGGCAGGGGCAGGCCGTGGCCGGCCGGGTCGGCCATGGCGGGCGCGATGAGGGTACGGACCTCGGCGCCCCCATGGCGCGTCGAGAGGCGAAGCGGGGACCGCCGAGCGCGGCCCTCAGTCGGGCCGACTCTCGCGCGGGCTGTCGGGCCGACGGCAGGGCCGCGGACGGCGCTCCGGCGCATCCGGCCCGCGGGCGTCGGTGGGGCCGTCGGGGTGCCGTCCGGGGTGCTGGGTCGGGGGGCGGGCGCGGTGAGGGTACGGACCTCGGCGCCCCCATGGCACGTCGAGAAGCGAAGCGGGGACCGCCGAGCGCGGCCCGCAGTCGGGCCGACTCTCGCGCGGGCTGTCGGGCCGGCTCTCGGGCCGACGGCAGGCCCGCGGCCGGCGCTCCGGCGCGTCCGACCGGCGGGCGTCGGTGGGATCGTCGGGGCGCCGGGCCGGTGGGGGTGGGTCGGGCGGCGGTACGCGTGCTCGGGGCTCCGCCCGATGCCGTGGGTCGTCAGCGGGCCGCTTCGGACAGGTGGAGCGGGTCGCCGGGCTGATGGCCGGGGGCCGGCCGGTGACCTCGGACGGCGGGTGGCGCGGGCGGGCGGTCCGGCAGGAAGGCGTGGGCCCGGCGGGCCAGGAAGCCGGGCTTGTAACGGTCGACGGAGCGGTGCCAGTTGAGGATGCCCGCCATCCAGTTCCGCAGATCGGCCACATAGCCCTCGATCGCCTCGCGCCCCTCCTTCGACAGCGCGAAGTCGTCGTAGACGACCGGCAGTTCGTGCTCGACGACGTGCTGGAACTGCTGCATCCGCCGGGTCATCAGGTCGTGCACGACGCCGAGCGCGGTGGGGTAGTCGATGCCGAAGAAGTTCTGCACGACGAGGATCGCGTTGTGGATCTCGCCCTCGTACTCGATCTCCTTCTGGTACGAGAAGACGTCGTTGAGCAGGCACGCGTAGTCGACGGCGGCGTTCTCCAGGGAGCGCACCGGCCCGCTGCGGTAGACCTCCGGCGCCACCGCGGGCCCGTGCCCGGCCCGGCACAGGCCGAGGGTCAGGTCGGCGCCGAAGGTGGCGCGGCGCATCTCCAGGTAGTCGACGGGGTCGGGGATGCGGTTCTGGAGCTGGTTGGACAGCTCCCACACCCAGCTCTCGGTCATCGTGTCGATGGCGTCCTTCAGGGAGCGCCGTGCGTCCGGGTCCATCCGGTCCGTGGTGCGGGCCCACAGGTCGAGGAGGCCGCGCTCCATGGCGTTGACGGGGACGACGGCCGCCTCGCCGTCGACGGGCATGCACGCCGACAGGCGCCGGGTGGTCAGCCGGGCGGCGGCCAGGTCGCGGCGGTGGCCGAAGACGAGGGGGTAGTAGTCGTCGCCGTAGGTTCCCCAGGCGAGCCACTGCGCGCTGAGGTCGAGGGCCTGCGGTGTGGCGTCCGGGTCGAGGCCGGCCGAGCACAGCGCCAGGTCGTAGGCGGCGAGCTTGTCCTCGTCCCAGACGCCTTCCTGGAGAATGCCCATGCGGCGCGTCCACTCCGTGAGGCGGGGGCGGGCGGCGGCCAGGTGCGGGCTGAGCTCGCACCGGAAGGGCATCGGGAAGTCGGGCAGCAGGGACGGGCCGACCTTCTGGAACGGCACGTACGTCCAGGCGCGCAGCCGTTCGACGCCGGCCGCCGCGAGCAGGCCGCGGACATCGGCGGCGGAGGTGCCGGGGCCGGTGGGGGTCTGCCACGGGCGGGCGGCACGCGCGCGGGCGTTCATGTAGCGGCTGGAGCGCAGGTGCCATTCGTGGCCGCCGGACTGCCAGTCCTGCAGTCCGCGCGTGTACGCGGCGACGGCGGCGATCTCGTCGGGGGTCAGGCCCCGGTCCAGGGCCAGCGCGGGCACTTCGGTCAGGGCCGTGTGCTCGAACTGCTGCATGCGGGAGGTGAGGATGTCGTTGACGATGTCGGCGGCCTGCTGGGTGGTGCAGCCGAAGAAGGTCTCCAGGACGAGCACGCCGTTGCTGTTCTCGCCCTCGTCCTCGACCTCCCGCTGGTAGGAGAACAGGTCGTTGCGCAGGTGCACGGCGTCGGCGAACGTCTCCATCAGCACCCTCAGCGGCCGGGTGCCGGCCGCCGACGCGGGCACCTCGGCGGTCGCGTACTCCACGAGCCCCGCCGACCAGGGGGCGCCGCCGACCTTGCGGCGCATCTCGATGTACTCGACGGGGTTGGCGATCCGCCCCTCGTTGATGTTGGACAGCTCCCACAGCGACTCGTTGAGGAGGTGTTCGGTGGCGAGGGCGAAGCGCCGGCGCCAGTTCTCGGACATCGCCGGGACGGTACGGGCCCACAGGTCGGCGAGGCCCGCCTCGACCGGGTTCAGCGGTTCGGGAACGGGGGCGGACAGGTCCAGCGGCATGAACAGCGGCAGGCGGTCCAGGTAGGCCTTGCCGCCGGCGCGGTCCTGGGTGCGTTTGAAGGTCTCGAGGAAGTGGTCGTCGAAGAAGAAGACCCACACGTACCAGTCGGTGATCAGGGACAGGGCGGGGCCGTCGCAGTCGGGGTGGGTGCAGGCGCAGAGCAGGCCGTAGTCGTGGGCGTCGAGGTCGGACTGCTCCCAGATCCCGGAACCCTCCAGCATGCCCATCTCGCGCGCCCACGCGGTCGAGTGGGCGCGGGCCTCGTCGACGTGCGGGTTCAGCCGCGCGGGATACGGCATGTAGAAGTGCGGGAGTTCGAAGGGCTGCTGCGTCATGGCCGGGGCTCTACCCGTGGCCCTCCGGCAACATCCGCGGGCGGGGGAACGACCACACCATCGCGTGAACCGGCGCCGGAACCGCGGCGGAACGCGCGGACGCCCGGGCGACGCGGGGGGTTGCGCGGGGGACGCGATGCGTCGAGGTCAGAGTCGGGGACGAGGTCGGGGTCAGGCGCGTACCTGGATGAGGGCGTGCGTGCCGCCGGTGCGCCAGCGTTGTCCCTCGGCTTCCACCAGCGCGGCCTCCGTGGCGGCGTCGAGGCCGGTGATCACGTCGGACTTCAGGGTGCGCAGGGCGGCCACCGGGCCCGGGAACCCGGCGGTGACGTCACGGAAGGGCGTGGTCGGCGGCCACCGGCGGTCGCCCACCAGGCGGCGGTAGTTGAGGTCGCCCTTGACGACGGTGAGGTCGGCGCCGGCGAGTTCCGCGCGCAGGTCGGCGGGCAGGTCGGCGAAGGGCAGGGGCGCGGCGGAGAAGGGGTGCGCGCGGACCGTGAGGCGGCCGTCTCCCATCGCCGACCACAGGGTGCGCCCGTAGGCGGCGGCCCGGCCGGTCGCCGCGGTCAGCCGGCGCAGGGCGTCCACCACGTCGGCGGCCGTGGCGTCGGAGACGTAGTACGGGTACGGCTTGACGTGCAGGACGGCACGCTCGATGCGCCCCTGCCGCAGGAGGTGGGCGATCAGGAGCAGGTCGGGGACGAGTTCGCGGCCGGCGTTGTCGGCGATCAGGCACAGCGTGCCGCGCAGCAGCGGCCGCAGCGACTCGCTGTCGTCGGCGACCAGACCGGGCACGGGCTCCGCGGTGCCGTCGTGCGCGGAGAGGCGGAAGCCGAGGTCGGCGCGGTTGCCCCAGAGGGAGCCGTGCAGCAGGGCCGCCTCCTGCTCCTCGGCGGACCGGCCGGCCAGGTCGTCCAGGGCGGCCAGTTCCTCGTCGGTGCGCGGGGAGTCGAGCTCGGCCCGCTTCAGCGGCCCGAAGGGGTCGACGCCCTGCCCGGGACCCGGGCCGAAGTAGCCGACGGCTTCGAGGAGTTGACGGTAGAAGTAGCTCTCCGACCAGAGCCAGGGGATCTTGAACCAGGACCGGCCGGTGTACTCGTCCGCGCCCCAGGCCGTCCACAGGTCCCGGTCGTGGGCGTCGGCGGGGAGCGGTTCGAGCACGCCCTCGGTGCAGCTCGCGAGGAGCGCGTCGAGCGCGCGCAGTTGCGCGGGGCCGTACGGAGAGGCGTCCCGTACCTGCCGGATGATCGCGGGGTGCCGTTCGGCGAGCACGCTGTGCGGGAACGAGCCCGGCTCGTCGCCGAGGATCACGGGCGCGGACGGGGTGTCGGGCATGCGGCTCACCGTACCGCGCCGCTCACACCGGCCTGATCTCCCGCTCCAGCCGGGTGGCGAGGGTGAGGTACCGGGGCCGCCGCGGCACCGGGACCAGGCCACGGATCATGACGTGCCACATCTCGGCCACCCGGCGCGGCTGGCGGGCGACCGGTTCGAGGGACCGGCCGACCACGCGCGCCCCGACGAACCAGCTGACGAGCGCGTGGGCGGCGGCCTCGACGTCGATGTCCTGGTGGACATCGCCCTCCCTGGCGGCGCCGTTGAGCTTGCGGGTGGCGATCTCCCGCCACTCGGTGAAGGGATGGGTCAGCGGAGGGCGCACCTCGACCTGTCCGGCGGCGAGCCGGAGGCCCGCCCGCGGGACCGGGTCCTCGACGGACAGGCGCGCGATGCCGAAGGTGATGCGGATCAGCGCCTCGAGCGAGGAGTGTCCACGGCCGTCCGTCTCGGCGACCACCTCACGCCAGGCCCTGGACTGCAGCTCCATGATGGCGTCGGCCAGGTCTTCCTTCGCAGCGAAGTGGAAGTACAGCGCCCCCTTGGTGACTTGGGCGTGCTCGACGATTTCGCTCAGACTGGTCGATTCGTAACCGTGACGGTCGAACAGGTCGGCGGCGGCCGTGATGATCGTCGCGCGGGTCTGCTCGGCGCGTAACTGCCTCGCCATCGACTGAACACTCCTGGGACGGAACTGAACACTCCTGGACGGGAAAGAACGGGTCGTGCCGTTTGTTTCTTACTCGCCGTACACGATATCTCACGGTTCGGCGAGTTCGACGGCGCACTCGAAGACCGTCGACTCCCCCTGCACCGCGCGGACCTGAAGGACCGTCCGGTCGTCGTCACGCACCTCCACCCATACGGGACGGTCCAGTTCAGCGTAGCGACGGAAGAAGGCGTGGAACGACACGGGCGACCGGCGGCCCGCGGTGCCCACCCGCGCGGCCTGGCCGGCGGCCTCCAGGAGCAGCATGCCGGGAATGTGATCGAGGGGGTGGTCGAAAAAAACAGGGTGGGCGGTATCTACGCGGAGCCGCAGCCGCCGGGCGGGGCCGGGCGGGGCGAGGACGACGTCCGCCGCCAGGGCGCGGCCCACCGCGGCCGGCGGCAGGGCGGGCGGCAGGGACGCCGCGGGCACGGCGCCGGGGGTACGGCCGCCGCGCAGCCTGCGGTAGACGGACTCGCGGGTCCAGCTGACGTCCAGGTGCACGGTCGCGACGCGCTCGTCGCCCAGTCGCACGTCCGCGACGCAGGTGAGAGCGGTGGGACGGCCGCCGCGGTGCCGGCGCGGGGTGACGGCGACACCGACGACGGGTGCGGCGGGCGCGGCGGGTGCCGCCTCGACGGCCAGGCGGTCGGGGCGGGGGACGGCGACCCTCAGGCCGTGCAGCACGAAGCGGTCGTCGAGCGGGACGCCGTACTCGGCGTGGGCGAGCAGCGCCCCGCACTGGCGGACGGTCTCGGCGACGAGCAGCGGTTCGTACGCGGTCCGGTCGGGGGAGGCGTACACCGGGTGGATTCGGGGCCACTGGGCGGACAGGGTGAACCGGTCGGCGCCGGTGCGCCGCCAGCCGGTGATCAGGGTCTCCGCGACGGCGGCGCGGTGAACCAGCCGGCACGGCACGGTCGTCGTCAACGACCCTGCCTGACCCAGGAGTTCACCGGACTTCGGGAGGCTCGCCGGGTTCGGGTCGCCGGCGCGCTGCCGCACGTGGGGCATGTCCCTCCCTCGGCTCTCCGCAAGGCATGACAGGCCGGACGGCCGGGGCCCGGCGTCCGCAGCGCCAGAATACGAGCCGACCGGTTGGTTTTCAATGAGACGCAGGTGGTCCACCGCTGCGTACGACCGCTCCCGTGCCTGCCGGGACGCCCGTCGAGGGTTGAACGCGCCCGGCCGGTTGCCCGTACCTGACGGGAGCAGCCCGTTCCCGCGCCGCCGAGGAGACGTTCCGGATGCCCCGGATGACCGCCCACCGCACCGCCCTGGCAGCCGCCCTCCTGCTCCCGTTCGCCCTGCCCCTGTGGGCGGCCGGCCCCGCGCGGGCGCACGGCGCGCCGACCGACCCGGTCAGCCGGGCGTACGCCTGCTCCCCCGACGGCGGCGCCGATTCCCGCTCGGCGGCCTGCCGGGCCGCCGTCGCCGCGAACGGCGCGCCTTTCACCCTCTGGGACAACCTGCGCGTGGCGGAGGTCGGCGGCCGGGACCGGCAGGTCATCCCGGACGGCCATCTGTGCAGCGGCGGCCTGGCCGCCTACAAGGGCCTCGACCTGGCCCGCTCCGACTGGCCGGCGACGAGCCTGACACCCGGCGGGAGGCTGACCATGACGTACGCGTCCACGATCCCGCACACCGGCACCTTCAAGCTGTACCTCACCAAGCCTGGATACGACCCGAGCAAGCCGCTGACCTGGTCGGATCTGCCCGATAAGCCGTTCGCCGAGGTGACGGACCCGGCCCTGACGAACGGGGCGTACCGCATCGGCGCGACGCTGCCGTCCGACCGGACGGGGCGCCATGTGCTGTACACGATCTGGCAGAACAGCAGCACGGCGGACACGTACTACTCGTGCTCGGACGTGGTGTTCCGGGCGGCGGGTACGGCCGGCGGCGGCTCGTCGCCCTCCGCGACGAGGCGGCGGGCAGCCGCGAGCGGCACGCCGACGCCGTCCGCGGACGGGCGCCGCGCGCAGGCGGAACCGGCACGGACGACGGCGGAGGCGGCGGTGACGCCGTCGGATCCCGACAGCGTTCCCGTCGCCTCCACCGCCACCGCCGCCGGCTCGGGCCCGTCCGCGCCGATGATGGCGGGCGGCGCCGCCGCGGTGCTGGTGCTCACCGGCGGCGCCGCCCTGGCGCTGCGTCTGCGTCGACGCTGAAGTGCCGTGCGCCGTCGACCGGTTGGGCTGGTTGAGCTGGTGGTTGAGCTGGTTGAGCCGGCTGGACTAGTTGACGAAGACCGCCGCGCCGTTGTCCGTCACCGGGGCGTACTTGGCGGTGAAGTAGCCGCTGCTGAAGCAGAGCGACGAGCCGGACGTCTTGGTGAACTGCTGGTTGGTGAAGGAGATGCTGTTGTCGGTGTTGCTCGCGGTGCCGGTGAGGCTCGGCGCCTGGTAGACGCAGGTGATGGTGCCCAGCAGGGTCCGCAGCTTGACCGTGGTCTGGATGGTGGAGCCGCTCGCCGGGCTGACCGTGACGACTCCGGCGGAGGTCACGGTGGCGTTGTAGGGCAGGTTGTCGACCGTGATGCTGCTGACCCCGACCACACCGGTGACGTTGCTGGTGCAGCTGCTGCTGTCGAAGGTGTGCGCGGTGACCTTCTCGGTGGCCGTGCCCGGCGCGGCCGGGTTGTCGGTCACGGTCGCGGTGAACTGCGACGTCGTGCAGGTCACGCCGCTCGTGCCGGTGGCGCTGGAGTAGAGCGTGGCGGAGGTGCCGCTCGCCAGCGGCGCCGTCAGCACGTCGCCGACCGCGGCGGCAGAGCCGCCGGCGGAGCCCGTGGTCAGGACGGAGCCGGCCGCCGAGGCGGGCACGGCCGCCGGGAGGGAGAGGGCCGCGACGGCTCCGACGAGGGTGAGGAGGGTGCGAGTGCGCATGGGTCAGTACCTCTTTCCGGTGGGGGCTGCGAGTTGGGGGTGCAGGCTTCCGGTGTGATGCGCGAGAGGGTGCGGGACGCGGATCGGCGCCCGCCGTTGCCGGCCCGTGACGCCTTCTCCGTACGTGACGGGCCGGGAACGGCTACCGGCCGGTGACCGGCCGGGGGCCTGGAAAGGGCCTCCGGACGGGCCGGGCGGGAGAACCGGCCGGCACGGGACCAGGGGAAAGTGCGCCCGTGCTGAACCGTGATGGGGATCGGACGAGACTGCCCGTGCTGGACGGGTGGGGTCCGGGAGACGCGGACGATGCCGCGTGGCGGGATCCGGCGCCACGGATCCAGGGGAAGCCAGGGGCAGTTGTAGACCTGATGCTCAGTCAACGTCAATAGCTGGAACCGGAGTTGACCTTCTCTTAGGGTGTCTTCGAGGGGTCGCCCGACAGGCGCGGCGGGCGGGGAACGTCCAGGTGACACACAACCGACACCCTTTTTTTACAACTCCCTTGACCCTCGAATGTAACCGCGGGTAACTTCCTCGGAGGCTACTGCGGAGTACGTGAAAGCCCTTCCATCCGCCGGGAGGTGGAGGAGCGGTACGTCGCAGCCCGCTGTCCGCGCCAGGACAACGCGCCGCTGATGCCCTACTCGCACTGACTATGCACACGGGAGCAGAAATGGCCTCGTCCTCGGACGTCACCTCGTCCGCCGAGCACACCCCAGGGACCCCCGAGAGTTCCCTGCCCGATTCCGCGAGACGCGGGCGGGTCCGCCTGCGCCGCGCCGCGGTGATGGCGGTGCCTGCCGTCGCGGCCGTCGCCGGAATGGCGATCCTCACCGCCGAGGGAGCGCTCGGCGTGCAGTTCTCCATCTCCGGGATGCCCTTCACGGTCACCGCCACCGAGCTCGACGGCACCGGCTTCGAGCAGTTCGGCGCGCTCGACGAAATGGCCGAGGACAGCCCCAACGCGGGCGACACCGGCGGCCAGGTGCTGGTCGTCACCTCCGCGATCAAGAACGCGACGCTGACGAAGCTGTGCCAGAGCGTCGATCTCGGCGGCACCAACCTCCTCATCACCGCGGGCAGCGGGGCGTCGAAGGTGCAGGCGAGCGACCTCACCACCGACTCGACCGAGCTGTCCGGCGACGCCGCCTTCAACAACATCGAGATCGGCAACGACGCCAGCACGCTCACCAAGGCCGGGGTGAAGGGCCCGAAGGGCGTCTTCAGCCAGCAGGCCGACACCGTGCGCATCGCGAACCTGCGGCAGACCAACTACGCGACCACCGCAGGCGTGTTCAAGCTTCCGGGCCTGAAACTGCGCTTCAGCGACACGGGTTGCTGATGTCGGCGGGCTCGGACGAAGGCATCGGCCCGGGGACGACGGCCGCCGACCTGGAGGCGGCCTTCGGCCCGGAGCGGCGTGCCCCCGCGAAGCCGGACACCGGACCGGAGTCGGCCGCGCGAGCGGAGTCGGCCGCCGGGCCGGAGCCGACCGCGCGCCTGGAGCCGGCCGCCGGACCCGAGCCGGCCGCGGATCCCGGATCGGCGGCCGCCGGACCGGAACCGGGTGTCCGGCGCGAGCAGGACGCCGGACCGGTGTCCGGCGCCGGGGCGCGGCCGGGCGTGCGGGCTGCCTTCGGGCGCTGGCGGGCCGGCCGGCCGTTCTGGGGCGGGCTGCTGCTCGCCCTGGGCGGGGCGGAGATCCTGCTCACCGAGAAGGCCTCGCTGAAGGTCGTCATGCACATCGGCATGCAGGGGCTGGCCGGCTACCTGCTGCCGGCCGTGATGCTGCTGTGCGGTCTGCTGACCCTCTTCAGCCCCGCGCAGCGCCTGTTCTACTCGATCGTCGGTGTCCTCTCCTCGCTGGGCACCTGGGTCACCTCGAACCTGGGCGGCTTCTTCATCGGCCTGCTGCTCGGGCTCGTCGGCAGTTGCCTGGCCTTCGGCTGGCTGCCTGACCAGGAGCCGCGCCGCGTCCGCCGGCAGCGCCGGAGGGAGGCCCGGGCCGCGAAGGCCGTCCGGGTGTGACCCCTCGGCGGCATCCCATCGGCGCACCGGCCGGTCCCCGTGACGGGGGTCGGCCGGTGCGCCGTACCGGGGGCCGGCCGGTGCGCCGTACCGGGGCCGTAGCAGAGCCCTGACAGAGACGGAGACGGAGACGGAGGCCGTGGGGCGGCCGTCGTGGGCCGCCACACGGGGAGTTGATCACAATGCGGCAGCATCGACTCACTCCACGTGGCCGTTCACTTGACTACCGGCGGCCACACACGATTGGCTCCGGGCCAGCGAGAATCACCCGGTCGGCGTACGGCGTTCGCATGCCGTCCGGGGGGTCTGCCGTCTCGCCGTTCCTCTTGCTCGGCCGCACAGCGAGGTGCCGCACCCTCATGAACACTGCTCCCCCGCCCGCCTCCCGCAGAACCGTCCGCGTCGTGGCCCTGGCCGCGGCCGTCCTCCTGGTGGCCGGCTGCTCCGCGTCGGGCGGGCGGTCGGACTCCGGCACGGACGCGGCCGGCCGGGCCGGCACCCGCCTCAAGGTCACCCTGATCACGCACGCGACCGACGGCGACACGTTCTGGGACCTGGTGCGCAAGGGCGCCGAGGCGGCGGCCGCCAAGGACGGCATCGAGCTGACGTACGCCAACGACCCGGACACGGCGGGACAGGCCGAACTGGTGCGGGACGCCGTCCGCGACAAGGCCGACGGCATCGCCGTGACCCTCGCCAGGCCGCAGGCGATGAAGGACCCGGTCGCCCGGGCCAGGAGCGCCGGCATCCCCGTGGTCGGCCTCAACTCCGGCATCGACGCCTGGCAGTCGGAGGGGTTGCTGGAGTACTTCGGGCAGGACGAGAGCGTGGCGGGCCGCGCCGTCGGCGACAAACTGGACGACCTGAAGGCCCGGCACGCCCTGTGCGTCATCCACGAGCGGGGCAACGTGGCCCTCGAGGCGCGCTGCGCCGGGGTGAAGAAGACCTTCGGCGGGCAGACCGAGATGCTCTACGTCGAGGGCGACGACCACAAGGCGGTCGCCGCCGCGATCACGACCCGGCTGCGGCAGGACCCGACCATCGACGAAGTGGTGGCCAATGGCGCGCAGTTCGCGCTGACCGCGGTCAAGTCGGTGGAGCAGGCGGGCAGCAGGGCCCGCGTCGCCACCTTCGACCTGAACAAGGACCTGGTGAAGGCCGTCCAGGACGGTGACGTGCAGTTCGCCGTGGACCAACAGCCCTACTTGCAGGGCTACCTCGCCGTGGACGCGCTGTGGCTGTACCGGACCAACGGCAACGTCAGCGGCGGCGGGGTCGCCCCCGTGCTCACCGGGCCGGCGTTCGTGACGAAGGCGAACGTGGCCTCCGTCGCGAGGTTCGCCGCGGGCGGGACCCGCTGACGGACGCTTCGTCCCCGGATGCCCGGATGCCGCCGAAGATTTCGGTGACGCGCGCCACGTCCGGTCAATTGTGCGGATAGCATCCTGCACACCCCTTGTGCCGTACCGGACACGCGGCCACCCCGCGCTCGTCCCCTCCCCGTTCCGTATCCGATCCGTCCCCGCTGCCTCCCCGCCGCCTCCCCTCCACTCCCCGATCCGTCCGCGTTTCCCTCCCGCTCACCTCCTGCTGATCGCCTAGGACGACGATGTCTCCACGGACAGGTGCCCGGCGCCGTCTCGGCTCCATACGCCTCTCGCTGATCCTGTTGGCGCTGGTGCCCAGCGTCACGCTCGCCGCCGTGTGGGGCGTGACGACGACGCGGATGTTCGCCGAGGGGCTGCGGCTGCGCGGGCAGACCGAGCTGAGCAGCTCGACCGGCATCATGGGCACCGACGCGACGCTCGCGCTGCAGCGGGAACGCACCCTGTCCGCCGCGTGGCTGGCCTCGCCGCACGGTTCGCGGGCCGCCCTGGACGCGCAGCGCGCGGAGACGGACCGGGCGGTCGCCAAGCTGGTCCGCCAGTCCGATGCCATCAACCGGGCCCCCGCACGCATCTCCGACCGGCTGTACTCGATCGTCGGCTCGGTCGGCAGCCTCGAGTACTACCGGGGCCAGGTGGACGACCCGACCGACATCACCGCCCAGCAGACGCTGGACCACTACGGCTCGATCATCGATGACCAGATCCACGCCTACCAGGAGCTCTCCCAGGTCGACGACGGCGACCTCACCTCCCAGGCCGGACCGCTGGTCGCCCTCGAACACGCGGCGGAACTCGTCTCGCGGGAGAACGCCCAACTCACCCTGGCCTGGCCGTCCGGGTACCTCGACGAGAAGGCCTGGAGCGACTTCTCCGAGCTGGTCAGCACACGCCGCTGGCTCGTGAAGGACCAGATCGTCCCCCAGCTGCGCGGCAGCGCGAAGACCCAGACCGAGCGGATCCTGCGGAGCCCCGAGTGGCAGACGCTCCAGGACATCGAGGACCAGGTGCTCGCGGCCGGACCCCAGGCCGACGGCGGCAAGGTCGCGCTGCCGGACGCGCGACGGCAGTGGGCCACCGCCCTGACGAAGGTGGGCGACGCGTACGCGCGGATGATCCGGTCCATGACGTCCGGCCTGCTCGACCGCAGCACCGACAAGGCACACAGCCTGCTGCTGACCGCCGCCTCGCTGAGCGCGGGCGGGCTGCTCGCCCTGCTGCTGTGCGTCGGCATGTCCTGGCGGATCACCCGTTCCCTGTCCCGGCGGCTGCGGGGCCTGCGGGAGGCCACCCTGAGCCTCGCCGAACAGCGGCTGCCGGACGTGGTCGCCCGCCTCGACCGGGGCGAGAAGGTCGATGTCGATCTCGCGGCCCCGCCGCTGGACTACGGCCGCGACGAACTCGGCCAGGTGGCAAAGGCGTTCAACACCGCGCAGCGTACGGCTGTGCACACCGCCGTGGAACTCGCCGACATCCGGCGCGGGTTCCAGAAGGTGATCCTGGGCATCGCCCGGCAGAGCCAGAACCTGGTCAACCTGCAGCTCACCAAGCTGGACGCGCTGGAGCGCGAGCACACCGACCCGGACGTCCTCAGGGGCCTGTACGAACTCGACTCCACCGCCAGCCAGTTGCGCCGGTACGAGGAGAACCTGGTCATCATCAGCGGCGAGCAGCCGCGCCGCAGCTGGCGGGAGCCGGTCGCGCTGATCGACATCCTGCGCAGCGCCGTCGGCGAGGTCGCCGAGTACCGGCGGGTGGAGGTGCACACCGACGAGGACGTGTACCTGGCGCCGCCCGCGGTGGCCGACGTGATCCACCTGCTGGCGGAACTGATCGAGAACGCGACCCTCTACTCGCCCGCGCCGAGCCCGGTCGGGGTGCGGGCCGCGATGGTGGCCAAGGGTCTGGCCGTGGAGATCGAGGACCGCGGGCTCGGCATGTCGCAGGAGGAATACGTCGCGCTCAACGCCCAGTTGGGTGTGGAGCCGCAGTTCGACGTGGTCGCGCTGGCCGACGACCTCAGACTCGGCATGTTCGTGATCGCGCGGCTGGCCACCCGGCACGGCATCGCCGTCACGCTGCGCCCGTCGCCGTACGGCGGGACGACGGCGATCGTGCTGCTGCCGCACGACATCGTCGTACGGGAGACCACTCGGGACGCGGAGTCGGCGGATGCCACGGCTGCCGCGGGTGTCATGGATGCCACGGGTGTCATGGATGCCACGGGTGTCATGGATGCCGCGGATGCCGTGGGTTCCGCGGATGCCGTGGGTTCCGCCGGGCCGGAGGAGGCGGCGCGGCCCGCCGGACCTGCCCCGGCCGACCGGGACGCGGCCGCGGCCGTGGAGGCCCGGCCGCGGCCGGCGCTCGCGGCCCGGCCGCGGGACTCCGCCGACGACGGCGAGCACTCCCGCGCGAAGGAGAACGAACGCGGGGGCCGGGCCGGTCACACCGAACCCGCGGACGCCGGACACCCGCAGCCGGGGGACGCCGGCCGTCCGGGACGTGACCGCAGGCGCGGCCGTCCGGCCCCGCTGCCCCGCCGCATTCCGCAGACCAGCCTCGCCGCCGAGCTCCGCGAGGACGTCGTGCCCTCCCCGGAGGTCGACGACGACGAGGACGAGTTCACCGCGGAACGTGCCGCCTCCTCGCTCGCCGGGTTCCAGCGCGGCACGCTGCGGGCCCGCGACGACGGCGCCGAGCCGCCGAGCGACCCGGAGCCGAGCACCGCCTCCCCTGCCGCCGACGGCTCCCCCGCCGCCCCCGAGCTCTCGACCCCGCCCGCCGACAGCTGACGAAGGACATCGCCATGACACGCCCCACGCCCGCCACCCACACCCAGCTCGACCAGCTGCTGACCGGACTCGTGGACCGGGTCGCCGAGGTGAACCACGCCGTCGTGCTCTCCGAGGACGGCCTGGTCGTCAGCAAGTCGACCGGGTTCCTGCGGGACGACGCCGAACGCCTGGCGGCGACGGCGTCCGGTCTGATGAGCCTCAGCAAGGGCGTCAGCATGGACTTCCGCGGCGGACCGGTGCGCCAGGCGCTGATCGAGATGGCCAACAGCTACCTGATCCTGACCTCCGCCGGGCCGGGCGCCCACCTCGTCGTGCTCACCAGCGCGGGCGCGGACGTCGGCGTGGTGGCGTACCAGATGAACATGCTGGTGAAGAAGATCGGCGAGCACCTCAGTGCCGCGCCGCGGGCCGGTATCGGCCCCGCCGCCGGCTCCGGCGCGTGAGGTGGGCGGAGGCGATACGGCGGGCCGGCTCGTACGGCCGTTCGCCCTGACGGGCGGACGGACCCGGCCCAGCCGCGCCGACTTCACGCTCATCACGACGGTGACCGCGGTGGACCCGCCGCCGACCTGGGCCACCCGGCCGCAGCCCGAGCACCAGCGCATCCTGCGCCTGTGCGCCGAGCCGGTCGCCGTAGCGGAGATCGCCGCCCTGCTGGACCTCCCGGTGAGCGTGATCGTCATCATGCTCGACGATCTGCTGGAGGCGGGCTGGATCACCGTCCGCCCGCCGCGTTCCGTCACCCGTACACCACCGGACCTGGACCTGTTGCAGAAAGTGAGGGAGGGCCTTGGCCGACTCTGACACCGTCACCCGGGCGGCACCCGACACGGTCAAGATCCTCATCGCCGGGGGCTTCGGCGTCGGCAAGACCACCATGGTCGGGTCGGTCAGCGAGATCGCCCCGCTGCGCACCGAGGAACCGCTGACCGCGGCCGGTCTGGGCGTCGACGACCTCGACGGCATCGAGCGGAAGCGGGCCACCACGGTGGCCCTGGACTTCGGCCGGATCACCATCGGCGACGACCTCGTGCTGTACCTGTTCGGGACGCCCGGCCAGCAGCGGTTCTGGTTCATGTGGAACGACCTCGCCGTGGGCGCCCTCGGCGGCGTCGTCCTGATCGACGTGCGCCGCCCGGAGACGAGCTTCGCCGCGCTGGACTTCTTCGAACGCCGGGGCATCCCCTTCGTCGTGGGCGTCAACGGCTTCTACGGCGACCACCCCTACCCGCCCGAGGAGATCCGCGAGGCCCTGGCGCTGCCGGGCCACGTCCAGGTGGTGCTGTGCGACGCCCGCGACCGGGCGTCGAGCCGGGACGTCCTGATCGCCCTGCTCGACCAGCTGATCGCCGCGGCGGCCGGCCCGGACGGCGACGGACGGCTCGCCCACCCGGTGGGCTGACCCGGCAGCCCGGCCGGTTCCGCCCGGAGCGGGCAGCGGGCGCGCCGGTCACCCGCGCGGCCGGCTCACCGCCCGAACGCCCGAACGCCCGCACGAGTCCGCCGCGCGGTCGCGGTGCGGTCGCGGTGCGGTCGCCGCGCGGTCGCGGTGCGCTGGACTCAGAGGCGGGCGAGGGCCGGGAGGAGGGCCGTCGCCGTCGTCACGTCCGCGGTGAGGGGGCGATCGTCGGTGCCGGGCGGCAGGGCCCGGGCCGCCACGGTGAAGGCGTCGGCCGGCGGCGGAGCGGGGTGCATCCGCAACGCCCTTACGGCGACGACGAGTTCGCAGGCCAGGACGGTGGCGTAGGCGTCCACCGCGCGCAGCGCCTGGCGGGCGGCCTGGGAGGCGAAGCTCGCGGCCTCCTCCAGCCCGTGCGACAGCACGGCGTGCCCCGCCGAGGCGGGCATGGCGCAGGAACGCAGCTCCGCCAGCGCCGAGTTGGCGGTGTACTCCAGGATCATCGTGCCGGAGCTGCCGGCCGGGCCGGAGGCGAGGTAGGCGGGCAGGCCGGTCAGGTCGGTCCGGCCGAGGGCGGTGAGGCGGGCCGCGGAGAGCTGGGCGGTCTGCAGCAGGGCCAGGTTCAGGCCGTCCAGGGCGAGGCCCAGCGGGGCGGCGAAGAAGCCGCCGTGGTGGTGGGCCGCGGTGCCGTCGGGGGAGATCAGCGGGTTCTCGGAGGGGCAGTTGACCTCGACGTCCAGGATCCGCCGCAGCGCGCCGGCCGCGTCCAGGGCGCAGCCGTGCACCTGCGGGAAGGCCCGGAAGCCGTAGGGGTCCTGTATACGACGGCCCGGCCGGAGCGGGGTGCCCAGCAGCCGGCGGGTCTCCGCCGCCGCGTGCGCGGCGCCCGGGTAGGGGCGCCGCGCGTGCACCTCGGCCGCGTAGGCCTCCGGGGAGCCGGAGACGGCGGCGAGGGACAGGGCGGCGACGGCGTGCGTGGCGCGCAGCAGGACGCCGAGGTCGTGGCAGGCCAGGGCGGCCTGGCCGAGGACCAGGGCGTTGCTGCTGAGCAGCGCGAGGGCGTCGCCCGGCTGGAGGACGACGGGGGACGGCAGGCCGTGGGAGGGGTCGCCCAGCCAGGGGCGTTCGCCGATGAGGGTGAGGCCGGTCTGGGCCAGGGCGGTCAGGTCGCCGGTGCCCAGACCGCCGTACTCGCTGACCGCGGGGTGGACGCCGAGCCGCAGGGCCTCGGTGAGGGCGTCGACGACGGCGGGCTGGATGCCGGAGCCGCCGGCGAGCAGCTGGTTGGTGCGCACGGCGAGCATGGCGCGCACCTGACGGGCCGGCAGCGGCGCACCGGCGCCGCCCGCGTGACTGCGCAGCAGGCGCAGCCCGTGGCCGGCCTGGTCGCCGGTGTCGACGGTCACCGAGCGGTGGGCGCCGACGCCGGTGCCGCGGCCGTAGAGGAGTCCGGCGGCGGCGAGGCGCTGGGCGGCGTGCCAGGAGCGGCGGGCCCGCTGGAGCGCCTCGGGCGGCACGACGGGCACGGCCGCAGCGTCGGCGAGCGCGACCACCCCGTCGACGTCGAGGGCGGTGCCGTCCAGGCCGACGCGGGTGCCGCCCTGGCGAGGGGGCACCCGCGTCGGTCCGTCGGGGGGCGTCTCCAACGGCGTCAGTCCAGGCCGGCCGACTTCAGCCAGGCCTTGGCGACGTCCAGCGGGTCCTTGTTGTCGAGCTGGACCTGGGAGTCGAGGTCCAGCAGGGCCTTGGTGTCGAGCTTGGCCGAGACCGCGTTGAGCGCGTCGACGCCCTTCTGGGGGAGCCCGCTCTTGTAGACGAGCGGCTGCACGTTCTCGAACCCGAAGAGGTTCTCCGGGTCCTGGAGGACCACGAACTTCTCCTTCTGGATGGTCGGGTCCGTGGTGAACACGTCCGCCGCCTGCACGGTGTTCTTCTTCAGCGCCGCCTGCGTCAGCGGGCCGCCCGCGTCCAGCGCCTTGAAGGACTTGAACTCCAGGCCGTAGACCGACTTCAGGCCGACCAGGCCCTGCTGGCGGGTCTGGAACTCGGGCGAGCCGCCGAGGGTCAGGTCCTTCGCGACGTCCTTGAGGTCCGCGATGCTGGACTCGGAGGTCAGCTTGTACTTGTCCGCGGTGGCCTTGTTGAGGGTGACCGAGTCCTTGTCCTGGGCGGACGCCGGCTCCAGCAGCGTCAGCTTGGAGTCGAGCTCGGCCTCGATGGCGGCGGTGGTGGCCTCGACGGTCTTCGGGGCGGCCTTGGGGTCGAGGTAGGCGAGCAGGGCGCCGTTGTACTCCGGCAGCACGGTGACGGAGCCGTTCTTGAGCAGGCCGTACGTCGTCTCGCGGCTGCCGATGTTGGCCTTGTAGGTGACCTTGATGCCCTTGGCCTTCAGGGCTTCGCCGTAGATGTCGGCGATCAGGATGCTCTCGGCGAAGTTGTTGGAGCCGACGACGACGGTCTTGCCGTCCGAGGCGCCTTCCTTCAGCGGGTCGGACTTGTCTTCGGAGGACGAGGAACATCCAGCCAGCAGGACCGTGGTGGCGGCGAGTGCGACGGCGGTCGCGGGATGCATCCTGAAGGACCTGCTGCGGTGGGCGTTGGAAGTCACGATTCCCGTTCCGGACTTGGGGGTTGGGTGGGAAAGAGGAGCTGTGGTGCTGATCCAATCCAGCCCGTTCTCCCCCAGTCAAGTGCCGCAAGGTCACCAATGGGCTTCGATGAGTGAGCGGTTGTGAAGGCCGGGTGAACGGGCTCGCGCGGAAGCGGAGGCGCGTTGTAACTGATTTTTGACGTAGTGCGACGCCCGTGATCGTCCGAAGAGAGTAGTCTCACCGCCGTCGGCGTCGGTCACGGTGGTTCACGTGGGCCGCTTCCGTGCCTTCACGCACCATTCGCACCATCAGAATCGGTCATGCGCCGTCGTCGCGCGAGTGAGTTCTTCCCTGAAGGAGGCCCGGTGTCCACGAACGAGGTGGACGCGACCGCCCGGCCCGCCCCGTTACCGCGCACCGGTGGCGCACGGAGGTTCGCCGACCGGTGGCCGTTCCGGCGCAAGCTCAACCTCTTGGTCGGGATTCCGCTCGCCATGGTCGCCGCGCTGCTCGCCCATCTCTTCGCCGAACAGGTGGACACGTCGCAGGACGCGGCGGACGCCGCCCGGCTGGTGCGGGACAGCGCGCAGGTGGCCGAGCTGGTCGACCGGGTGGAGGCCGAGCACCAGCAGGCCATCCTGCTCTCCGTGCGCTTCGAGGCCACCGGCGCGGGCCGTACGCCGTCCACGGCCGGCTACCGCGCGGCGCAGAAGGCCGTCGACGCCCAGGTCGAGAAGGTGTCCGCCACCTTCGGCGACCGGCTGCCGGAGACCGAGGCGCAGGTCCTGAGGGAGGTCCTGGGCCTGGGCAGCCTGCGGACCACCGTCGAGCAGGGCTACCTGCCCGCCAACAACATCGACCCGGCGTACACCAACGCCGCCAAGGGGCTGATCGACGGCCTCGGGCTGGACCGCAACGAGGCGCTGGCGGCCACCTTCACCGGCAACCTGCTCGACTCGCTGCTGCGCGCCGCGGGCGCCCACAGCGCCTTCGAGACGAGCGTGCTCTCCGCCCGTACCGGGGACACCAACGCGCTCATCGAGTACAACAGCGCGGTCGCCTCCTACGCCCTGTACACCGCCCAGGCCGACCGCTTCGCCCGGTTCGCCACCGAGGCGCAGGCCGACGAGCTGGGCCGGGTCGAGCACAACACCGCCCAGGCGTCGATCATCCAGCACTACGCGGAACTGCAGCTGGACCCGGGCGGCCTGCAGGCGACGACGCCCGCGCAGGTACGCCGGGCGTTCAGCGCGGCGCTCGCCGACTACCCCGTCTACCACGAGCAGTCCCGGACCCGGCTGAAGATCACCGCCTCCCTGATCGACCAGATCGCCGACCGCGCGGAGGACACCTCCGACGACGCCTCGTGGCGCGCGGGCCTGCTGCTGAACCTCGGTTTCCTCGGCTTCACCGTCTGGATCGCCTTCTCCGTCCTGGTGCGCCGCTCGGTGGTCCGGCCGGTGCTGGCGCTGACCGGCGCCGCCCGGGAGGTCGCCGACGTGGCCGGGCGCGAACTGGCCCGGGTGGCCGACGACGACGCCGAGGACGCGGGCCCGCCGAAGCTGCGCGAGATGCCGGTCACCGCTCGCGACGAGATCGGCGAGCTGGCCGAGGTGTTCAACCGCGTGCAGACCACCGCCGTCGCGCTGCTGGAGCGTCAGGTGCTCAGCCGCCGCAACGTCGCCGAGATGTTCGGCAACGTCGGGCGCCGGGTGAGCAACCTGACTACCCGTCAGCTGGCTTTGATCGACGCGGTGGAGCGCGGCGAGACCGACCCCGCCCTGCTCGAACGCCTCTATTCCATCGACCACATCGCCGTGCGTCTGCGCCGCAACGCCGACAGTCTGATGCTGCTCGCCGGCATCCGCGAGACGGTCCTGGACTCCGGGCCCACCGAACTCACCAACTTGGTGCGGGCCTCGCTCGGCCAGATCGAGGGCTTCCAGCGGGTGCGGCTGCGGGCCCGGACCGAGGCCATGGTGGAGCCCGACCTCGTCGGCGACCTGACGCTGATGCTGGCCGAACTCCTTGAGAACGCCGTGTCGTTCTCGCCCGCCGGCAGCCCGGTGGAGGTGTTCGTGCGGGATTCCTCCGGCGAGGACCCGGCCGGCGCGTCGATCGTGATCTCCGACCACGGCCTCGGCATGAGCACCGAGCGGCTCGCCGAGGAGAACGCCCGGCTCGTCCGCCGCGAACGCCTGGACGTGATGCCGACGAAGGTGCTCGGCCTGTTCGTGGTCGGCACGCTGGCCCGCCGCTGGGGCGTCGGGGTGCTGTTGTCCCGCACGCCGGGCGGCGGCGTCACGGCCGAGGTCACGGTCCCCTCGTCGCTGCTGCTGACGATGAGCCCGCCGGCGGCGGGCGCCTCCGGCGACCGCACCGGACCGGCACTGCCGCCGACCGGGACACGGCCCGCCCCGTCGGCGGAGACGTCCGGGCCGCGGCACGCCCCGTCGGGGGAAACCTCCGGCACGCGACACACCCCGTCGGCGGAAACCTCCGGCACGCGACACACCCCGTCGGCGGAGGCGTCCGAGCCCCGGCCCGCCGCCGTCGAGAGCGTCCGGCCGGCCGCCGCGGCGGCGGACACCGCGGACGCCGGGCAACCCGAACCGCTCCCACGCCGCCTGCCCCGGCGCGAGCCGGCCGACGCGGCCGGGACGGCGGCACCGGCCGGGACGGCAGGACCGGGCGACGCTGTCGACGCGACCGGAGCCGCCGGAGCCGCCGGAACCCCGTCGGGTGGGGTTCGGTTCATCCCCAGGGCCCGTACCGGGACGACTTCCCCGGAGACGACGCGGTCCCCCGCTCCGTCCGGCGACGGCACCGCCCGTCCCCTGCGCCGCCGCGTGCGCGGTGCCACCCTCCGGACCACCGCCGACGCCGACCGGCAGGCGGCACGGCAGGCCCCCCGGCCCGCCGACCCGGAAGCGGTCCGCGCCGCGCTCGACGAGTTCGAGGCGGCCGTGGAACGCGCGAACCGCGACAGCGCCACCGACCCGACCACCTCTGGCCGGCACCACCAGAAGGACCTCCCGGAAGGAGCTGAGCAGTGAGCACACCGTCAGGTGACACCCCGGCGGGAGGCACCACGCCGACCGACCTGCAGGCCGCCGCAGCCGACTTCACGTGGCTGCTCAACCGGTTCGCCACCGAGACCGCGGGCGTCGTCGACGCCATCGCGGTGTCCTCCGACGGGCTGCTCATCGCCGTGTCGGCGCTGCGCGAGCACGCCGACTCCGAGCGGCTGGCGGCGATCGTCTCCGGCATCACCAGCCTGGCCGCCGGCGCCTCCGGCAACTACGGCCTGGGCGGCCTCAACAAGGTCATCATCGACCTCGAGGACGGCCATGTGCTGGTCTCCGCGATCGGCGGCGGCGCCGTCCTCGGCGTGGTCACCGACAAGGAGGCCAAGCTGGGCAACATCGCCTACGAGATGACGCTCTTCGCCAACCGGGCGGGCAGCGCGCTCAGCCCCCAGCTGGTGCTCGAGCTGAAGAACAGCGTCGGCTCCGCGTCGATGCGCTGACCGGGCCGGGCCCGGCCGAGGAGGAAGACAATCCATGGCGGACGGCTCCCCGCACCCGGGCCCGGAGCCGGTCGGCCCCGCCCCCGCCGTACGGCCGTTCCTCGTCACCGCCGGCCGGGTGGCGCCCACCGCGCCGGGCCGGCCGGTACCCGTGGAGACCCAGGTGGTGGCGACCGCCGAGGGCCTCGCGGTGCTCGACGGGCTCTCCTTCGAGCAGCACGACATCGTCGCCGCCTGCCGGCAGCCGCAGTCCATCGCGGAGGTCGCGGCCCGGCTGCGGCTCCACCTCAACGTCGTGCGCATCCTGGCCGAGGACTTGCGAAGCGCCGGACACCTGGCGGTGCACATCCCCGTCTCCGGCGACGTCCACGACGTCACCGTCCTGCGCAGGGTGATCGACGCCCTGCGTGCCATCCCCGACTCCCGAGGGGTAGTCCGTGACACCGACTGAACCGGCCACGCGCCCTTCAGCCGCCCGTGCGGCCGTCGTACGACCGCCGCTGCCGGTCAAGATGGTGATCGCGGGCGGCTTCGGCGTGGGCAAGACCACCGCCGTCGGCGCCATCTCCGAGATCGAGCCGCTGACCACCGAGGCCGCCATCACCAAGGTCGCGGCGGGCGTGGACGACCTGACCGGCACCCCGCGCAAGACCACGACCACGGTCGCGATGGACTTCGGCTGCATCACCATCGACCCGTCGCTGAAGCTGTACCTGTTCGGCACGCCCGGCCAGGAGCGGTTCGGCTTCATGTGGGACGACATCGTCGAGGGCGCCATCGGCGGTCTCGTCGTCGTCGACCCGCGCCGCCTCGACGACTGCTACGCGGCCGTCGACTACTTCGAGCACCGGCGGATCCCCTTCGCGGTGGCGGTGAACGCCTTCGACGGGAAGGTCCCGTACACGCTGGAGGAGGTCCGCTGGGCGCTGGACGTCGCCGACCGCGTCCCGGTCGTGGTGTTCGACGCCCGTGAGCGGGGCTCGGTGCGCGACGCGCTGCTCGTCGTCCTGGAGCTGGCGCTGGCCCGCGCGGAGGGCTGAGGACGGGCCGGGGGCACGTGGAGGGGCCGGGCACGGGCCGAGTGCGCCTGCAAGCGGGGCCGGGGCGGATGGAGGTTCCGCCCCGGCCCCGCGGTCCTTCCGGCCGTCGCCCGCCGCGACGCACCCCAGCCGTCAGCCGCCGCGACGCACCCCAGCCGTCAGCCGCCGCGACGCACCCCGGGCGACACGACGAGCCGGGTCACCGCCCAGAAGGCGCCGAGCGTCACCAGGGCCAGCAGGGCGACCAGGGTGGCGCCGCCCACGACCTTCTCGTAGTCGCGCTGGTAGAGGCCGTCGACGATGTAGCGGCCGAGGCCGCCGAGGCTGACGTAGGCGGCGATGGTGGCCGTGGAGACGATCTGGACGGCCGCCGAGAGCAGGCCGCTGAGGATCAGCGGGAGCGCGACCGGCAGCTCGACCTGGAACAGGACCCGCGACTCGGTCATGCCCATGCCCCGCGCCGCGTCCACCGGTGAGGGATCGACCGAGCGCACCGCCTCGTAGGTGGTGACCAGGATCGGCGGGACGGCGAGGACGATGAGCGGGATCATCACGGGCAGCAGGCCGAGGCCGAGCAGCACGAACATCAGCACCAGCAGGCCGAAGCTGGGCAGCGCGCGGGCGGCCGTGGCGACGAACGCGAGGGCGTTGCCGCCGCGGCCGGTGTGCCCGGTGACCAGGCCGACCGGCAGCCCGATGGCGGCGGCGACGCCGAGCGCGATCAGCGAATACTGGACGTGCTCGCGCAGCCGGGTGGGGATGCCGTCGTAGCCGTGCCAGTGGGCGCCGTCGCTGAAGAAGGCGTTGACGAAGTGGAGGATGTTCACCGGGCGGCCTTCTCCCGTGCGGCCGCGGCCGGTTCGGGCCGGGCGTCGGGCTCGTCGACGGGGCGGGTCCTGCCGGTGCCGCCGCGCGGCATCCACGGCGTCACCAGCACCCGCACCAGGACCAGCAGGGCGTCCGCGACGATGGCGAGGACGGCGGTGCCGATCACCGACAGCCACACCAGGCGCGGCTGGTGGTAGATCATGCCGTCGTTGAGGAGGTTGCCGAGTCCGCCCTGGTTGCCGATCAGCATGCCGATGCTGACCAGGGAGATGCTCGACACGGTCGCCACCCGCAGTCCGGCGATGATCGCGGGCGCCGCGATCGGCAGCTGCACCTGGAGGTAGCGGCGCACGGGGCCGAAGCCCATGGCGGTCGCGGCGTCCAGGGTCTCCTGGGGCACCGAGCGGACCCCTTCCACGATCGCCGGGATGAACACCACCAGGCTGTAGACGCCCAGGGGGATCATCACCGTGGTCTCGCTCTGGCCGGTGTAGTCGATGAGGACGACGAAGAAGGCGAGCGACGGGATCGCGTACAGCACGGTCGCCGCCCCGAGCACGGGCGGGTACAGCCAGCGCAGCCGCACGCACGACTGGGCGATCGGCAGTGCCACCAGCAGTCCGGCCAGCACCGGGATCAGCGCCTCGCGCAGGTGCAGGCCGACCAGGCCCCAGTAGGTGTTCTGCAGGTCGCTCGGGATGTCGAAGAAGCCGTTCATCCGGCGACCTTCGCGCTCTCCTCGTGCGCCCCGCGGATGGCCTCGGCGATCGCCTGCTGCGAGACGACGCCGACCGCCCGGCCTTCGGCGTCCACCGCGACCGCCCAGCCGGTGGGCGAGAGCACGGCGCAGTCGAGCGCGGCGCGCAGCGAGTCGGCGCCGGCCACGAAGGGCCGCCCGTGGGCGATGAGCCGGCCGGGGTCGATCTGCCCGGCGACCAGGTCGCGCGGCTCGCTCCAGCCGAGCGGCCGGCCGTCCAGGTCGGTCACGAGGAGGCAGGGCGCCTCCCCGGTGTCGCGGGCCGCGATCTGCTCGGCGGTGGAGTCCAGGGCGACGATCGGGGCGGTGAGCAGGTCGAGGCCCGCGGAGGAGAAGAAGGACAGCCGCCGGATGCCCCGGTCCGCGCCGAGGAAGTCCTCGACGAAGTCGTCCGCGGGGCTGGACAGCAGTTCGGCGGGCGGCGCGAACTGGGCGAGCCGGCCGCCGGTGCGCATCACGGCGACCATCGTGCCGATCTTGACGGCCTCGTCGATGTCGTGCGTGACGAAGACGATGGTCTTGCCCAACTCATCCTGGATGCGCAGCAGTTCGTCCTGCAGCCCCTTGCGCACCACCGGGTCGACGGCCGAGAACGGCTCGTCCATCAGCAGCACCGGCGGGTCCGCGGCGAGGGCACGCGCCACCCCGACGCGCTGCTGCTGGCCGCCGGAGAGCTGGTAGGGGTACCGCCGGGCGAGTGATTCGTCGAGCCCCACTCGCTGCATCAGTTCCCGGGCCCGCGCCCGCGCGTCCTGCTTGCTCCAGCCGAGCAGGCGGGGGACGGTGGCGATGTTGTCGAGGATCGTGCGGTGCTGGAAGAGGCCGGCGTTCTGGATGACGTAACCCATGGACCGGCGCAGGGTGTTGACCGGCTGCTGCTGGATGTCCTTGCCGTCGAGGCGGATGGTGCCCGTGCTCGGCTCGATCATCCGGTTGATCATGCGCAGGGTCGTGGTCTTGCCGCAGCCCGACGGACCGACGAGCACGGTGATGGAGCGGTCGGGTATCTCCAGCGAGAGATCGTCGACCGCGACCGTCCCGTCCGGGTACCGCTTGGTGACTGAATCTATCCGTATCAAAGCGCCGAATACCCTTCGGGTCTGACAGCAGGTGCTGCCCGCTCGTGCTGCTCGCTCCCGGCCACGGTCACGCGGGCCACTGGGTGGAGAGTCTAGACCTCTCGTGTCGCGTCCTCTCGTCGAGATCACGGCGCGGTCCGGTCACACCGGACGCCCGACGAGGGCGCGGATCTGACGGTGCGCAGGTCTTACGGACCGGTGACGTGCCGGGTCGGGTCCGGCCCGGACGGCGGTTCGGCGCCATAGCGTTGGGCCATGCGTGTACTGGTCACCGGCGGTGCCGGATTCATCGGGTCCCATGTCGTGCGGGCGCTGCGGGCGCGGGGCCACGAAACCGTCGTCCTCGACGTCCGGGCCGATCCCCCGTCCGACGTACGGGACGTGGAAGCGGTCCGCCGCGCCCTCACCGGTGTGGACGCCGTGTGCCACCAGGCGGCGATGGTGGGGCTCGGCGCCGGTTTCGCGGACGCGGTGGAGTACGTCTCCCGCAACGACCTCGGCACCGCCGTGCTGCTGACCGCGATGGCGGAGGCGGGCATACGGCGGCTCGTGCTCGCCGGGTCGATGGTGGTGTACGGCGAGGGCCGGTACACCTGCGGCCGGCACGGGACGGTGCGGCCGGGGCCGCGGACCGTGGCCGACCTGGACGCGGGCCGCTTCGAACCGCCGTGCCCGGTGTGCGGGGCGGACCTCGCCCCCGGGCTGGTCGGGGAGGACGCCCCCGCCGATCCGCGGAACGTGTACGCCACCACCAAGCTCGCCCAGGAGCACCTGGCGGCGGCGTGGGCGCGGGCCACGGGCGGCTCGGCGGTGTCGCTGCGCTACCACAACGTGTACGGGCCGGGCATGCCTCGCGACACCCCGTACGCCGGCGTGGCCTCCTTCTTCCGCTCGGCGCTGGCGCGCGGCGTCGCGCCGCAGGTCTACGAGGACGGCTGCCAGCGGCGGGACTTCGTCCACGTACGGGACGTGGCCGCCGCCAACGTGGCGGCGCTGGAGGCCGGTTCGCCGGATGGCGCGCTGACGGCGTACAACACCGGCAGCGGCGAGGTGCGCACGGTCGGCGAGATGGCGCGGGCGCTCGCGGCGGCGTACGGCGGCCCCGAACCGGTCGTCACCGGCGCGTACCGGCTCGGCGACGTGCGGCACGTCACGGCCGACTCGGCGCGGCTGCGCGGGGAGTTGGGGTGGACGGCGCGGGTGGGGTTCGCGGAGGGGATGCGGGAGTTCGCGGCGGCCGGGTGAGTGTCGGGGTGCGCGCTCACGTCCGGGGTGCGCGCTCACGTCCGGGGTGCGCGCTCAGGTCCGGAGTACGCGCTCACGTCCGGGGTGCGCGCTCACGTCCGGGGTACGCGCTCACGTCCGGGGTGCGCGCTCAGGTCGGGGCCGCGGGCAGGGTCACCTCGAAACGGCAGCCGCCGGGGATGTTGCGCACGCCGGCCCGGCCCTGGTGGGCCTCGACGATGCCGCGGACGATGGCGAGGCCGAGTCCCGCCCCGGCGGGCGGCGTCCGGGCGTGGGTGCCGCGCCAGCCGGTGTCGAACACACGGGGCAGATCCTCCTCGGGGATGCCGCCGCAGCCGTCGGTCACGGACACCACCACACCGTCGGCCGAGCGCTGCGCGGCGACGGCGACCGTGCCGTCGGCCGGGGTGCGGCGGATCGCGTTGACCAGCAGGTTGCCGAGGACGCGGCTCATCTCCTTGCCGTCCACCTCGACCGGCACCGGCTCGATGCGGTCGCCGACGAGCCGTACGCCGTGCTCGCGGGCGAGGGCGTCCGCTCCGGAGAGGGCGTCGCCGACGAGGTCGTACAGGGACATCCGGGAGACGGACAGGGTCAGGGCGCCGGCGTGGATGCGGGAGAGTTCGAAGAGGTCGCCCACCATGTCGTTGAGGCGTTCGACCTCGGTGCGCATCTGCCTCAGGTAGCGGGCCGGGTCGACGGCGACGCCGTCCTCCAGGGCCTCGGACATCGCGCGCAGTCCGGCGAGCGGGGTGCGCAGGTCGTGGGAGATCCAGGCGACGAGCTCGCGGCGGGAGGACTCCAGGGCGCGCTCACGTTCGCGGGACTCGGCGAGCCTGGCGCTGGTGGCCTCCAACTCCCTGCTCACTGCGGCGAGTTCGGCGGCGGCGGGGCCGTCGGGCGAGGTGAAGTCGCCGCCGTCGCCGAAGGAGCGGGCGGCGAGCGCGAGGGCCCGGCTGCGGGCGGCGACCCAGCGGCCGAGCAACAGGGCGGTGGCGAGGGAGACCACGGCGGCCATCGCGACGACGGTCGTGACGACGCGCAGGTCGTGCCCGGACAGGAACATCGCCTGCGCGACCGCGAGCGTGCCCGCGAGCATCGCGGTGACGGCGACACCGGCGACCACGGCGAGGTGCGCGACGAGCGAGCGCCGCCGGATCATCAGCAGCACCCAGGCCCCGAGGAGCCCGGCCGCGCCGGCACCGAGAAAGGCGAACAGGGCGATGAGCAGAGTGTCCCGCACGGTCACGCCTCCGCTCGGGGTGCGTGGGGGGTTCGGGATACGCCGGACGCCCCGGACGCGTCCGATCCGTCGAACGCGTCGGACGCCGCGGACGCTTCGGAAGCCCCGGACGCTCCCACCGCTCCCACCGCTCCGGACACCTCGGCCCCTTCGGGCGCGTCGGGCGCGTCGAACGCCCCGGATCCGTCGGACACCGTGGACGCTCCGAAGGCGTCGGACCTCTCGGGCACTTCGGGTGCCCCGGACGCTCCGGACGCTCCGGACACTCCGGACACTCCGGACGCCCGGGGGGATCCGTCGGACGCTCCGGAAGCCTCGGATATCCCGGAGGTCTCGGATGCCTTGGATCCGTCAGAGGCCGCGGACGCCTTCGACTCCCCGGAGGCCCCGGATCCGTCGGACGCCCCGAAAGCTCCGGACACCCCAGACACGCCGGAGGCATCGGAGGCGTCGGAGGCGTCGGAGACCCAGGACGCGTCGGAGACCCAGGACGCCTTGGAAGCCCCGGATGCGTCGAACGCCCCGGATACGCCGGACGCCCCGGATCCGATGGGTGCTCCGGGAACGCCGGACACCCCAGACGCGCCGGAGGCATCGGACACCTCCGACACCTCGGGTGCCCCGGACGCTCCGGACGCTCCGGGGGCCGCGGATGCCCGGGATCCGTCGGACGCTCCGGAAGCTCCGGACACCCCCGACGCGCCGGAGGCGTCGGGCGCGCCGGAGGCGGCCGGCGGCGGGGGGCCGTCGAAGCGGTAGCCGACGCCCCATACCGTCTGGATCAGGCGGGGGCGTGCCGGGTCGTCCTCGACCTTGCCGCGGAGCCGGCGGACGTGGACGGTGACGGTCGACAGGTCGCCGAAGTCCCAGCCCCACACCTCGCGCATCAGGTCCTGGCGGCCGAAGACCCGGCCGGGGTGCCGCAGGAAGAACGCGAGCAGGTCGAACTCCCGTACAGTCAGCGCGAGTTCGGCACCGTCCTTGACGGCGCGGCGGGCCGCCGGGTCGACGCTCAGGCCGGCCGCGCGCAGGACGCCGGAGGGCCGCACGGGCCGCGTGCGGCGCAGCACGGACTCGACGCGCAGCACGAGTTCGCGGGGGCTGAAGGGCTTGGTGACGTAGTCGTCGGCGCCCACCTCCAGACCGAGGACGCGGTCGTCCTCGTCGCCGCGCGCGGTGAGCATGATGACCGGCACCGGACCGCGGCCCCGCATCCGCCGGCACACTTCCAGGCCGTCCATGCCGGGCAGCATCAGGTCGAGGACGACGAGGTCGGGCCAGTGCGCTGCGGCCCGCGCGAGGGCGCCGGGGCCGTCGCCGGCCCGGTCGACGACGTATCCGGCCCGGTCGAGGTATCCGGTGACGACCTCGGCGACGGTGGGGTCGTCGTCCACGACGAGGATCCGGGCCCCGCCGGGTGCGTTCGGCTGCTGCTCCATGACGCCAGCCTCGCACCGCGCGCGGGGCGATGCCGACGCGGGGCCGCGACGTCCTTTTTCCGTAAGGAGCCCGCGCCCGATTCGCCCGTTTCGCGTTCGTAGGGTGAGAGGGGTGACAACCTCTTCCGCCTCAGTACCGGTCACGGCGTCCGTGGACGTCGTCCTGCCCTGTCTCGACGAGGCCGCGGCCCTGCCCTGGGTGCTGCGCCGCATCCCGCCCGGCTGGCGCGCGCTCGTCGTGGACAACGGTTCCACCGACGGTTCCGCCCGCGTCGCCCGCGACCTCGGCGCGCACGTCGTGCACGAGGAGCGGCGCGGCTTCGGCGCCGCGTGCCACGCGGGCCTGACCGCCTCGACGGCCGACATCGTGTGCTTCTGCGACTGCGACGCCTCCCTCGACCCGGCCGGCCTGGTGCCGTTCGTCCGGCGGATCCTGGCCGGCGAGGCCGACCTGGTGCTGGGCAGGCGGCGCCCGCAGACGCGCGGCGCCTGGCCTCCGCACGCCCGGGCCGGCAACCTCGCCATCGCCCGCCTGCTGCGCCGCCGCACCGGTCTGCGCCTGCACGACATCGGCCCCCTGCGCGCCGCCCGCCGCGAGCCGCTGCTCGCCCTCGGCCTGTCCGACCGGCGCAGCGGCTACCCCCTGCAGATGGTGGTCCGCGCCGCCGACGCGGGCTGGCGGATCGCCGAGTACGACATCCCGTACCGCCCGCGTACCGGCTCCTCCAAGGTGACCGGGACCTGGCGCGGCACCTGGCAGGCGGTGCACGACATGAGCCGGGTGCTCACCGACCGGGCCGCCGACCCGTTCGGCGGGCCGGCCGGTGAAGGAGGCGCCGCGTGACCACGCTCCTGGTCATCGCCAAGGAACCCCGGCCGGGGCGGGTGAAGACCCGGCTGACGCCGCCGTTCACCCCGCATCAGGCCGCGAAGCTCGCGGAGGCGGCGCTCGCGGACACCCTGGACGCGGTCGCGCGGACGCCCGCCCGGCGCCGGGTGCTGGTGCTGGACGGAGAGCCCGGCACCTGGCTGCCGGCCGGCTTCGAGGTGGTGCCGCAGTGCGCGGGCGGCCTCGACGAACGGCTCGCCGCGGCCTTCGCGGGCTGCGACGGCCCGGCGCTGCTGATCGGCATGGACACGCCCCAGGTGACCCCGGAACTCCTCACCGTCTCCGTCGACTTCACCGAATGCGACGCCTGCTTCGGCCCCGCCGAGGACGGCGGCTTCTGGGCGCTGGGTCTGGCGGACCCCGATCCGGCGCTGCTGCGCGGCGTGCCCATGTCGACGCCGCACACCGGCGCCGCGCAGCGCGCCCGGCTCGCGGGACTGCGGGTGCGGGAGCTGCCACGGCTGCGTGACGTGGACACCGTGCGGGACGCGGACGCCGTGGCCGAGGCGGCACCCGGCAGCCGCTTCGCCGCGGTACGAGCGCGTCTCGGGGCGGTGTCCGGGTGAGCGGTGCCAGGGGGAGAGACGCTGGTGACGCCGGTGACACGGCGTCCCCCACCACGAGCGGCGGCACCGGCCGGCCGATGGCACTCATCGGGCGGCAGGCAGGAACGCTCCCGGCCACCGCAACGGGAGCGGCGGTCCCGGCCACCGCGGCGGGTGCGGTCCTGGCCGCGGCAGCCGGGACGATGCCGGCTGCCGCGTCGGGAGTCGTCACCGCCGCCACCGTGCCTGGAACGGCCGGGGGACCCGGCCCGGAGCCGGGCGGGTGGGCGGGCGAGCAGGGGCCCTGGTCCGCCGACCCGTACTCCGACGCCCTGCGCAGCGGCCGGGGTCCCCTCTTCCTGCGCCGGGCCGACGGCTGGCTGCTCCCCCTGGAGGTGGAGCGCTGGTGCGCGGACGCGGACGCGGCCGACCTGGAGGTGCTGCGGCGCTGCGAGGGCGCGGTACTGGACGTCGGCTGCGGGCCGGGCCGCCTGGTCGCGGCGCTGGCCGCGCGGGGCCGACCGGTGCTGGGCATCGACGTGAGCGAGGCCGCCGTCGCCCGCACGGTGGCCCTCGGCGGTCAGGCGCTGCGCCGCTCCGTCTTCGATCCGCTGCCCGGCGAGGGCCGCTGGGGCACCGCCCTGCTGATCGACGGCAACGTCGGCATCGGCGGCGACCCGCGCGCCCTCCTCGACCGCGTGGCCCTACTCCTGTCACCCGGCGGCCTGTTGATCGCCGAGACGGTGCCCGGTCCGGACGTCGACGAGCGGGTGAGGGTGCGCGTCACCGACGCCCGCGGCAGAGCCGGCCGCCCCTTCCCGTGGGCGCGGCTCGGCACACCCGCCCTGCTGCGGCTCGCGGGCCGGGCGGGCTGGCGTGCCGACGCTCAGTGGACGGCGGGCGGCCGTTGCTTCGTCGCCCTGCGCAGGCGCAGCGCGAACAGCAGCGCCGAGCCGCCGAACAGCGCGGCCGTCACCAGCAGCCAGCGGGCGGGGAAGCCGTCCGGGGACAGGCCGGTGGCGGAGGCGTAGCGCTCCGCGACCTGCCCGCTGATCAGCGGGAACCACACCAGCAGCAGCATCAGGGAGAGGGCCGCCGGCACCCGGACGTACCCGGCCCACGTCCGCCTGCGGCCCACCGCCCGCACCAGGGCCCGGTCCGCCGCCGCGTACAGCGGCAGCAGCACCAGGTCGTGCAGCAACGCCGCCCCCACCACCCACAGCACGACACCGGGCCAGTCCCCCGCGGACCCGACCAGCCGCAGGCCCGCGTAGCCGGCGAGGGCGAACGAGCCGCCGAGCAGCAGGAGTCGCAGCGGACTGCCGATGACGTTCCCGAGGCGGCGCCTCACAGGTCTCCGCATCACAGGTCTCCGCATCACAGGTCTCCGCATCGCAGGTCTCCGCATCACAGGTCTCCGAAGGTCATCCGGGCCACCCACTTGGTGTTGAGCACACCGGGTGCCGCGGGCACGATGATCCGCGCCGGGTGGCCGTGGTCGGGGGTCAGTTCCTCGCCGTTGACGAACAGGGCGAGCAGGGAGCGGGGGTCGGCGACCTGGTTCGCGCGCAGGGCGGCCCGGCGGAAGGCGCCGTGCCGCTGCAGCGACTCCACGAGAACGTCGGCGGGGTCGTCGTGTCCGACCAGGGCGGCGAGGTCGCGCAGCCGCACCCCGCGCCACCACTGGTCGGAGGTGGACCAGCCCTCCACGCAGGCGATCGGCAGCGCCGCACTGTGCAGCGGGAGCCGCAGCAGTTCCGACCGGGCGAGCCGGACCGTCCCGGCGCGTCCGGTCAGCACCAGCCGCCAGGCGTCCTCGCCGGTCTCGGCCGCCCGGATGCCCGCACGCGCGGCCGTCTTGTTGATCTGGAAACCGCCCGGGCCCGCGGCCGGTTCACCGCCGCCGTGCGGCGCGAGGAGGGCGGTCCACCGCAGCCCGTCGGAGGTCTGCCCGGCGGTCGTCGCGAACAGCAGCAGCGAGCCGCCCCCGACCAGCCCGAGCGCACCCCGCCGGGACACCGTCGGCTCGGCGGGTCGCGGTGACGTCAACTCACCCCCTTCGGAGCGCAGTTGCCGCAGCCCCCGCACCGCGGCCGGGGTCTTCAGCACGGCGTGCGCGAGGAACGCGGCGAAGAACACCCAGGCGCCGTAGAAGTGCAGGGGGTAGAAGGAGCCGGGGAAGACGTAGTCCAGCTGGACGTTGAGCACGCCGGTGGTGAACTCGAACAGGCCGCCGCCGACCAGGAGCAGCAGCGAGATCCGTTCCAGCGCGTGCGCGAGGGACCGGGCGGGCGGCAGCGCGAACAGCCGGGGCACGACCGACCACAGCTTGGCCAGCAGTACGGGGATCAGCGCGATGCCGAGGGTGACGTGGACGCCCTGGGTGAGCCGGTACAGCCAGTGCGGGTGGGTCGGCCAGGAGAAGAGGTAGAAGCCGAGGATGCCCTTGTCCGGGGTCTTGTCGTTGACCGGGGACAGGTCCGGGTTGTACGCGGCGTACGACAGCAGGCCCGTCACGAACAGCACCGTGACACCGCCGAGCAGCACGAGGCCGAGCACCGAGGTGAACCAGGGACCACGCACCGGGCTGCGCCAGAAGTCGGGCGAGAAGGGAGTCCGTCTCATACCCCGACCGTAGGTCCGCGGGCCCCCCGCGCAGGGGGGCCGAACCATGACGAAACTCTGACGTCCGCCCATGTCAGCGAGCCGGACCCGGCCCCCGGCCCTAGCGTTCACGACGTGAACCGCGCCCTCCCCGACGATGCCCCCGACGACGTTCTGACCAACGACGTTCCACCCAACGACGTTCTCCCCGGTGACGACGCCCGCGGTGGCCACGGACCGGCCCTCCGCCGGGACCTGTACGCCGTCGGGGCCGCCGCGCTGCTGGTCGTGGCCGCCGTGCTGGTCGGCGACGCCCTGGAGGACCGGACCGGCTCGCTCCGCGTCGGCCGGCCACCGCTCCTCGCGACCTGGGAACCGCACGTCGGCCCGGGTACGCCGGCCGCGGTCGCCGTGGCGGTCGCGGTGATCGCGTACGGCGTACCGCTCGCCGCCCGACTGCCGTGGCGGCGGCTGCTGTTCGCGGTGTGGGGGGCGGCGGCGGCCTGGACGTGGTCCCTCGCCCTCGTCGACGGCTGGTACCGGGGGGTCGCCGAGCAGCTCACGACGCGCAACGAGTACCTCCGGGCCGTCGGCCGCTTCCACGACATCCCCGCCGCCCTGCGGGACTTCACCCACCACATCCTCATCGACGCGCCCGGCAACTGGCCCGCGCACGTCGCCGGGCACCCGCCCGCGGCCACGGTCACCTTCGTGCTGCTCGACCGGATCGGCCTGGGGGGTGGCGGCTGGGCGGGCGTCTTCGTCATCACCGTCGGCACGACCGCGCCGGCCGCGGTCCTGGTCGCCGTACGGGCGCTGGTCGCGGAGCGGCCGGCCCGCCGCGCCGCGCCCTTCCTCGCCCTGGCCCCGGGCGCGGTGTGGGTGGGCACCTCGGCCGACGGTTACTTCGCGGCGGTCGCCGCCTGGGCGGTGGCACTGCTGGCCCTGGCGGTCACGGGGCACCGGCCGGGCGCGACCGGGTTCGCCTCGGGCCTGCTGTTCGGGCTGACCGCCTACCTCTCCTACGGCCTCACCCTGTTCGCCGTGATCGCCGCGGCCGTGCTGCTGCTCGGCTCCCGCCGCACCCGCCCGCCGATCTCCCTGCTCGCCCTCCTGCCGGCCGGACTCGCCGTCGTCCCGGCCGTGTTCACCGCGCTCGGTTTCGACTGGTGGGCGGCGTACCGCCTGTTGGTCATCCGGTACCACCAAGGAGCAGGCGGGGTAAGGCCGTACGGCTACTGGGTGTGGGCGAACCTGGCCTGCACGGTGTTCGTCGTGGGCCCGGCGACGGCGGCGGGACTGCGGCGGACGGCGGCGAGGCTGCGGCACACGGGGGCGGCTTTCACGTCCGGCCGGGCGAAGGCCGCCGATGCGCGCCGCGGCGGGACCACTCCTGAGCCCACTCCTGAGCCCGCCGGGACCACTCCTGAGCCCGCCGGGGCGGTGACCGAGCCCGGCAGGACGGGAGCCGGCGCCGTCCGGCTGGGGCTGCTGGTCGCCGCAGCGCTGCTCGCACTCCTGGTCGCCGACCTGTCCGGGATGAGCAAGGCGGAGACGGAACGCATCTGGCTGCCGTTCGCCTGGTGGCTGTTGCCGGCCTGCGCGTTCCTGCCCGGACGGCGCGGCTGGCTCGCGGCCCAGGCCTCACTCGCCCTGCTGGTCAACCACCTGCTGCTGACCGGCTGGTGACGACAGTCTGGTGACGACAGACAGGTGACGACAGACAGGTGAAGACAGACAGGTGAAGACAGACAGGTGAAGACAGGCAGGTTCCTGATCAGGCGTCAGGGCAGCCGCTGTTCCGTCCAGATCACCTTGCCGTCGGCGGTGTACCGCGTCCCCCACCGCTCGGTCAGCCGGGCGACCAGGAACAGGCCGCGGCCGCCCTCGTCCTCGGTGCGGGCGCGGCGCAGGCGGGGTGCGGTGCTGCTGCCGTCGGCGACCTCGCAGATCAGCGCGCGGTCACGGAGGAGGCGTAGCTGGACGGGGCCGGTGGCGTGACGGATGGCGTTGGTGACCAGTTCGCTGACGACCAGTTCGGTGGTGAAGGCGAGGTCGTCCAGGCCCCAGACGGTGAGTTGCCCGATGACCGCGGCGCGGGAACGGGAGACGACCGCCGGGTCGCAGGGCAGCTCCCACTGGGCGACCTGCTCCGGCCCCAGGGCGCGGGTGCGGGCGACGAGCAGGGCCACGTCGTCGCTCGGTCTGACCGGCAGCAGCGCGTCCAGCACTGCCTCGCAGGTGTCCTCGGGTGCCCGGCCGGGCACCGCCAGCACCTCGTGCAGCCGCTGCAGGACGACGTCGATGTCGTGCACCCGGTCCTCGACCAGCCCGTCGGTGTAGAGCACCAGCTGGCTGCCCTCGGCCAGCTCCAGCTCGACCATCTCGAAGGGCATGCCGCCGAGTCCGAGCGGCGGCCCGGAGGGCAGGTCGAGGAACTCGACGGCCCCGTCGGGGCCCACGACCGCGGGCGGCAGGTGTCCGGCGCGGGTGAGGCAGCAGCGCCGGGACACCGGGTCGTAGACGGCGTACAGGCAGGTCGCCCCGACGATCCCGGAGTCCGCCTGGGCGCCGCCCACCGCCCAGCCCTCGCACCGGTCGAGCCGCGCGACCAGGTCGTCGAGGTGGGTGAGGAGTTCCTCGGGCGGCAGGTCGAGGGAGCAGAAGTTGTGCACGGCGGTGCGCAGCCGGCCCATGGTGGCGGCGGCGTGCAGTCCGTGACCGACGACGTCGCCGACGACCAGCGCGACGCGGGCCCCGGACAGCGGGATGACGTCGAACCAGTCGCCGCCGACGCCTGCCCGCGCGGGCAGGTAGCGGTAGGCGGCCTCGACCGCGCTCTGCTCGGGCCGCCCCTTCGGCAGCAGGCTGCGCTGCAGGGCGAGGGCGGTGTGGTGTTCGCGGGTGTAGCGGCGGGCGTTGTCGACGCAGATCGCGGCGCGGCCGGCGAGCTCCTGGGCGAGTGACAGGTCGTCGTCCTCGAAGGGCGCGGGCTGCGCGCAGCGGTAGAAGCTGACCACGCCGAGGATCGCGCCGCGCGCCGACAGCGGCACGGTGATCAAAGAGTGCAGGCCGGGCACGGACACGGGCGGCAGCGGTTGCCGGCCGGTGCGGTCGCCCGGCTCGGGCTCCAGCACCGCCTGCGTGCTCTCCAGGCTGCGCGCCTGCGGGGCGGCGGCCTCGTACACGACCTGCTCGCCGACGCCGTACGGGTGCGGCGTCTCGCCCCCGGCGGTCACGGCGACCCGGCGCAGCCGCGTGCCCGCGCCGAGCGGTCCCGGTTCCTCGCCGCGCAGCACCGCGTCCGGCAGGTCGACGGTTGCGAGGTCGGCGAACCGCGGCACGGCCACCTCGGTCAGCTCCTCGGCGGTGCGCGTGACGTCGAGGGTGGTGCCGATCCGTCCCCCGGCCTCGTGCAGCAGCTCCAGCCGCCGGCGCGCCAGGACGGCCAGCCGCCCGACGCCGGGCTCCCCGACCAGCACCAGCCGCCGCCCGTCGTCGCCCGCGCCCACCCCGTCCGCGAGGTTCCCGGGCGGCTCCGAAGGCCCCGACGGCCCCGACGGCTGCGGAGGCCCGGCCGGGAGCGGCGGGACGACGGCCCGTACGACGACGGGGGTCCGGGCCGGCTCCGGCGTCGGCCCGACGACCGGAGGCGGCGGCGTGACGTCGAGGGTGATCGGGCTGGGGCTCCCGAGGACGCGGGCCTCGACGGCGACGCCCGTCTCCCCCGAGAGGCCCTGGACCGGCCGGCGCAGCAGGGCGGCGACGCGTCCGTCGGGCAGGGTGACCTCGTCGAGGGTGCGGTGCGGCGACGCGATCAGCTCCTCGGCGCGTTCCCGTAGCACCGCCAGGTCGAGGCGGCTCAGCCGGCCCTCGCCGCCCGGCACCTCCGGCTGTCCCGGCCACTCGCCCGCCTGCGCGCCGGCCCGCCGGTACGCGGCCAGCAGCGCGCGCTCCCGTTGCGTGGCCTGCTCCAGCAGCCGTGACTCGATGTGCTGGGCGGCGGCGTGGACCAGCCGCTGCATGACCGGGTCGCCCTGGTCGCGCAGGCAGGTGAGGTCGACGGCGGCCTCGATGCGTCCGCTGAGCGGATCGCGGACCGGGGCGCCGGCGCAGGCGAACGGCTGCAGGCAGTCGGCGAAGTGCTCGCGGCCGACGACGTAGACGGGGCTGCGCTCGGCGAGCGCGGTGCCGATGCCGTTGGTGCCGGCCACCGCCTCGGAGGCGTCGAACCCTGGCGCGAACCGGACCTGGTCGAGGCGGTCGCGCAGCCGCAGGTCCCCGCCGAGCCGCCGGACCATCCGGCCGTACGCGTCGCACAGCGCGATCGCCATGCCGACGTCCGTCAGCGATGCCGCCAGCTCCCGCAGTACCGGGTCCGCCGCGCGCAGGAACCGGTCGTCCAGCGCCGGGTCCGGCGCACGGGGGATGTGCAGCCGATGCGGCTGGAGCCCGGCCGACCGGCAGCGTTTCCAGGACTCCAGCACCGGGCCGCGGACGTCCGCCTCGACGGGCGCCCCGCTCAGAAAACGTTCATGGGCATCGACGAGTCCGCCTATGTCGTCCCAGGCGACGGACAACCGGATCACTTCCCTCACCCGGAGCCGGCCCGGTCACGTGCCGCCTCTCGGCCCGTACCGGCGAAGTCTCCTCCAAGCATCTTCACCGTAAACCGAGGTGACCCACGCCACAACGCGGGATCACCGCGGCCCGCCGCCCCCACCGCCGCCCCGACCACCACCCGCGACCCGGCGCCCCCACGGCCGCCCGCGGCCCGGCGCCCGCACCGCCGCCCCCACCGCCGCCCGCGACCCGCCGCCCGCACCACCGTCCGGGGCCGCACGAGGGCCGCAGCGGGGAAGTCCAGGAGGGCCGGGCGGGGGCGGGGGCGTCAGCGCCGGTACAGCCGGGCCCGCTCCAGCAGGGTGTCGTGCAGATCGCGGACGGCCCGCGCGTACGAACCGGAGCGGCGGCGCTCCGCGACCATCACCACCTCCGTGTCCTTCTCCGCGTCGGCGAGCGGGCGCCACGTGATCACGCCGTTGCGTTCCAGCGGGTCGCCGATGACGCTGAAGTCGGGCAGTACGGTGGCGCCCAGGCCCTCGGCGACCATGAGCTTGCCCATCTCGGCGCCGTCGGTCGAATAGGAGAAGACCGGGGTGCGGCCGCGCAGCAGCCGGTGGATGTAACGGTGCATCACATAGCCGGCCCGCATGACGATCAGGGGCTCGCGCAGCAGGGCGTCGGTGCTGACGGCGGAGTGCGCGGCCAGGGGGCTGCCGGGGTGCAGGCAGACGACGGGGCGACCGCGCAGCAGTTGGGTGGAGTCCAGGTCGGGCGGCAGGTCGTCGCCGGTGAGGTAGTTGACGAGGCCCAGGTCGAGGCCGCCCTCGGCGAGCATCCGGTGGATGTCGGCCTGCTGGGCGGTGACGACTTCGACCTGGGTCTGCGGGTGTGCGGCGCGGAAGTCCTGGACGGCGGGGACGAGCAGCGGGACGGTCGCGGCATGCACCGTGCCGAGCCTGACCATCCGGCTGACCTGGTGCTGGTGGTCGGCGGCCTGGCGCAGCCGGTCCACGGCCTCCAGGACCGCGGCGATGTGCGGCAGCAGTTCGCGGCCGGCATCGCTGGTGCGGGCTCCCGAACGGTGGCGGTCCAGCAGGTCGACGCCGAGTTCGCGTTCGAGATTGCGCACGGTCTCGCTGAGCGCGGGCTGCGACAGGTGCAGCGCCTCGGCGGCGCGGCGCAGGGAGCCGAGCCGGGCGACGGTCTGGAGGTACTCGAGCTGTTCGATCCGCATGAAAGGGGAACCCTATCAAGGCATCACGGATCCTTAACACGGTTTACCTCGACCGATCGGTGCATCGTCTGCTTAAATCCTTCACATGAACCAGCGCAAGGACCTCACGCGTCGACGCCATGTCGACCTCGTGCGTGTGTCCAGCGGCCTCTGTTCGCCTCGCGCCGCCCGCTGAGCGAGTCCTCTTCTCGCGCTTTCCCGCCGTGACCCCCAGGTTTCGCCTGCCCGCGGCCGGGCGGCGCGCTTCCTGACCCTCCGCCGGTCCGGCGTGCCTTCCCTCCATCCCCTCACGCGACCGTGACCTGCCCGTTTCCGCCGCCTCGGCCGGTGCGGGAGGGCAGCCCACGGCCGGCGTTCCCGTGCGCGCCACCGCCCTGCCCTCTGTGAAGGAGCCCTCTCATGCCCACCGTGCTCTCCGTCTCGGGAAGCCCGTCCCCGACCTCCCGCACCGGTCGCCTGCTGCGCCACCTCGACGCTCGCCTGGCCGGGCAGGGACACCATGTGATCCCGCTCGACGTGCGCACGCTGCCCCCCGAGGCGCTGCTGGGGGCCGATTTCGGCCACCCCGCGATCCAGGGCGCGGCCCGGCTGTTCGAGCAGGCCGACGGTGTGGTGATAGGGACACCCGTCTACAAGGCCGCCTACTCCGGTCTGCTCAAGACCCTCCTGGACCTGCTGCCCCAGTACGCCCTCGCGGACAAGGCGGTGCTCCCCCTGGCCACCGGCGGCAGCCCGGCCCATGTGCTGGCCGTGGACTACGCGTTGAGGCCGGTGCTCACCTCCATGGGCGCCGACCATGTACTGCCCGGCTGGTTCGTGGTCGACAAGCACATCGCGGTCGCCCCGGACGGCGCGGTCACCGTCCAGGAGGACACCGCCCGCGAGGTCTACCGGGTCGCCGACGCCTTCTCGTCCGCGCTCACCGCCCGGCACCGCGTCCTCGCCGCTGCCTGATTCCCCAGCCACCCCGCCACCCGCTACCGCGGCCGCAGGAACCTCCCCCGCCCCGGGGGCATCTCGGACCCGCTCCCCACACCCAACCCCCTTGCAGAGAAAGCCGGCTGATGACCCACTTCACCCGACCCCGTCTCGCCGCCGTCTCCGTCGGCGCCGTACTCACGAGTCTCACGCTGGCAGCCTGCGGCGGCGGCAGCGGCTCCGCCGCCGGCACCGGCGGCAAGCCCGTCCAGGGCGGCACGATCACCTACACGCACGTCCAGGAGCCGCCCTGCATCTTCGGCGGCTGGATCCAGCAGGCCTACATCTCCCGCCAGGTCCTCGACGGCCTGGTGACCGAGGCCGAGGACGGCAGCGTCAAGCCGTGGCTGGCCACCTCGTGGAAGACCTCGGCCGACGGCCTGACCTACACCTTCACCCTCAAGGACGGCGTGAAGTTCACCGACGGCACCCCGGTCGACGCCGAGGCCGTCGCCTACAACTTCAACCAGTTCGAGAAGAGCGACCTCAACGGCACCGCCAAGGTGTCGATCGACCCGTACTTCAAGAGCGCCGAGGCCATCGACGCGACCCACGTCGCCATTCACCTCACCAAGCCCTACCCCGAGTTCCTCCGCCTGATCACGCAGGGCTACTTCGGCATCCAGTCCGAGCACGCGCTCAAGACCCGGACGAAGGAGCAGAACTGCGAGCGGCCGATCGGCTCCGGCGCCTTCACGGTCGAGAAGTGGAACAAGGGCCAGAACGTCGTCTTCAAGCGGAACCCCCACTACACCTCGTGGCCCGCGACCGCGAAGCACCACGGCCCGGCGTACGTCGACAGGATCGACTGGAAGTTCGTCGCCGACGGCACCTCCCGCTACGCCTCGCTCACCACCGGCCAGTCCGACGTGGTGTACGAGGTCCCGACCGTCAACTGGAAGGACGCCCAGGCCAAGTTCAAGAACACGATCCGCTACATCACCCCCGGTCACCCGGTCTCGTTCTACCTCAACACCGCCAAGGGGCCGTTCAGGGACAAGCTCGTCCGGCAGGCCTTCGCCTACGCCGCCGACCGCGAGGCCGCGGTCAAGGCGGGCTTCCACGGCGTGATCCCCTACGAGCCCAACCCCGCGGTCTCGCAGTCGACCCCCGGCTACCTCGGCACCGACCCGTACCCCTACAACCCCGGCAGGGCCGCCCAGTTGCTGAAGCGGGCCGGCTGGAAGAAGGGCGCCGACGGGATCTACGCCAAGGGCGGCCAGAAGCTGCGGATCCGGCTCGTCTACGGCCCGGGCTACATCTTCACCAGCGAGGGCGCGACCGTCCTGCAGGCGCTCCAGGAGCAGTGGAAGCAGAACGGTTTCGGCGTCACCCTCGTCCCCGCCACGCAGGCCGAGTCGTGGGGCGGCAAGTACAGCGGCCCGGACGGCTACGACGCCCAGGCGTCGTACTGGACCAGCCCCAGCCCGGCGATCCTCTGGATCGTCTGGCGTGAGTCCACCAAGGACAACCCGAACGGCAACAACCAGTCGTTCTACAACAACTCCACGCTCACGCGGCTGATCGACAGGGCCAACACGAACACCGACACCGCCGCCGGCTTCGGCCAGTACAAGCAGGCCCAGAAGATCATCAATGACGACGCGGCAGGCGTCGGGCTCTACACCCAGAACACGCTGATCGCCGTCTCGGACAAGCTGCACGGCTTCTGGGTCGAGAAGAGCCAGGGCGAACCGGTGTTCTCCGACGCGTACTTCACCGGCAAGCAGTGATTCGAGGTCTGTCATGACTGCCATCACCCCTGACCCGGCGTCGGTCACGACGCCGAGGCGACCCGCGTGGGCGACCGCGCGGGCCGCCCGCAGGGCCGCCGTCAAGACCGTCTCGGCGGTCGGCGTGCTCCTCGCGGCGGCCTCCCTGGCCTGGTTCGCCCAGATCCTCATCCCGGGCGACCGCGCGACGGCGATCCTGAACATGCGCAACGGCAAGCAGCAGAACTACTCCGCGGCCGAACTGGCGCCGGTGCGGCACGAGTTCGGCTTCGACCACCCGCTGGTCTCCCAGTGGCTGCACTACCTCGGCGGCTTCTTCAAGGGCGACCTCGGCACCTCCTACACGCAGTACCAGCCGGTCACGCGGGTGATCGGCGCCCAGATCGTGCCGAGTCTCGTGCTGACCGTCTCGGCGCTCGTCGTGGCCTGGGTGATCGCGCTCGCGGTCTCGCTGCTCACCGTGAAGCGCGGACGGGCCCTGGAGGGACTCGGCTCGGTCTTCGAGGCGTTCACCGCGAGCCTGCCGCACTACTGGGTGGGCGTCATCCTGCTGGTGGTGTTCGCGGTGAAGATCCCGGTCTTCCCCGTCATCAGCGGCTCGGGCGCCTCGGGCCTCGTCCTCCCGGTGCTCACCCTGGCGATCCCGCTCAGCGGCTTCCTCGGGCAGGTCATCCGTGACGAGCTCGACAAGGTCCTCGACCAGCCGTTCGTCACCACCGCCCGTACCCGTGGCATGAGCGACACCGCCGTACGTCTCCGGCACGCCCTGCGGCACGCGGTGCTGCCGGCGGTCACCCTGTCCGGCTGGGCGCTCGGCGCGCTCGTCTCGGGCGCGGTCATCGTGGAGAACATCTACGGGCGGCCCGGCATCGGCATGGTCCTCAACACCGCGGTCGGCACGCGCGACGTCCCGACCGTCGCCGGAGTCGTCGTGGTCGTCGCCGTGATCTACGTCGTCGCCAACCTGCTCGTCGACCTCGCCTACACCGCCATCGACCCAAGGTTGCGTGCCTCATGACCACCGTCTCGCTCAGCCCCGACCCGGTCAGCCCCGACCCGGTCAGCCCCGACCCGGTCGGCGCGGAGGCGGCCGAGCCCCGGCGGGCCGTCCGCCGGAGCCTCGGCCTCGGTCCCGGCGCGGCCCTCTCGGCCGTGTTCACAGCGCTCGTCGTGCTGGCCGCCGTGGCGCCCGGCGTGCTCGCCACCACGACGCCGACCCACGTCGAACTGACCGACGCCCTCGCCGCGCCGTCGTGGCACCACCTCTTCGGCACCGACGAGGCCGGCCGCGACGTCTTCAGCCGGGTCGTCCACGGCACCCGGCTCTCCCTCGGGATCGGCCTCGGCGCCACCGCGATCGCCATGGGCCTGGCCATCGTGCTCGGCTTCGTCTCGGCGCTCGCCGGCGGCCTGGTGGACACGGTCGTCACCCGCGTCCTCGAAGTCCTCTTCGCCTTCCCGTCCCTGCTCGCGGCACTGCTCGTGATCTCCGTCTTCGGGCCGTCGGTCAAGACGTCGATCATCGCGGTCGGGATCAGCTCCATGCCGGGTTACGCCCGCATGGTGCGCGGCCAGGTGCTCAACGTGCGCCAGGCCGGCTACATCGAGTCGGCCCACGCCCTGGGGCACAGCAGGTGGACGGTCCTGCGCCACCACCTCTTCCCCAACGCCATGCGCCCGCTGGTCGCGGTCGTCACCCTCGGCGTCGGACAGTCCATCGTGTGGGCCTCGTCCCTGGCCTTCCTCGGCCTGGGCGTCCCGCCGCCGAGCCCCGAGTGGGGCGCGCTCCTCGACTCCGGGCGCAACTACATCACCACCCAGTGGTGGCTCGAGGTCCTCCCGGGCCTCGTGATCGTCCTCTTCGCCATCTCGGTCACCACCCTCGGCCGGGCGATCCGACAGCGACTGGAAGGAGCGGCCCGATGACCGTCTCGCCGCCCACCACCGAAACCGCAGCGCCCACCACCGGACCCGCAGCGCCCACCACCGAACCCGCAGCCGGCGACACCCGCACCGACAAGGCCGTGGCCCGACAGTCCGCCCGCCCCGACGGGCCGGCCCTCGATGCGCCGCTCGACGCGCCGCTGCTCAGCGTCGAGGGGCTGCGCGTCCGGTTCGGCGGCCGCGAGGTCGTCCACGGCATCTCCTTCTCCGCCCGCCCGGGCCGCTGCCTGGCGATCGTGGGCGAGTCCGGCTCCGGCAAGTCCGTCACCGCCCGCACGCTGGTCGGCCTCACCGGCGGCGACTCACGGGTGACCGCGGACCGGATGACGCTCCACGGCCTCGACCTCACCCGCCGGAGCGAACGCGCCTGGCGCCGGATCCGGGGCAAGGAGATCGGCTTTGTCCTCCAGGACGCGCTCGTCTCCCTCGACCAGCTCCGCAAGGTCGGTGACGAGGTGGCGGAGCCGCTCAGGCTCCACGGCGTCGGCACCAGGGCGTCACGCAAGGCCAGGGCGATCGAACTCCTCGCCTCGGTCGGCGTGCCCGAGCCCGAGGTGAAGGCGCGCCAGCGGCCCTACGAGCTGTCCGGCGGCCTGCGACAGCGCACGCTCATCGCCGGCGCGATCGCCCTGGACCCGCCGCTGCTCATCGCCGACGAGCCGACGACGGCGCTCGACGTCACCGTCCAGGCCCAGATCCTCGACCTGCTCGTCGAGGCCAAGGAACGCGGCCGGGCGATCATCCTGATCAGCCACGACCTGTCCGTCGTGGCCCGCCTCGCCGACGACATCGCGGTGATGAAGGACGGCGAGATCGTCGAGCAGGGCCCCGCGCACGAGATCCTGCGCAACGCGCGGCACCCCTACACCCAGGCGCTGCTCGACGCGGTGCCGTCGGAGCACACCCGCGGCCGGCGGCTGGTGAAGCCGGCCGCCGACGACGGCGACGCCGCCGGCTCGCCCTCCGTCCGCACCCGCAGGGCGGTCGAGCGGGACCGCCCGGTCATCGACGCCCGCCACCTCACCAAGGTCTACACCGGCCCGGACAAGATCGACCGCACCGTCGTCGACGACGTCTCCTTCGAGCTCTTCCCGGGTGAGACGCTCGGCATCGTCGGCGAGTCCGGCTCCGGCAAGACCACCACCGCCCGGATCGCGCTGTCCCTGATCAGCCCGACCGCCGGCGAGGTGCTGCTGCACGGCCAGGCATGGTCCAGCCTCACCCAGGCGCAGCGCCGCCCGCTGCGCCACCGGATCGGCGTGGTCTACCAGGACCCGCTGAGCTCCTTCGACCCCCGGTGGCCGGTCGGGCGCATCCTCACGGACGCGTTGGCCACCGGGCCCACCCCGCCCTCCTCGCGTGCGGAGGCGCACGGCCGGGCCGTCAGGCTCCTGGAGCAGGTCGGGCTCCGCGAGGAGCACTTCGACTCGGCCCCGCTGCGCCTGTCGGGCGGCCAGCGCCAGCGCGTCGCCATCGCACGGGCGCTGGCCCCCGAGCCCGGCGTCATCGTCTGCGACGAGCCGGTGTCGGCCCTCGACGTGTCGATCCAGGCGCAGGTACTCGACCTGCTCACGGACCTCCAGGACGAGCTCGGCGTCTCCTACCTCTTCATCTCGCACGACCTCGGCGTGATCCACCACATGAGCGACCGGATCCTCGTGATGAAGGACGGCAAGGCCGTCGAGTCGGGCACCGCGGACGACGTCTTCGAACGCCCTCGGCACGACTACACCCGGCGGCTCCTCACCGCCCTCCCCCGGATCTCGCAGGCATGAGCGGCGACACCCTCACCGACCACGCCCTCGCCGACCACACCCCCACCGACCACACCCCCGACACCGCAGGTACCGCACCGCACAGGAGTGCCTCATGACCATCGACACCACCCCCGCCCAGCGCAAGCGCCTGTTCTTCAACGCCTTCGTGATGAACACGACGAGCCACATCCACCACGGCCAGTGGCGCCGGCCGGACGCCCAGCAGCACAACTTCAACGACGTCGAGACGTGGATCGACCTCGCCAGGATCCTCGAGGAAGCGAAGTTCGACTCGATGTTCTTCGCCGACGTCGTGGGCCTCTACGGCGACGCCGAGGCCGACTACTCGGTCTACGTCAACGAGGGCCTGCAGATCCCCAGCAACGACCCGGCCGTGCTCGTCGGGGCTCTGGCCGCGCACACCAAGCACATCGGCCTGGCCGTCACCAGCAACGTATTCCAGCAGCACCCGACCAACTTCGCCCGCCAGCTGACCACCCTGGACCACATCTCCAAGGGCCGCATCGCGTGGAACATCGTCACCGGCACCCAGGACAACGGCTACCGCAACTTCGGCTACGAGGCGCTGGAGGACCACTCCGAGCGCTACCGCTGGGCCGACGAGTTCGTCGACGTGACCTACAAGCTGTGGGAGGGCTCGTGGGACGACGGCGCACTGGTCCAGGACAAGGCCGGCAGCCGGCACGCCGACCCGAGCAAGATCCACAAGATCTTCCACTCCTCGCCGCGCTACCGCGTCGAGGGCCCGTTCCTCCCGGCCCCCTCGCCGCAGCGCACACCGCTGCTCTTCCAGGCCGGCTCGTCGGGCCCGGGCCGCGACTTCGCCGCCCGCAACGCCGAGGCCGTCTTCCTCATCGCCCCGACGCCGGAGATCGCCCGCCGGCAGATCGAGGAGACCCGCGCGCTCGCGGTGTCGTACGGCCGTGACCCGCACGACATCACCTTCCACCAGGGGCTCTCCTTCGTCATCGGCGACACCGAGGAGGAGGCCCGCGAGAAGTTCGCGTGGTACCAGCAGTACGTCAGCTCCGACGGCTACGCCGCGCACTCCGCGATCGTCGACAAGGCCGGCCGGGTCTACCCCGCCGACACCCCGCTGAGCCAGGTCGACACCAACACGGTCAAGGGCTTCCTGGAGCACCTGCGCAAGCACATCACCGACCGCGAGCCGACCGTCGGCGACCTGGCCATCCAGCGGCTCGAGGACACCGTGATCGTGGGCACGCCCGAGCAGATCGCCGACGCCGTCGAGCTGTGGCAGGCCGCCGGTGTCGACGGCATCAACGTCATCAACTGGGTGATCCCCGGGTCCTTCCAGGAGTTCGCCGACAAGGTCCTGCCGGTGCTGCGCGAGCGGGGCCTCGCCCAGAGCGAGTACGGCGAGGGCACGCTGCGCCGCAAGCTGTTCGGCCAGGACCGGCTCTCCGAGCGTCATCCGGCGGCCCGTTACCGCGGAGCCTTCACGGGCGGCCCGCGCAGCTGGGCCGAGGCGGAACAGACCGCGCTGACGTCCAGTCACTGATCCGGGAAAGGGTGCACATCTCATGACGTTGCAGGAAGACCGGCTTCCGGCGACCGCCGAGGGCGAGGCGCCGGGCGGGGCGCCGGGCGACCCGGCCGATTCGCGCGGGCTGAGCGGAGAGGCCGCCCGGGTGGAGGTGCTGGACGCCGCAGGCGCGCTCGCCACGGCCGCCCGGCTCGCCGAGGAGTTCGCCGCGGGGGCCGCGTCGCGCGACCGCGAGCGGGTCCTGCCGTTCGAAGAGCTCCGCCGGCTGGCGGGCAGCGGCCTGCTGGCCATCACCGTCCCGCGCGCGTTCGGCGGTCCCGGTCTTCCCGCGTCGGTCGTGGCGGAGGTGGTACGGCGGATCAGCCGGGCCGACCCGAACCTCGGCCAGATCCCGCTCAGCCACTTCATCTACGTCAACCAGCTGCGGCTCCAGGGCAGCCGGGCGCAGCAGGAGCGGCTCTTCGGCGAGGTCCTGGCGGGCCGGTGGTTCGGCAACGCCCAGTCCGAGCTGGGCACGAAGCACGTACGGGACTTCCGCACCACCCTGACCCGCGAACCGCACGGGGACGGGTGGCGGCTCAACGGCACGAAGTTCTACTGCACCGGCGCGCTGTTCGCCGACTGGATCCCCGTGCTGGCCCATCTCGGGCCGGACGGGCCGATGCACGTCGCATGGGTGCGCCGCGGTGCCGACGGGGTCTCGGTCGTCGACGACTGGGACGCCGTCGGCCAGCGCACCACCGCCTCGGGGACGGCCACCTTCACGGACGTCCTGGTGGGCGAGGAGTGGATCACCGACTACGCCGAGGTCTTCACCGGCCCCACGACGTACGGCTCCTTCGCCCAGTTGATCCACGCCGCCATCGACACCGGCATCGCGCGGGCGGCGCTCGACGACGCCGCCGTCTTCGTCACGACGAAGTCGCGTCCCTACCCCGACGCGGTGGCGATCCACGGCATCGAGCGCGCCGCGCAGGACCCGGTGGTCGTCCACGCCTTCGGCGAGATGGAGCTGGCGGTGCGCGGCACGGAGGCGCTCCTGGCCGAGGCGGGGCGTGCCGTCGACACGGCCGACGGCGACCTCTCGGCGGAGTCGGCCGCCGCGGCGAGCCTCGCCGTCGCCGCCGCGCGCGCCTCCTCGACGCGGGTGTCGGTCGAGGTGGGCTCACGGCTTCTCGAAGTCGCCGGAACCCGGGCGGCGCTGAGCGTCGAGGGGCTCGACCGGCACTGGCGCAACGCCCGCACCCACAGCCTGCACGACCCGGCGGCGTGGAAGCTGCAGCACCTGGGCCGCTGGGCGGTCGAGCGGCACCTGCCGCCCCGGCACGGCCAGCTCTGACGACGCGCCCGCCCCCGTACGTCGACCCGACCCGACAACGAAAGACGCACTCGTGAACGACCTGAAGTTCCACTGGTTCCTCCCCACCAACGGCGGCGACGGCCGCCACATCATCGGAGGGGGCCACGGACTCGCCGCGGAGACCGCCGGCCGGCCCGCGTCCGTGCCCTACCTGGGGCAGATCGCGCGATCGGCCGAGCAGCTCGGCTTTGAAGCCGCGCTGACGCCCACGGGCGCGTGGTGCCAGGACGCCTGGGTGACCACCGCGATGGTCAACTCCCTGTCGGAACGGCTGAAGTTCCTCGTCGCGCTGCGCCCCGACTCGGTCGGTCCCTACCTCGCGGCCCAGATGGCGAGCACCTTCGTCAACCTCTCGGGCGGCCGCCTGCTGCTCAACATCGTCACCGGCGGCGAGGACCACGAGCAGCGGATGTACGGCGACTTCCTCACCAAGGCCGAGCGCTACGCGCGCTGCGACGAGTTCCTGACCATCGCCAAGGCGCTGTGGGCGGGCGAGACGGTCGACTTCCGGGGCCGCTACCTGTCGGTGGAGAACTCGCGCCTCAACAACCTCCCCGACGCACAGCCCGAGATCTACTTCGGCGGCTCCTCGCCCGAGGGCATCGAGGTGGCCGCCAGGCACGCCGACGTCTACCTCACCTGGGGTGAGCCGCCGGCCGCCGTGGCCGAGAAGCTCAACCGGGTCCGCGCCGCGGCTGCGAAGCACGGCCGGACACTCCGGTACGGCATCCGGCTGCACACCATCGCCAGGGACACCTCCGGGGCCGCGTGGGCCGAGGCGGCCCGGCTGCTCGACCGGATCGACCAGGCCGACATCGACCGCATCCAGGCGGGACTGCGCCGCTCGGGCGGCGAGGGACAGCGCCGCATGCTCGAACTCAACGGCGGCTCGAAGGACGACCTGGAGATCTACCCCAACCTCTGGGCCGGCGTCGGGCTGGTGCGAGGCGGCGCCGGGACCGCTCTGGTGGGCTCGTTCACCGAGATCGCCGACCTGATCGAGGAGTACCGCTCGGCCGGGATCAGCGAGTTCGTGCTCTCGGGCTATCCCCACCTGGAGGAGGCCTACTGGTTCGGCGAGGGCGTGCTGCCCGAACTCACCCGCCGGGGCCTGTGGCGCCACCCGGCCCCGGTCACCTCACACGCGTCGGTACCGTTCGGCGCCGCCCCGGCGCCGGTCGTGAGCTGACCACCGCGGGCGACCGGCGGACTGCCCGCCGGTCGCCCCGGGGTGTCTCAGTACCCCGACGCGAACCGCACGAACTGCCCCCAGCGCTCCCGGCTCACCGCGAACGCCGGGCGGGTCACGTCCTTGGAGTCCCGTATGTGTACGGCCTGTTCGGCGATCGCGACCTCAACGCAACTGTCGCCCTGGGTGCCGCTGTAGCTGGACTTGAACCAGGCGAGTTCAGACGTACCGCTGCTCATAGCTCTCCTCGCAGTCGCTCCAGCAGGTCCCGGGATTCTCTCGGGTTGAGGGCCTGCGAGCGCAGTGTGTCATAGCGTCGGCAGAGCAGACTCACCTCTTTGGGGTCGGCGATCAGCCGACCGTTCTGCTGGCCCTCGGAGTACCCGAGTCGCCGCCCTTCCGAGGTCTCCACGAGTTGGACAGGCCCGTCCAGGCACCCGTGGAACTCAAGCTGCAATGGGACCACTTGGAGCGTCACGTTGCGCGGCGCGGTCAGCTCGAGCGCATGGTCCAGCATGCTCGCCTGCACCTGTGGCCCGCCCAGCCCGCGCCGGAAGACCGACTCCTCCACGATGAAGCTGAACGGCACGGTCGCCCGCTCCCGCAGCATCGTCTGCCGTTCCATTCGGGCAGTGAGCTGCGCCTCCGTCTGTTCATCGGTCAGCAGCGGAATGCTGTTGTCGAACACCGCCCGCGCGTACGCCTCCGACTGCAACAACCCTGGCAGCAACCGGCATTCATACGTGCACAGACTCACCGCCTCCCGCTCCAGCCGGGCCCACCGCCGGAACCACGCCGCGAGGCCCGCCTCGCCCCGCGTCAGATGGCGGGCGGCCTTGCGCAGCGCACCGGTGTTGCCGAGCACTTCCTCCGCGCGCTGAATGAACGCCTTGTCCGGCATCCGGCGACCCAACTCCATTGATTCCACTGTGTGTTTGGAGTACTGGACCAGCGCCGCGAGTTCGGCGCGGCTGAGTCCCGCGTGTTCGCGCAATGCCTGCACGACCGCGCCGAAGGTGCGCAGGCTGTCCGACGGATGGGGCTCCCGCTCCCACACCCCGGCCGGAACCGCTTCATCGTCCGCCTCTGCCGTCTGTCCGGTCCAGGCCTCGTCACCGTTGACGCTGTCCATCCACCGCCCCTCTCCAGGTACCGCACCGCGGCGGCCACCATGCGCCGCCCCGTGCTCAACACCCGACGTGAGGAATCGGTTTCGCGTACTGCCCACCCCACGCGCCCGTACGCTGCACCCGCGTACGTGGCCCCGGCTCACTCAACCTGCGCAAGCGCCGGGCGGTCCTACCGGATGCTCGGGGAAGACGTGCAGCCGGCGCTCCAGAACGCGTGGCGTGCCCGCCCTGGCACCTGACACATCCCGTACTGCCTGGAACTCGTAGGCGATCGCGTCGATCACCTGGCGGTGATCCCGCCAGGTGGCCGTCCCGCTTCGGTGGTCAGCCCTCGGCCGGCGTCAGGCGCAGCGAGATGCTGTTGATGCAGTAGCGCTGGTCCGTCGGGGTCGGGTACCCCTCGCCCTCGAAGACGTGCCCGAGGTGGGAGCCGCACCGGGCGCACCGCACCTCGGTGCGCACCATCCCGTGCGAGCGGTCCTCGAGGAGCTCGACCGCGTCGCTGTCCTTCGGGTCGTAGAAGGACGGCCAGCCGCAGTGGGACTCGAACTTGGTGTCCGAGGTGAAGAGTTCGGCCCCGCAGGCGCGGCAGGAGTAGACGCCCTTCACCTTGGTGTCGGTGTACTCCCCGACGAAGGCGGGCTCGGTGCCGGCCTGGCGCAGCACCGCGTACTCGGCCGGCGTCAGCTCCGCTCGCCACTGCTCGTCCGGCTTCTCGACGTCGTACGACATGAGCCTCAGCCCCTCACTGTGAAAGTCGGTCCAGGATGCGCGGGCCGAGGTCGGTGACGTCGCCCGCGCCCATGGTCAGAACGAGATCGCCGGGCTTGACCATTCCCGCGATCACCGACGGCACCTCGTCCTTGTCGTGGACCGCGGTCACGTCCGCGCCCGCGGCCCGCGCCGCCTCGATGATCAGGTCGCTGGTCACCCCGGGCAGCGGGTCCTCGCGGGCGGGGTAGATGTCGAGGACGACGGAGGCGTCGGCGAGGGTCAGGGCGCGGCCCATCTCGGTGCCGAGCTCCTGCGTCCGGGAGAACAGGTGCGGCTGGAAGACCACGAGGATGCGGGCGCCGTCGGCGGCGGCGCGCATGGCCTCCAGGTCGGCCGTCATCTCCGTCGGGTGATGGGCGTAGGAGTCGACGACCTGCACGCCGGCCGCCTCGCCCTTGAGCTGCAGGCGGCGCTTGACGCCGGTGTAGGCGGCCAGGGCGGGGGCCAGCCCGTCGTCCGGGACGCCGAGCGCGGCGCCCGCGGCGAGCGCGGCGACGGCGTTGTGGGCGTAGTGGCGGCCGGGGACGGAGACGGTGAAGGTGAGCTCCCGGCCGTCCAGCAGGACGGTGACCTCGCTCTTGAGACCCTGGGCGACGACGGACAGCACGCGCACGTCGGCGTCCTCCGCCTCCCCGTACGTCACCGTCCGCACCGAGCCGGCCAGCCGCCGCGTCAGTTCCCGCGCGCCCTCGTGGTCGGCGGAGATCACCAGCGTGCCGCCGGGGACGATACGGTCGGCGAACGTCTCGAAGGACTCGTAGATCTCGTCCATGGAGGCGTAGTTGGCGTGGTGGTCGAGCTCCACGTTGAGGATGATCGCGACCTCGGGGGCGTACTTGTGGAAGCTGCGGTCCGATTCGTCCGCCTCGGCGACGAAGATGTCGCCGTCGCCGTGCAGGGCGTTGGAGCCGGGCGCGTCCAGGTCGCCGCCGATGGCGTACGACGGGTTCAGGCCCAGCTCGGTCAGGGACACCGCCAGCATCGACGTGGTGGTGGTCTTGCCGTGGGTGCCGGCGACGGCGATCGCGCGCCGGTCCTCCATCAGGGCGGCCAGCGCGTCGGAGCGGTGCACCACCGGGATGCCGAGTTCGGCGGCGCGGACCAGCTCGGGGTTGTCCTCGCGGATCGCCGAGGACACCACGACGCAGCTCGCGTCGTCGGCGAGGTGCTCGGCGGCGTGCCCGATGTGCACGGTCGCGCCCAGCGCGCGCAGCGCCTCGGCGGTCGCGGACTCCTTCGCGTCGCTGCCCGCGACCTTCGCCCCGCGCTGCGCGAGGATCTTGGCGATGCCCGACATCCCGGCGCCGCCGATGCCGATGAAGTGCGGTCGGTCCATGGCGGTAGGAAGGCCGGGTGCCATGCGTTGTCTCCCCAAGATCCGGATGCGAGGCGTGAACGGCCCCAGCCTATGCGCTGCCGCCGCCGACCCCGGACGTGCCCGCCCACTCCCGCGCCGCCCACGCCGGTACGGGCGCGTCCAGCGGACCGTTCACGCCCAGGCCGGGCGGCCGCGCCACGCCTGCGCAGGCACGCGCGCGCCCGCACAGGCGGCGCTCCGTGGCACGCGCGCGCCCGGTCAGCCCGGTGCAACCGATGGCCCGGCCCTACCGATCAGCCCGGCCCCACCGAGCCGCCGGCCAGGCGCTAGCTAGGCCTTGCTGTGCGAGAAGAGCTTCAGCACCGGCACCCCCACCTTGTGGCGGGCCCGCGACGCCCAGTCGCGGTGGAAGAACTCCTCCACGTAGTGGGGGTCGGTCAGGACGATCACCTCGTCGGCGTCGATCTCCTCGACCAGGGACTTCAGCGCGTCCAGCGGGTGGTCCTCGACGAGTCTGCCCTCCGCCTCGCACCCGGCCGCGTGCAGCGCCTGCAGCGACACCTCCAGCGCGCGCTCGCCGAACCCCTTCGCCTCCTCGCCCTCGGGGGTCTCGCCCTCCCGGGCTGCCTCGTCGAGCTCGCCGAGGGCGACGTCGTCGATGGCCCGCAGCAGGCGGTCCGCCTGGTCGCCTCGGGGCTGGAGCAGCACGTGGAAGGAGACGGGCTCGTCCCCGTGCAGCGAGGTCACGAACTCCACGTCCGCGGACGTCAGTGCTTTCTCGATCATCAGTACGCTTGTGAACACCGGGCGCCCCTTCTGCGGAAACCATCCTGCCCCGCGAATCCGACGGGGCTGCGATCTTCAGTGTGCCCGCCCGGAGCCGGCCGGAACGGCAGCCCCCCGTCCGTCGCGGCCCGTGGGCGGCACGCGACGATTGTCACGTCCGCGCGTATCGGCTGAAGAGGAACCCCTCCTCCTCCAGCAGGGACACCAGCGAGAACCGTCGCGGCACCGCGACCGACGGCCCGCCCGCGATGCGCTGCGCGTCGCCGGCGGTGAGCATCGGGGACACCGTCAGGCACAGCTCGTCGAGCACGCCGGAAGCCACCATCTGGCCCAGCAGCCGCGGCCCGCCCTCGGTCAGCAGCCGGGTGTGGCCGAGTTCGCCGAGGGCGGCGACGGCCCGTACGGGGTCCACGCCGACGCCGTCGCCGGCGATCACCACCTGGGCGCCCGCCCGCTCGGCGGCGGTCCGGCGGCCGGGGTCGGCCGCGGCGCCGGTGAGGATCAGGGTGGGCACCAGGGGCGAGGTGAACAGCGGGAGCGAGAAGTCGAGGTCCAGGCTCGCGCTGACCACCGCGATGGCCGGCACCGGCCGCTGCCCGGCCGCCTCGCGCCGCCGGGCGAACTCCGCACGCGCGCGGGCCGGGCGGTAGCCCTCCTGGCGTACCGTTTCCGCGCCGACCACCACCACGTCCGCCAGTGCCCGCAGCGTGCCGAAGATCCGCATGTCGGCCGCGCAGGAGATGGGCTGCGAGCGCCCCTCGTGCTGGGCGGCCCCGTCGAGCGTGGACACCATGTTCGCGCGCAGCCAGGGCACCCGCCGTCCGCCGGCCGTCGGCTCGGGATGGGCGTAGGCGTCGGCGAGTTCGTCAAGGCTCCACTCGCGGTCGAGGGTCCCCTCGCGGTCGAGGCTCCACTCGCGCTCGCCCGGGTCGCCCGGGACACCGGCGCCGTCGGCCGCGCCCTTCTCACCGGGGGCTCGCGCCACTGTCTGGTCGGTCACAGGGAACAGGCGTCGCATGCCGTGCAGTGTGGCACGGCCCTTAGCATGGGTAACCGTGTCCTCCTTCCCCGCCGCCCCTGGTCTGAGCCCCATGGCCGAAACGGCTCCGCTGTCCCTGTGCGCCCGCGAGCCGCACGTCCCCGCCGACCGGCTGGTCGCCGAGATGGTGCCGCCGCCGCGTTTCGACGGGGTCCGCTTCGGCACCTATCTCCCGGACCCGGACCAGCCCAGCCAGACCGAGGCCGTCCGCGTCCTCGACGGCTTCGCGGGCGGGCTCGGCGGGGCGCACGCGCTCGGCGGCGGCAGGCGCGGGTTCTTCGGCCTCGGCCGGGCCAGGGCCCCCAAGGCGCCGGCCGGCCCCCGGGGCGTCTACCTCGACGGCGGCTACGGCGTGGGCAAGACCCACCTGCTCGCCTCCCTCTGGCACGCCACCCCGGCCGAGCCCGCCCTGAAGGCGTTCGGCACGTTCGTGGAGCTGACGAACCTGGTCGGGGCGCTGGGCTTCCAGCAGACGGTGCGGACGCTGTCCGGTCACCGCCTGCTGTGCATCGACGAGTTCGAGCTGGACGACCCGGGCGACACCGTGCTGGTCTCGACGCTGCTCGGCAAGCTCGTCGACGCGGGCGTCGCCCTCGCCGCCACCTCCAACACCCTGCCGGGCAAGCTCGGCGAGGGCCGGTTCGCGGCGGCCGACTTCCTGCGCGAGATCCAGGGCCTGTCCGCCCACTTCCGCACCCTGCGCATCGACGGCGAGGACTACCGCCACCGCGGTCTGCCCGAGGCGCCGGAGCCGTACTCCGAGGAGCAGGTGACGAAGACGGCGTACGCCACCGAGGGCGCCTCGCTGGACGACTTCCCGCACCTGCTGGACCACCTCGCCAAGGTCCACCCCAGCCGGTACGGCGCCCTGACCGACGGCCTGAAGGCGGTCTGCCTCACCGACGTGCGGCCCGTGCCCGACCAGTCGACGGCGCTGCGGCTCGTGGTGCTGGCCGACCGGCTCTACGACCGCGAGGTCCCCGTCGTGGCCTCGGGGCTGCCCTTCGACCGGCTGTTCAGCGAGGAGATGCTGAACGGCGGCTACCGCAAGAAGTACTTCCGGGCGATCTCCCGGCTCACCGCGCTGGCCCGGGACGGCAAGTCCCTGGTGAAGGCCGACTAGTTTCAGCCGGTCCACCCGCGCAATTCAGGCTCTCTTCCGTTCGCAACATGGAGTTAACCCTGCAAACAACTTCGCCGGGTTAACCTGCTCCTTGACCAGTCTTTGACCTTTCGCCGACCGTCCCTTGATCTTTCCCTGATCATCGACGGTCGGCGCGTGAGGTGTGAACTGCCGGGAAGGGGGCGCATGTTACGAGGTACGACGGCACGGGCCGCCCGGGCCGCGATCGCGCTCCTCGCCGCCGTCCTGCTGGCGCTCCCCTTCTCCTTCACTCCCGCCTCCCCCTTCGCATCCGCGCACACAGGCCGTCAAGCCGAGGTCAAGGCCCGGCCCGGAAAGGAACCGTCCGGCAAGTCGCTGCGCGACGAGGACGTCACCTTCCGTCACTGCGCCCGGCACGACGGCCCGGGCGTCCCCCTGCGCACCCGCGACCGGCACCGCGCGGCCGCCGCGGCCCCCGAGTGCCCCGAGCGCCCGCTGCCGGTCCAGGACCCGGCCGGCCCGGCCGAGCCGGCGGCGCCCCGGGCCCCGCTCACGTCGAGACCCACGACGGCCCATTCCTCCGCGACGCTCCAGGTCTTCCGCTGCTGACCGTCAGGCGGTCCCCCACACCCGTCCTGTCCGTCCGACGCGCCATCACGGCGCGCCAGGAGGAGTCACCACACCATGCAGCCCCTCATCGACAACGCCCGTGCCTTCGGACAGCGCCCTGAGGAGTTCGCCGGGCTCGCCGAAGGCCAGTCCCCCCAAGTGCTGTTCATCACCTGTTCGGACTCCCGGGTCGTCCCGGCGCTGATCACGGGCGCCCGTCCCGGCGAGCTGTTCGAACTGCGCACCGCGGGCAACATCGTCCCGCCCCACGACCCCGCGCACCCCACCGCCGAGGCGGCCACCGTCGAGTACGCCGTGGAGGTGCTCGGAGTCCGCGACATCGTCGTCTGCGGGCACTCGCACTGCGGCGCCGTCGGCGCGCTGGTGCGCGGCGACGACCTGACCGCCGTCCCTGCCGTGCGGGACTGGCTCGCGCGCGCCACCCCGCGCCCGGCCGGAGCGGCCGCGGACCCGGCCGTCGCCGAGGGCGTGCAGAGCCACGTCCTGACCCAGTTGCTGCGACTGCGCTCCTACTCCTGCGTCGAGAAGAGCCTGCTGGACCGCCGACTGGGTCTGCACGCCTGGTACTACGAGGTCCACACGGGCGCCGTCCTGGCGCACGACCCGCGCACCGACGCCTTCACGGCCCTGTGAGCGCGGCGATGACCGTCAGGTTCCGCTACCTGCGGCAGGACTTCGCCGCGTCCCTGGTCGTCTTCCTGGTCGCCCTCCCGCTGTGCGTGGGCGTGGCCGTCGCCTCCGGCGTCCCGGCCGAACTCGGCCTGATCACCGGCATCGTCGGCGGCATCGTCACCGGAGTGATGCGCGGCAGCAGCCTGCAGGTCTCCGGGCCGGCGGCCGGTCTGACCGTGCTGGTCCTGGAGGCGGTGACCGAGTTCGGGCTGCCCGCGCTCGGCGTGATCGTGCTCGCCGCCGGACTGCTCCAGCTCCTCATGGGCGCGCTGCGGCTGGGGCGCTGGTTCCGGGCGATATCCGTCTCGGTCGTCGAGGGCATGCTGGCCGGCATCGGGCTCGTGATCATCGCGGGCCAGCTGTACGCGGCGGCCGGCCTGAAGGCCCCGGCGTCCGGCGCCGAGAAGATCCTGGGCCTGCCCGGGGCCGTGATCGGCGCGCTGGACAGCACGGCCGCGCTCGCCTCACTCGCGGTCGGCGCGGGCACCGTCGCGGTGACGGTGCTGTGGCGGCGGCTGCCGAAGCGGGTGCGGACGGTGCCGGGTGCGCTCGCCGCGGTGGTGTCGGCGACGCTCGTGACCCTGGTGTGCGGCCTGCCGGTCGCCACCGTCGAGGTGCGGGGCCTGCTGGGCGCGGTGCAGCCGCCCGGCGCCGCCGCCTTCGGTGAGCTGGCGGACCCGGCGCTCGTCGGCACGGTCCTCGCCTTCACCCTGATCGCCTCCGCCGAGAGCCTGTTCAGCGCCGCCGCGGTGGACCGGCTGCACGACGGCCCGCGCACCGAGTACGACAGGGAGCTGATGGCGCAGGGCGTGGGCAACGCCGTCTGCGGCGCGCTCGGCGCGCTGCCGATGACCGCGGTGATCGTGCGCAGCTCCGCCAACGTCCAGGCCGGCGCGCGGACCAAGGCGGCCCGGGTGCTGCACGGCGTGTGGCTGCTGCTGTTCGCCGCGCTGCTGCCGTCCGCGCTGGCGCTGATCCCGCTGCCCGCGCTCGCGGGCGTGCTGGTCCACGCGGGCTGGAAGCTGATCCCGTTTAGGGGGATCGTCTCGCTGTGGCGCGGGCACCGGGGCGAGGCGCTGATCCTCGTGGTCACGGCGGTGGCGATCGTGACGGTCAACATGTTCGAGGGCGTGCTGATCGGTCTGGCCCTGTCGGTGGTGAAGACGGCCTGGGAGGCGTCGCACGTGAAGCTGAACGTCGTCGACAAGGGAGCCGGCCCGGTCCAGGCGTACCTGTCGGGCAACGCGACCTTCCTCCGGCTGCCGAAGATCCTCGACAGCCTGGAGGCGCTGCCCCAGGACCGGCCGGTCGAACTGGACCTGTCCGGGCTGCACCACCTCGACCACGCCTGCCGTACGGCGCTCGAGAGCTGGGCCGAACGGCACAGCTCGGCCGACACCGAACCGGTGCGGATGACCGCGCGGCCGGTCCGCGCGTCCTGACCGGCACCGACCCCGGTCCGGGGCTGTTCGCGGTCCCGGTCCGGGGTTGTCCGCGGTCCCGGTCCGGGGTTGTCCGCAGTCCCGGTCCGGGGCTGTTCGCGGTCCCGGTCCGGGGCTGTTCGCGGTCCCGGTCCGAGGCCGTCCGCGGCCCAGGTCCGAGGCCGTCCGCGGCCCAGGACCGAGGCCGTCCGCGGCCCAGGACCGAGGCCGTCCGCGGCCCAGGACCGGGGCCGTCCGTGGCCCCGGCGCGGACACGGGCCTATGGTGGCAGGAGCAGACGTACGAGACCTCTGACGGAGGAGGTCGTCATGCTTCCGGAGCTGGTGACGGCGGTTGCCGTGGTGGGTTCCGCCGGTATCGTCTACCTCACCGCGGCGGCGCGGGTCGTCAAGCAGTACGAGCGCGGGGTGGTGTTCCGGCTCGGGCGGCTGGCCGGCGCCGCACGGCCGCCCGGTTTCACGCTGATCGTCCCGTTCGTCGACCGGATGAACAAAGTCAACATGCAGATCGTCACGCTGCCGATCCCGGCCCAGGAGGGCATCACCCGGGACAACGTGACCGTGCGCGTCGACGCGGTCGTCTACTTCAAGGTCGTGGACGCGGCGGCGGCGCTGGTCAACGTCGAGGACTACAAGTTCGCCGTCTCCCAGATGGCGCAGACCTCGCTCAGGTCCATCATCGGCAAGAGCGAGCTGGACGACCTGCTGTCCAACCGGGAGAAGCTCAACCAGGGCCTGGAGCTGATGATCGACAGCCCGGCCGTCGGCTGGGGCGTGCAGATCGACCGGGTGGAGATCAAGGACGTGTCGCTGCCGGACACGATGAAGCGCTCCATGGCCCGCCAGGCCGAGGCCGACCGGGAGCGCCGGGCGCGGATCATCAACGCGGACGCGGAACTGCAGGCCTCCAAGAAGCTGGCCGAGGCCGCCAAGCAGATGTCCGAGCAACCCGCCGCGCTCCAGCTGCGGCTGCTGCAGACGGTGGTCGCGGTCGCCGCCGAGAAGAACTCCACGCTCGTCCTCCCCTTCCCGGTGGAGCTGCTGCGGTTCCTGGAGAAGGCCCGGGAGCAGCGCCCGCTCGAGCCGTGACACGTGCTCCACGCGTGGTTCCCGGGCCGCGCGCCGGGTGATAGACACAGCGGGGTCACAGTTCCTGTCCGCCAGCAGGAAGGTTGCTGCCGCATGTCCGCGACACGACGTCAGATCCTCGCCCGCACCGGTGCCTTAGGTGCGGGCATCGCCTTCTCCGGGGCCCTCTCGGAACTGTTCGCCGGCACCGCCGCCGCCCAGGGCCTCGGCCACGTCGGCCACGGCCCCCTCGTCCCCGACCCGAACGGCCTGCTCGACCTGCCGAAAGGATTCAGCTACCGGGTGCTCTCCCGCGAGGGCGAGCCGCTCCGGTCCGGCGAGGGCGCCGTCCCCTCCCACCACGACGGCATGACCGCCCTGCCGGGCGGACACGGTCGCGTCCACCTGGTCCGCAACCACGAGAACCGCCCCACCGCGACCCACCCCGTGCCGGCCGTCGAGGGCCTCACCTACGACCCGGCGGGCAAGGGCGGCTGCACGGCGCTGACGCTGGACGCCCACGGCAGGGTGCTCGACGAGCGCGTCGCCGTCGCCGGCACCGCCGTCAACTGCGCCGGCGGTCCCACTCCCTGGGGCACCTGGCTGACCTGCGAGGAGACCGAGGACAGGGCGGGCACCAACGGCTACACCAAGGACCACGGCTTCGTCTTCGAGGTCGATCCGGCCGACCCGCACCGCACCGGCGCCGTGCCGCTGACCGCGATGGGCCGCTTCCAGCACGAGGCGGTCGCGATCGACCCGCGCAACGGCATCGTGTACGAGACCGAGGACGCCTTCCTCGAACCCTTCGGCCTCTTCTACCGCTTTCTGCCGCACCGGCCCCTCGGCGGGGCCGGCTCGCTGCGCGCGGGCGGCCGGCTGCAGGCGATGCGCGTGCCCGGCGTGCCCGACCTCTCCCCCGTCCAGGAGACGGGCGCCTCCTTCGACGGCGTCGAGTGGGTCGACGTACCGGACCCGCTGGCCGCCCAGACCCCCGTCCGGTTGCAGGACTTCGGCCCGCAGGGGGTCACGCACGCGCAGAAGCTGGAGGGCTGCTACTGGGGCGGGCGGTGCGTGTACTTCGTGTCGTCGTTCGCGCGCAGCGCCGACGGCTCGGCCGCCGACCACTACGGGCAGATCTGGCGCTACGACCCCGCGGCGCGCCGGCTGACCCTGGTGATCGTCTTCGGCCCGGACACCGACGTACAGCTGCCGGGCGAGTCCCCCGACAACATCTGCCTGGCCCCCGGCGGCGGCCTGATGGTCTGCGAGGACGGCAACGGCGCCCAGTACGTCTTCGGGGTCACCCGGCAGGGCGAGGTGTACCCGGTGGCCCGCGGCCGGCAGAACATCGGCACGCCCGAGGCCCCCGAGTGGGGCGAGTTCGCCGGGGTCACCTTCTCCCCGGACGGCCGGACGATGTACGTCAACTGCTACACGCCCGGCACGACCTTCGCGGTGACCGGGCCGTGGCGCGGATAGCGGCCTCCGGGCCCTGGCGCGGATAGCGGCCTCCGGACCCTGGCGCGGGTAGCGGCCTCCGGACCCTGGGGCGGGTAGCGGCCGTCCCGCTCCGTCCCGCGCGTCCTCCGGCCGGTGAGCCTGGGAGGCGGCCCGGTCACTGAACCCGCGGCGGCGGGGTACCCGGCGGCCATGAACGACTACCGGCAGGTCAGCGGCTCGTACTGGCTTCAGACCGCTCCCGGCCGCGCCCACCCGCCCCTGCGGGAGGACATCGGCGTGGACGTGGCCGTGATCGGCGCCGGCATGGCCGGGCTGTCCACGGCCCGGGAGCTGGCGCGGGCGGGCAGGAGCGTCGCGGTGCTGGAGGCGGACCGGGTGGCGGCGGGCGTCACCGGGCACACCACCGCCAAGCTCACCGCGCTGCACACGCTCGTCTACGACCGGCTGCGGCGCACCCGCGGCCCCGAGGGCGCCCGGCTGTACGCGCGGTCGCAGAGCGAGGCGATCGAGCACGCCGCCGCGGTCGTGGACGAGCTGGGCATCGACTGCGAGTGGGAGACGCGCGACGCGTACACGTACGTCCGCGACGAGGGCCGGGTGGACGAGGTGCGGGCGGAGGCGCGGGCCGCCCGGGAGGCCGGGCTGCCGGCGTCGTTCACCACGGAGACCGGGCTGCCGTTCCCGGTCGCGGGGGCGGTGCGGGTGACCGGCCAGGCGCAGTTCCATCCGCGCAAGTACCTGCTGGCCCTCACCGACGACCTGATCGCCCACGGCGGCCGAGTGTACGAGCACACCACCGTGCACGGCCTGGACGAGGGCTCCCCGTGCCGGCTGTCCACCGGGACGGGCGCCACGGTGACCGCCGGGGACGTGGTGGTCGCCACGCACTATCCGGTCTTCGACCGGGCACTGCTGTTCGCCCGGCTCTCCCCGCGCCGCGAACTGGTCGTCGCCGGGCCGCTCCCCGCCGGCCAGGACCCCGACGGCATGTACATCACCCCGGACGAGGGCACCCGCTCGGTGCGCACGGCGCCGCTCGGCGACGGGGAGCGCCTGCTGGTCGTCACCGGGGAGCACTTCACGCCGGGCACCGGCGACACCCCCGCCCGCTTCGACCGGCTCGCCTCCTGGGCGACCGAGCACTTCCCCGACGTCTCCCTCACCCACTCCTGGGCCACCCAGGACATCGACCCCACCGACACGGTGGCCATGGCCGGCCCGCTGCACGCGGGCGCCCGGCACACCTACGTGGCCACCGGCTTCGGCGGCTGGGGCATGAGCGGCGGCATCATGGCGGGCCGGCTGCTGACCGCGCTGATCACCGGCACGCCGTGCGAGTGGAGCGGGCTGTACGATCCGCGCCGGCTGCTGACGGCGGTGCGCGAGGCGCCGTCGTTCCTGAGGACGCAGGCCGAGGTGGCCCTCCACTTCGTCGGCGACCGGCTGCGGCCCGCACCGCCGGTGGACGTCCTGCCGCCGGGCGAGGGCGCCGTCGTACGGGTCGACGGCGACCGTCTCGCGGTCTACCGCGACGACGACGGCCGCCTGCACGCCCTGTCCCCGCGCTGCACCCACCTCGGCTGCTTGGTGTCCTTCAACTCCGCCGAACGCGCGTGGGAGTGCCCCTGCCACGGCTCCCGTTTCGACACGGACGGCAAGGTCGTCGAGGGCCCGGCGACCCGGCCGCTGGAGCGGCGGGAACTGTGAGCGGACCGTGGGACGGGCGACGCCGCCGGTGACGCCGGGCGGGTGACACGGTCACGCGAGCAGGGTGAACCGGGCCGGTGACGCGAGCCGGGTGAGGCCGGGCGGGTGAGGCCGGGCGGGTGACGCCGGGCGGGTGACGCCGGGCGGGTGACGCCGGGCGGGTGACGCCGGGCGGGTGAGGCCGGGCGAACCGGGGTCCCTGTGCCCGATCCCACCGCATCTGCGGTCCTATCGTCATACGATGATCGTTCCCGCACGGCGTCTCGCCGTCCTCGGCGTGCTCGCCGCCGCCCTCACCGCCTGCGGCACGGCCCAGGCGCCCCCGGCCGGCCGCCCGGCCGCCCGCCCGGCCCCCGCGCGGCACACAGTCGTACCCACGCAGCCGCAGCCGCCCACCCTCGCCCCCGGCCCGGCCGGTCTCACGCCCGTCTTCACCCACGGCCCCAGGACGCCGGACCGGACCGTGGCGCTCACCTTCGACGCCGACATGACCGCCGACCAGGGGGCACGGGCGGCCCGCGGGGAGCACTTCGACAACCCGGCGCTCATCGCGACCCTGCGGGCCCTGAAGGTGCCGGCGACCGTGTTCATGACCGGGCGGTGGGCCGAGCAGTACCCGGCCCAGGCGCGCGGCATCGGGCGGGACCCGCTGTTCGAGGTCGCCAACCACTCCTACAGCCACTACGCCTTCACCGGCGACTGCTACGGCCTGCCGACCGTGTCCCCGGACCGCATGCTCGCGGACGTGGAGCGGGCGTACACCGCGTTCCGCGAGGCCGGGGTGGAGCACGCGATGCCGTACTTCCGCTTCCCCGGCGGGTGTCACGACAGGCGCGCGCTGGAGGCGCTGAGCCCGGCCGGCGTCACCGCCGTGCAGTGGGACGTGATCAGCGGGGACGCGTTCGCCACGGACGCCGACGCGGTGGCCCGGCAGGTGCTGGACGGCGTGCGGCCGGGGTCGGTCGTGGTCATGCACTGCACCCGCAGCGCGGCCCCGGCGACCGAGCGGGCGGTGCGCACGATCGTGCCGGAGTTGCGTCGCAAGGGCTTCCGGTTCGTGAAGGTGTCCGAGCTGATCCGGGCCGCCACCGCCCGCCACTGACCGGCCTACGCTGGACGCATGAGCGACGACTACTGCCTTACCAGCGCGGCGAGGCCGCCCAAGGCCGACGGCCCGCCCTATGCCGAGTGCGTGCTGTGCCGGGAGCCCACGGAGTACCCGCGGTCGTACAAGGGGATCACGCTCTGCCCGGTGTGCGAGTGGCAGGAGGCGCAGCGCACCGCCTGCTCGGGGTGAGCGCGGCCCCTTTAGGGTGGGCCGGTGTGAGCGTTGATTCCATGCCCCCGAGCGAGAGCCCCTTCCGTGCCGAGCGCACCGCGCGGGACGAGGCTCCGCAGTTCGTGCTGCCCCTCGTCGTGCGGATCGAGAAGGCGGCCCCGCCCGCGCGCACCGACGCGCTGGAGACGGCCGCCCGCGCCGTGCTCGTCCTGCTGAGCGACGCGCGTTCGGCGGGCGACGGCGAGTGGGCGCAGGCGGTGCGGGACTGGCAGGACGCCCGGATCCGCAAGGTGGTGCGGCGGGCCCGCGGCGCCGAGTGGCGGCGGGCCGAGGCACTGCCCGGGATCACCGTGACGGGCGAGTCGGCGCAGGTGCGGGTGTTCCCGCCGGTGCCGCTCGACGGGTGGCCGAAGGACCTGGCCCGGCTCCAGGTGTCCGGCACCGACCTCGACGACCCGGAGCCGCCCGCGGCGGCGGACCCGTCCGGGCCCGTGCTGTGGCTGAACCCCGGCCTCGGCATGTCCGCCGGGAAGGCGATGGCGCAGGCGGGGCACGGCGCCCAACTGGCCTGGTGGGAGCTGTCGGACCAGGAACGGGCCGCCTGGCGTGACGCGGGGTTCCCGCTCGCCGTGCGCACCGCCGGTCCCGGCCGGTGGGACGGACTGACCGCGAGCGGGCTGCCGTTGGTGCGCGACGCCGGGTTCACGGAGATCGCGCCCGGCTCCTGCACGGTGGTCGCCGACCATCCGGCGCTGCGCTGAGCCGCCTGGCCGGCGAGCGCCGGGCCCAACCTCAAATGTTGCTCTGAAGGCGCCGGGTGCGGGGTTGGTTTCGGGTCGCCGGGGCCATACCCCCGTCACGCCGCGCGCCGGGCAGCCGGCCCGCGGATCGGGAGGAAGCCGAGGAGGGGGACCATGCGGCGACTGGGGACGGGCATCGGATGGCGGCCGGAGATCGCCGACGCCGTGGAGCGCATGCCGGGCATCGACTGGGTGGAGACCGTGGCCGAGAACATCTGCCCCGGCCACCTCCCCGAGTCGCTGCGGCGGCTGCGGGCCCGCGGGGTGACGGTGGTCCCGCACGGCGTCTCCCTCGGCCTGGGCGGCGCCGACCGCCCCGACGAGGGCCGGCTGGCCGCGCTCGCGGAGCGGGCCGAGGCGCTGGGGTCGCCGCTGGTCACCGAGCACATCGCGTTCGTGCGGGCGGGCGGGGCGCTGACCGCGTCCCCGCTGCTGGAGGCCGGGCACCTGCTGCCCGTGCCGCGCACCCGGGACGCCCTGGACGTGCTGTGCGAGAACGTCCGGATCGCGCAGCAGGCGCTGCCGGTGCCGCTCGCCGTCGAGAACATCGCCGCGCTGATCGCCTGGCCCGGCGAGGAGCTGACGGAGGGCCAGTTCCTGTACGAGCTCGCCGACCGCACCGGTGTCCGGCTGCTGATCGACGTGGCCAACCTGCACACCAACCACGTCAACCGGGGCGAGGACCCGGCCGAGGCGCTCGCCGGACTCCCCCTGGAGGCCATCGCGTACGTCCATGTCGCGGGCGGCTTCGAACGGGACGGCGTCTGGCACGACAGCCACGCCCACCCGGTGCCGGAGCCGGTCCTCGACATCCTGACCGACCTCGCCTCACGCGTCTCCCCGCCGGGCGTCCTGCTGGAGAGGGACGACAACTTCCCCGAACCGGCGGTGCTGGAGGCGGAGCTGACGGCGATCCGCGGGGCCGTGGAGAAGGGCAGGGCGGAGGCGACGGCGACCACCGGAGCCGTACGACCGGGCAGCGGGGCGCAGGCGACGGCGACCACCGGAGGCGGGCTGCCGGGCAAGGAGACGGAGGCGGCGGCGGCCGGAAGCGGACTGCCCGGCAGGGAGACGGAGGCGGCGGCCGGAAGCGGACTGCCCGGCAAGGAGACGGAGGCGGCGGCGGCCGGAAGCGGACTGCCCGGCAGGGAGACGGAGGCGGCGGCCGACTCGGGTGCGCGACAGCGGGTCGGGCTGGTGCAGGCCGCTCTGCTGTCCGCGCTCGTCGCCGGCACGCCCGCGCCGGAGGGGTTCGACCGGATGCGGCTGGACGTGCAGGCGCGGGCGCTGGCCGGGAAGCGGGCGGACGTCGTGGGCAAGGTCGCGCCCGAACTGCCCGTGATCCTCGGCGAGGGCTACCGTGCCGCCTTCCTCGCCTACGCCCACGGCCATCCGATGACCGGCGGGTACCGGCGTGACGCGCTGGACTTCGCCGCGCATCTGCTGCTCACCGACGGCGTCGAAGCCGGGCCCGCCCGGCGGGAGTTGCGGCGTTGGTGGCTGGAACGGTCGGGACCCGCGCCACGGTCCCGGCGGCCGGCCGTGCGGATCGCCCGGGCGGCGCGCCGGGCGCTGCTGCGCCGCTGAGCCGGCCCCTCCCCCCATTCGCCCCGTTGACGCTCATCTGACCTGGTACGGAAGGTGATACGGCCTCCGCAGTACGATGCCGGTCCGCATCCGGAGCGCACCAGCTGCGGTGGGGCAAGCAGGAGGCACCATGCGACCGCGGCCGTCGGCCAGAGGCAGAGGCAGGAACAGAGGCACAGTCGGAGTCCGAGGCATCGTCAGCGGCACCGGGATCATCATCACGGGCCTGGCGGCGACCCTGGTGGCGCTGATCTTCCCGATCTGGTCCTACGCCGACCGGTCCGGTACCGGCGTCGACGTGCTGAACGCCCAGACCATGTCGACGGCGTACGGCCCGCTGTCCGGTACCGACCGCGAGTTCGTCACGAAGGTCCGCCTCGCCGGCCTGTGGGAGCTGCCCGCCGGACAGCAGGCCCAGCAGAAGGGCACCACCGAGGCCGTACGGACGGCGGGGCGGCACCTCGTCGAGGGGCACACCTTCCTCGACCGGCGGGTCCGGGAGGTGGCGGCCCAGCTCGGACTGCGGCTGCCCGACGAGCCCAACGCCCAGCAGCAGGGCTGGCTGGCCACGCTGGACGCGGCGCGGGGGACCGACTTCGACCGGCAGTTCGCCAACATCCTGCGGCTCGCGCACGGCAGGGTCTTCTCCCTCGTCGCCCAGGTGCGCGCCGGCACCCGCAACTCGCTGGTGCGGGCGCTCGCCGACGACGCCAACACGGTGGTGCTGGACCACATCAAGGTCCTGGAGGCCACGGGGTACGTCGACTGGGACGCCCTGGCCCGTGACCTGGCCGCGGACAGCACCCCGCCGCTCACCCCGTCCCCGGCCCCGCCCGGTCCCGTCTCCGCCTCCGCCGTACCCGTCCCGGCGGTACCGGTCACGCCGTCGGCCTCGCCGGACTACCCGCTCCCACCGGCCGCCTCCAGCCCGCCCCCGCCGAGCCCGTAGCCACGCATCGTCACGTCACCGCGCCTCGTCACGTCGCCACGCCTCGTCATGTCGCCACCGGCGGAACGTCACATATCCACGACTCCGCGTCCGGATGGTGAACAGGCCATGGCGTCGCCTGGGGGCTTTGGCATAGAAACGCTGCATGTTCTGGGTTCTTCTCCTGTCGGCCTGGGCCGTGGCCGGCACGGCGTGCACGCGGCTGTGTCTGGCGGCGGCGCGCGCGGCGGCCGTGGACACCGACGCCGCAGTGGATGCCCGGAAACACGAACTGACGCTGTACGAGGCCGCGTTCCTCTCCGGCGGGCCGAGCCGGGTGGCCGACGTGGCCATGGTCGCCATGGCGCGTCAGCGGCGGCTGCTGCTCGCCCACACCGGCTGGGTGACGGTCGTCGACCCCCACGGGCGGGACGACGTGGAACGCTCGGTGATCGGCGCCGTCGGCCCGGAGGGGCAGAGCCGCATAGCGCCGGTCCGGGCAGCCGTCGCCGCGTCGGACGAGGTGGGCCGCATCGCCGACCGGCTGGTCCGCGCCGGCCTCGCCGAGCCCGACGGCGGACGGGGCAGCGTCGCGGCGGGCGTCCACCGGGTGCGCCTCGCGGCGGCGGCCGTGTCGGTCCTGTGCATGGCCGCGCTGCTGACGCCCGTTCAGGAGGGCCTGCCCCGCCATCTGGTCACCCTCTGGTTCGCGCTGCCGCTGACGATGACGCTGAGCTGCCTGGTCATAGCCCGGTTCGAGGTCCATCCGTGCTCGCGCTGGGCCGCCCCGGCCGGGCAGCGGCTGCTGTGCGCCCTGGCCCGGCGGGCGACCGGCGCCGACGACCGTACGTTCCTCACCTGCGTCGCCGTGCGCGGCGTCCGGGCCGTCGGCGAACCGGAACTGCGCGCCGCATTCGCGCACCGTGACCAGCCCGGCCGGGACTGATCCTCGCCGGGGGCGCACAGGGGCATTGGCGGCGACACCGGCGGGCCGGTGCTTGCCTTCCTCGACACGCGAACGAAACATCCCTTTTGTCGCAGCCGTGCACCGAAGGGACACCGATGACACCGATGAGAGCTCCCGCCCTCTACACGGCCGCCGGATCCTTGCTCCTGACCGCCCTGGCCGCCGCCCCGGCCGGCGGCTCGCCGGGAACGCCGGGCGCGGTGCGCGGTACGGCGGTCGCCGCCGCCCGTGCCGCGGCCGCCGGCATCCACTGGGGCACCTGCGCGGACGGCCAGGACGTGCCGGGCCGTCTGCAGTGCGGCACGGTGTCCGTACCGCTCGACTACGCCCGTCCCGACGGCCGGCAGATCCGGCTGACCGTCAGCCGGGTGCGGGCCACGCGCAAGGACCCGCGCGACAGCGAGCGCCGGGTACCCCGCCAGGGCGCCCTGGTCTTCAACCCGGGCGGACCGGGCGGCGACGGCCGGTACTTCCCGCTGATGGGTCTGATGCCGGAGTGGAAGCGCATCGCGGCGGCCTACGACCTGGTCGGCTACTCCCCGCGCGGGGTGGGCCGTTCCGCCCCGCTGTCCTGCCAGGACCCGAGGACGTTCTTCAAGGGGCCCACGCAGGCGCCCACGCACCCCTCGGAGTCGTACAAGCGGGAGCGCGTCGCCGAGGCCAAGGCGTACGCGCGCGGCTGCGCCCGGCGGGCGGGCAGCGCCCTGCGGCACTACACCTCGCTCGACAACGCCCGCGACCTGGACGTCCTGCGCGCCGCGCTGGGCGAGCGGCGGCTGACGTTCATGGGGGCGTCGTACGGCACCTACTTCGGGGCGCTGTACGCGACGATGTTCCCCTCGCACGTGCGGCGGATGGTGTTCGACGCGGCGGTGAACCCGGACCCGGAGCAGATCTGGTACCGCAACAACCTCGCCCAGTCGGCCGCGTTCGAGGACCGCTGGGCCGACTTCCGGGAGTGGACGGCCCGGCACGACGCCGTGTACGGGCTGGGGGCGACGGCCGACGCGGTGCAGCGCAGCTACGACCGGGCGAGCACGCGGCTCGCGGCCCGGCCGGCGGGCGGCACGGTGGGACCGGGGCAGTTGCGGAGCGCGTTCCTGACGGCCGGTTACTACGACGACGTCTGGCCGCTGCGCGCCGAGGCGCTCTCGCAGTACCTGAAGGGCGACCCGAAGCCGCTGATCGAGCAGGCGGCGCCGCCCCGGGAGGCGGCGGCCGAGGCGGAGAACGCGAGCGCGGTCTACACGGCCGTCGAGTGCAACGACGCGCCCTGGCCGACGGACTTCCGGGTCTGGGACCGGGACAACACGCGGCTCGCGCGGGTGGCGCCGTTCGAGACCTGGGACAACGCGTGGACGAACCTGCCGTGCGCGTACTGGCCCGTGCCGCGCCAGCGGCCGCTCGACGTGCGGACCGGCCCCGGCGAGCTGCCGCCGACGCTGATCCTGGCGGCCGAGCGGGACGCCGCCGCCCCCTACGAGGGCGCCCTGGAACTGCGTCGGCGCCTGTCGGGGTCGGTGCTGGTGACGGAGCGGGACGCCGGCACGCACGGCGTGGCGGGCGGAGCGAACCGCTGCGTCAACGGCTACCTGGAGGCGTACCTGCTGGACGGGCGGCTCCCGGTGCGACGGGCGGCCTGCGCGCCGCACCGGGAGCCGGAGCCGAGAGCGGAGCCGGAGCCGAAGCGGAATCCGCGACCGGAAACGGAGCCGGTGCCGGCGCCGGGGGCGGGCGGCGCGCGCTGACGGCGGCGCGCCGCCCGCGCCCCCGGCCGGTGCACACCGGCACCGGCGACGGACCCAGACCGGTCAGGCCCGTCAGGCCCGCCAGACCGGTCAGGCCAGCCCGGCGACCAGGTCGGCGACGGACTTGCGGCGGCCGGTGAAGAACGGGATCTCCTCGCGGACGTGCATCCGGGCCTCCGAGCCGCGCAGGTGGCGCATGAGGTCGACGATGCGGTACAGCTCGTCGGCCTCGAAGGCGAGGATCCACTCGTAGTCGCCGAGCGAGAAGGAGGCGACCGTGTTGGCGCGCACGTCCGGGTAGCCGCGGGCCATCTTGCCGTGGTCGGCGAGCATGCGGCGGCGGTCCTCGTCGGGCAGCAGGTACCAGTCGTAGGAGCGCACGAACGGGTAGACGCTGATGTAGTCGCGCGGCGTCTCGTCGGCGAGGAACGCCGGGATGTGCGAGCGGTTGAACTCGGCGGGGCGGTGCAGCGCCATGTTCGACCACACCGGCTCCAGGGCGCGTCCCAGCTTCGTGCGCCGGAAGAGGTTGTACGCGTCCTGCAGCGCGTCGCTGGTCTCCGCGTGCCACCAGATCATGACGTCGGCGTCGGCGCGCAGCCCTGACAGGTCGTACGTGCCGCGGATCGTCACGTCCTTCGCGGCGAGCTGGTCGAACAGCTCCTGGACCTCGTCGGCGTAGCCCGCGCGGTCCTCGGGCAGGACGTCCTTCAGTTTGAAGACCGACCAGAGCGTGTAGCGGATGACCTCGTTGAGGTCCTTGGCCAGCTTGCCCTTGTTCGGGATCCTGCCGGACTCGGTGGTGGGGGCGTCGTCACTCATGTCCCTCATTCTCCTGCTCCTCCGTGCAGACTCTGCACCGGGTCGGCGGTGAGCCGCCGCACACCGCCGAGGTCTCCGTCGAGCTGGTCCACGGCCGCGTGGGCGCTCGCGATGCAGGCCGGGATGCCGACGCCGTCGTACTGCGCGCCGCAGACGACGAGGCCGGGCAGCTTGGCGACGTGCTCGCGGATGCGGGCCACGCGCGCGTGGTGGCCGACCGGGTACTGGGGCAGGCCGTCGGTCCAGCGGGTGACCCGGGCCTGCAGGGGGGTGGCGTCGAGGCCGGTGGCCGCCTTCAGGTCGCGCCGGGAGACGTCGACGAGGTGGGCGTCCTCGTGCTGGAGGATCTCCGTCTCGCCGTGGCGTCCGACGGAGGTGCGCAGCACCACCACGTCCGGGGCCGCCTCGGCCAGCCAGCCCCACTTCTGGGAGGCGAACGTGGACGCCTTGATGGTGTGGCCGTCGACGGGCGGCACGAGGAAGCCACTGCCGTCGGGGAGGGAGACGTCGGCGCGGCGGTAGGCGAGGGTGACCAGGGCCATGGAGGCGTACTCGACGGTGCGCAGCTCGGCGGCGGCCGCGGGGGACTCGGCCGCCAGCAGGTCCGCGGCGGCGGGCGCGGGCACGGCGAGGACCACGGCGTCGGCGTGCAGGACCCGGTCGCCCGCGGTCACCCGCCAGCCGCCGCCGGCCTCCCGGCGCAGCCCGGTCGCCGGCTGCCCGGTGAGGATCTCGCCGCCGCGCGCGGTGACGGACTCGGCGACCGCCTCGGGCAGCGTGCCGACGCCGCCGGCGATGCCCAGGAACACCGGGCCGGTCTGCGGGTCGGCGGCGGCCCTGGCCTGGATCTCGCGGACCGCCTCGGTCAGCGAGGTGTGCGTCAGGGCGGCCCGGTAGAGCTGCGGGACCGCCGAGCGCATCGAGATGCGGTAGGCGTCGCCGGCGTACACGCCGCCGAGGAGGGGCTCGACGAGGCGGTCGACGACCTCGCGGCCGACCCGGGCCGCCACGTACTCCCCCACCGCCACGTCGTCGCCGATCTCGGTGCGGGGCAGGTCGGCGTCGCGCTCGATGCGGGCGACGCCCTCGTCGGAGAGCAGGCCGGACAGGGCCGCGGCGGTGCCGGGGACGCCCATCACATGCCCCTTGGGCATGGGGCGCAGGGCGCCGCGGGTCCAGACGGAGGCGGCCGCGGTGGCGGGCGGCTGGAGACGGTCGGCGAGGCCCACCTCGCGGGCGAGGGCGACCGCCTCGGGGCGGCGGGCCAGCATCGACTCGGCGCCGAGGTCGACGCGGACGCCCGCGATCTCACCGGCGAGCAGCTTGCCGCCGGTCCTCTCCGATGCCTCCAGGACCGTCACGCGCGCCCCGCGCTCCAGCAATCGGTGCGCCGCGGCCAGTCCCGCGATGCCCGCTCCGATGACGACGACCTGCCCGGTGCCCGTGCCTGATCCGCTCATGGGCTCCACCCTCTCAGACGCCACCGGCCCTCACGCCAGGGCCTTGTGGCCCTGTCGAGTCGTGACCGTGACCTCATCGGAACCACCCGCGCCAAACGTCCGGGCCGCCTGCCGCGTCGTAGAGAGGTAATTCGTCACAGACCCACGGGGGATGCCCACATGCGCGTACAGCGTTCCGTACGACCCGTTCCGGCCGTGGCCGGGATCCTGCTGGCCGCGGCCCTCGCGCTGACGGGGTGCAGCGCGAACGACAGCAGCAGCGACGCGGGCGGCGGCGCCGGCGAGAAGGCCGCCCAGCAGAGCGATGCGCAGGGCGGCGCACAGAGCGGCGCGCAGAGCGACGCCAAGCCGGGCGCCTCCGGTGGCGCCACGAGCGGCCGCGGAGCGTCCGGCACGCCCCGCCTGACGGCGAGCAGCATCATCCGCACCGCCTCGCTGACCGTCCAGGTCAAGGACGTGCCGAAGGCACTCGACCAGGCCCGCACCACCACCGAGAACGCGGGCGGCTACGTCGGCGAGGAGAACACCACCCGCGACGCGGACGGCCACGAGCACACGCGCGTGGTGCTGCGGGTGCCGGTGGAGAAGTACGACGGCGTCCTCACCGATCTGCAGGGCGCGGGCAAGCTCCTGGACCGCACCGCGAAGGCCGAGGACGTCACCGACCAGGTCGTCGACGTGGAGAGCCGCATCAAGTCGCAGCGGGCCAGCGTCGCCCGGGTCCGCGAACTGATGGACCAGGCCACCAAGCTGAGCGACGTCGTCGCGCTGGAGGGCGAGCTGAGCGGCCGCGAGGCCGACCTGGAGGCGCTGCTGGCGCAGCAGGCGTCCCTGAAGGACCGCACGAGCCTGGCCACCATCACCCTGTCGCTGTCCGAGACGCCGGTGAAGAAGGCCGCGGAGGACGACGGCGACCCGGGCTTCGTGGACGCCCTCGCGGGCGGCTGGGACGCGTTCGTGACGATGCTGCGCTGGCTGGCGGTGGCGTTCGGGGCGGTGCTGCCGTTCGCGGTGGTGGCGGCCCTGCTCGTGCTCGTCTGGCGGCGGCTGGTGCGCCCCCGGCTGCCGCGGCGGACGGCCGCCGCGCCCGTGCCGGGCGCGCCGATGCCGAACGCCCCGATGCACAGCGCGCCGATGCACAGCGCGCCGGTGCCGAGCGCCTCGGGCCACCTGCCGGCGGCCCGGCCGGTGCAGGAGGAGGGTGGCGAGCGGCACTGAAGTGCCGGGGGGCCGTAGCGTGTTCGCATGACGATGAGCGGTGCGAGGGAGCGACTGGTCGTGATCGGCGGCGACGCCGCGGGGATGTCCGCGGCGTCGCAGGCCCGCCGGCTGAAGGGCCCCGGCGAACTGGAGATCGTGGCGTTCGAGCGGGGCCACTTCACCTCCTTCTCGGCGTGCGGCATCCCGTACTGGGTGGGCGGCGACGTGCCCGACCGGGACCGGCTGATCGCGCGCACGCCCGAGGAGCACCGCGCGCGGGACATCGACCTGCGCATGCGGACGGAGGTCACGGAGATCGACGTCGCCCGGGGGCGGGTACGCGCGCGTGACGTCGACTCCGGGGCCGAGTCCTGGACGTCGTACGACAAGCTCGTGATCGCCACCGGGGCCCGGCCGGTCCGCCCGGACCTGCCGGGCATCGACGCCCCCGGCGTGCACGGCGTGCAGACCCTCGACGACGGGCAGGCCCTGCTGGACACGCTGGCCCGCACGCGTGGGCGGCGCGCCGTGGTGGTCGGGGCGGGCTACATCGGCGTCGAGATGGCCGAGGCGTTGATCAACCGCGGCTACCGGGTGACGGTCGTCAACCGCGGCAGCGAGCCGATGTCCACGCTGGACCCCGACATGGGCCGCCTGGTGCACGCGGCCATGGAGGGCCTGGGCATCACCATGGTCGACGACGCCGAGGTCACCAAGGTGCTCACGGGCGAGGACGGGCGGGTGCGGGCGGTGGCGACCGAGGACGCCGAGTTCCCGGCGGACGTGGTCGTCCTCGGCATCGGCGTGCGCCCCGAGACCGCGCTCGCCGAGGCCGCCGGGCTGCCCCTGGGCGCCCACCGCGGCCTGCTCACCGACCTCGCGATGCGGGTGCGCGGGCAGCAGAACGTCTGGGCCGGCGGGGACTGCGTCGAGGTCCTGGACCTGGTCTCCGGCCAGGAGCGGCACATCGCGCTGGGCACCCACGCCAACAAGCACGGCCAGGTCATCGGCACCAACGTCGGCGGCGGCTACGCCACCTTCCCGGGCGTGGTCGGCACGGCGGTGAGCAAGGTGTGCGAGCTGGAGATCGCGCGCACCGGACTGCGCGAGAAGGACGCCCGCCGCGCCGGCCTGCAGTTCGAGACGGTCACCGTCGAGTCGACCAGCCGGGCGGGCTACTACCCCGGCGCCTCTCCCATGACGGTGAAGATGCTCGCCGAGCGGCGGACGGGCCGCCTGCTCGGCGTGCAGATCGTCGGCCGGGAGGGCGCGGCCAAACGGGTCGACATCGCGGCCGTGGCCCTGACCGCCGGCATGACGGTGGAGCAGATGACGGCCCTGGACCTCGGCTACGCCCCGCCGTTCAGCCCGGTGTGGGACCCGGTGCTGGTGGCGGCCCGCAAGGCGACGGCGGCGGTGAAGCGGGGCACGGTGTAACGACGGACGGTGGAGCGGGGCACGGTGGAGCAGGGGACGGGGTGGAGCGGGACACGGGGTAGCAGGGCACGGGGTGGAGCGGGGCACGGGGTGACGGGCGCGCGGGACGCGCCCGCACGGGCGCGTCCCGCGGGGGCGCTCAGGCCGACCCGTTGATCCGCTCGATCGCCTGCCGCGCGTGCTCGGCCGGCGCCCGCGAGGGCAGCGACGACACGGACGCGCTCGCGGGCATGGCGGCGGCCGGCTGCTCCCCGGCGGGCTTCGCGTGCGCCGCGGCCGGCCGCGCGGACCGCAGCCGGTGGCTCACCGCCTCGTCCAGCGTCACCGGCCGCTGCATCTGCGAGGCCAGCCGTCCGGCCTCCTGGCCCAGCCTGGCCACGTCCTCCCAGGGCAGACGGACCACGAGGGCGAGCTCCGCCTCACCGTCGGGCAGTGCGTGCACCGCAGGAGTAACTCGGTCGTTCATCGCCTGTTTCCTCACGTCGTCCCCGCGACCCGCCTTCCCCGCGCCGCGGGCGGTTGAGGAGACATACGCACGCGCGCGGGCCGCCGTTCACGGGTTCGCGGGGCCGATCCCGGGCAGTAGTCCGTTGTGGTCATCCCCGTTCATGACGTGAACCCGGTGCGGCGCACCCCGTGGGTGACGTACACGCTGGTCGCCGCGAACGTCCTGGTCTTCCTGTACACGCCCGGCCTCGCCGGTTCCGTGGCGGGCGACAGCAGCCTGTCGCAGCTGTGCCACCTGCAGGCGTTCCTCGACCACTACGCGGCGGTGCCGCGGGAGTTGATCCACCATCAGATGCCGCGGCTGGTGCCGACCGGCGACGTCGCCGTGGGCGCGCACGGCGCGGGCTGCGTGGTGGCCCCGCCGGACTACGACAAGTCCCCGCCGGTGTCCGTCTTCACCGCGATGTTCCTGCACGGCAGCTGGCTGCACCTGCTGGGCAACATGCTGTTTCTGATGATCTTCGGCAACAACGTCGAGGACCGCATGGGGCACGTCCGGTTCACGCTGTTCTACCTGGTGTGCGGCTACGCGGCGTCGTACGGCTTCGCCCTGTTCAACGCCGACTCCACCGACCCGCTGATCGGCGCGTCCGGGGCCATCGCGGGTGTGCTGGGCGCCTACCTCGTGCTGTATCCGAGAGCCAGGGTGTGGGTGCTCGTGCCGTTCCTGGTCTTCCTGCCGCTCAGGCTGCCGGCCTGGCTGGTGCTGGGCTTCTGGTTCGCGCTGCAGGCGGTGTACTCCTCCGGCGGGGGCGTCTCCGCCGCCGGCACCGTGGCGTACGCGGCGCACGTGGTCGGCTTCGTCGTCGGCATGCTGCTCGCCTGGCCGCTGAAGCCGGGCACTCCCGCGCCGCCGGAACCGCCCGGCCTGCTGTTCGGCAGGCAGGCGCGGCCCCGGCAGACCTGGTAGGTCAGCGCGCGGTGTGCGTGTGGACGTATTCCACGAGCCGGGTGAGCGCGTCCGGGTCGGTGGACGGCATGACGCCGTGGCCGAGGTTGAACACGTGGCCCTCCAGGCCGGCCGCGGAGTCGAGCACCTCGCGGGTCTTCGCCTCGACGGCCTCCGTGGTGGCGAACAGCACCGTCGGGTCGAGGTTGCCCTGGAGCGCCTTGCCCGGGCCGACCCGCCGGGCGGCCTCGTCGAGCGGGACGCGCCAGTCGACGCCGACGACGTCCGCGCCGGCCTCGCCCATCAGCTTCAGCAGCTCGCCGGTGCCGACGCCGAAGTGGATGCGCGGGACGCCGTACCCGGCGACGGCGTCGAAGACCTTGGCGGAGGCGGGCATCACCGAGCGGCGGTAGTCGGCGGGGGCGAGCGCGCCGGCCCAGGAGTCGAAGAGCTGGACCGCGGAGGCGCCCGCCTCGATCTGCACCTTCAGGAAGGCGGCCGTGATGTCCGCGAGGCGGTCGAGCAGGTCGGCCCACAGCTCCGGGTCGCCGTACATCATCGCCTTGGCGTTCTCGTACGTGCGCGACGGGCCGCCCTCGACAAGGTAGCTCGCGAGGGTGAAGGGGGCGCCGGCGAATCCGATGAGCGGGGTCGGGCCGAGCTCGCGGGTCAGCAGGCCGATCGCCTCGGTGACGTAGGAGACGTCCTCGGGGGTCAGGTCGCGCAGCCGCGCGAGGTCGGCGCGGGTGCGGACCGGCTGCTCGACGACCGGCCCGACGCCGGGCTTGATGTCGAGGTCGAGGCCGATGGCCTTCAGCGGCACGACGATGTCGCTGAAGTAGATCGCCGCGTCCACGCCGTGCCGGCGCACCGGCTGCAGCGTGATCTCGGTGACCAGGTCGGGCCGCATGCAGGAATCGAGCATCCCGATGCCCTGGCGGACCTTGCGGTACTCCGGCAGGGAGCGCCCGGCCTGCCGCATGAACCACACCGGCGTGTGCGGCACGGGCTCGCGCCGGCAGGCCCTGAGGAAGGCGGAGTCGTACGTGGCTGTCGGCTGCGGGCGGGCCGCGGGGGTGTCGTTGGCACTCACGGGGGAAAGTCTCGCACGACGCGGGCCGCCGCCCGTCGCCAAGGCCGGGGCACCGCGCGGCCGGTCCGGCGTCGCGGGCCCGGGGTGTCTAGGCCCGCGCGGAGCCCCGGTTCCCTTTAACCTTCCCGCATGGCTGCGGCTCAGGAACGACTGTCGGACGGCGCTGGCGACATGGACGACGCGAAGGACACCGGGGATGCGGACCGGCATGCGAGCACCACGGCTCCGCCGGCCTTCCGGGCCGCGGTCGAGGCGCTGCGCGGCAGCCGGCTGCGGCCCCAGATCGAGGTGGAGCCGACCCGCGCGCCGCAGCGGCTGGCGCCGTTCGCGTACGCGCTGGAGGCCACGGTCGTCGACGGCGACCAGGACCTGGCCGACGGCCGGCTGGTGCTGCTGCACGAGCCGGAGGGGCACGACGCCTGGCGGGGCGCCTTCCGGCTGGTGACGCTGGTGCGCGCGGAGCTGGAGCCGGAGATGGCCGCCGACCCGCTGCTGCCCGAGGTGTGCTGGTCGTGGCTGACCGGCGCGCTGCAGGCGCGCGGGCTGGCGTGCGGCGAGCCCAGCGGCACGGTCACGCGGGCGAGTTCCCACTACTTCGGCGGGCTGGCGGAGCGCCCCGCCGCCTCGCAGATCGAGATCCGCGCCTCCTGGACGCCGCGCGAGGGCCTGGGCGGCGTCCCGGACACGGCCGGTCACCTGGCCGCCTGGTGCGATCTGCTCGCACAGGTCGCCGGGCTGCCGCCGGCCGGGCCGGGCGACGCGTCGGTGGTGACGCTGCCGCAGCGGCGCGGACCGCAGTCCCCCCGCTGACCACGGCGGTCCCTCCACTGACCACGGCGGTCCCTCCACTGACCAGGGCGGTCCCTCCACTGACCGCGCCGGCCTCCCCCCTGACCACGGCACTCTCCCCGCTGACCACCCTTTTGCCCATCTCTTTGTCGATACGGCCACTTTCAGTCATAGGTGACCCCTCGAACGAACCGATTCGCTCACCGAACGATCGACAGCCTGTCCGAATTGCGCAGATTGTTACTCACTAAATCGTGATCTTTTTCTAAAGGCCCGGAGGTTTGGTGCCGAAGACGACTTTGACCTACAAAGCCGTCCCACCCCCCAGGAGGCCTGGTGTCCGTTCTCCTCGAGCAGCCCGCAAGCCTGGTCGCCTACCGCCCGAACAAGCCGACCGCCATGGTGGTCGTGGCCGACCCGCGCGTCCGCTCCACCGTCACCCGCCACCTGTGGGCGCTCGGTGTGCGCGACGTCATCGAGGCCTCGTCCGTCGCGGAGGCTCGTCCCCGCATCGGCAACCCCCGCGACATCTGTGTCGCCGACGTCCACCTGCCCGACGGCTCGGGCCTCACCCTCCTGTCGGAGACCCGTGCCGCGGGCTGGCCCAACGGACTCGCCCTCTCCGCCGCCGACGACATCGGCGCCGTGCGCAACGCCCTCGCGGGCGGTGTGAAGGGCTACGTCGTCACCGGCACCCGTACCAACGTCGGGCTCCCCACCCGGCCGGGCGCCGCTCCCATCGGCGCGGCCGCCGCCCGGCTGCACCGCCGTCACCCGGGCGCCCCGAGCCACCCTGGCGGCTACCGCGAACTGTCCGGCCGTGAGGTCGAGGTGCTGCGGCTGGTGGCGGAGGGCCAGTCGAACAAGGCGATCGGCGTCTCCATGGGCCTGTCCGCGCTGACCGTCAAGAGCCACCTCGCCCGCATCGCGCGCAAGCTCGGCACCGGCGACCGCGCCGGCATGGTCGCCGTCGCCCTGCGCACCGGCATCATCCACTGACCCCGACCGTCCGCACCGTCCGGACCCGACCGTCCGCACCGTCCACCGACCCCGACCGTCCGCAGGCCGCGGACACCGGCCCCGATCGTTCACCGGACACCGCCCCCGACCGTTCACCGGCGTGAACCGGACCGGCCCCCGAGCCCCGTCCGCCCGCCCGTCCACGTCGTGAACCGGACGTTTCACCTTGCTGACCGGTTTACGACCCCCAGGCGCCCGCCGACGGAACGTTACGTCGGCGGGCGCTGTCCACACACAGATACCCTTGACAGGTGACCGACGCCCAAGAGACCGCAGCAGACATCTCACTGCGAACCACCGGAGGCGCCCCTCCGGACGACGGCGGATCTACTGACGAAGGGGCGCCGATTCCTCTGCTGGAGCCGCGCGAGGGCATTCCGCCCGTCACCGCCGACGAGGACGCGCTGGCCGAGGTGATCGGCGCCTTCGCCGCCGGCACCGGGCCGGTGGCCGTCGACGCCGAGCGCGCCTCCGGCTACCGGTACGGCCAGCGGGCCTACCTCGTCCAGCTGCGCCGCGAGGGCGCGGGAAGCGCGCTGGTGGACCCCGTGGCCTGCCCCGACCTCTCCGGTCTCGGCGAGGCGCTGGCCGACGCGGAGTGGGTGCTGCACGCGGCCTCCCAGGACCTTCCGTGCCTGCGGGAGATAGGCATGGTGCCGGCCCGGCTGTTCGACACCGAACTCGCGGGGCGCCTCGCCGGGTTCCCGCGGGTCGGACTGGGCGCCATGGTCGAGGGCGTCCTCGGATTCGTCCTGGAGAAGGGACACTCCGCCGTCGACTGGTCCACCCGCCCGCTGCCCGAGCCGTGGCTCCGGTACGCGGCGCTGGACGTCGAGCTCCTGGTGGACCTGCGCGACGCGCTGGAGAAGGAGCTGGAGCGGCAGGGCAAGCTGGAGTGGGCCCTGCAGGAGTTCGACGCCATCGCGGCCGCGCCGCCCGCCGAGCCGCGCAAGGACCCCTGGCGCCGCACCTCCGGGATGCACAAGGTGCGCCGGCGCCGGCAGCTCGCCGTGGTGCGCGAGCTGTGGCAGACCCGGGACCGGATCGCCCGGCGGCGGGACGTCTCCCCGAGCAAGGTGCTGGGCGACGCCGCGATCGTCGAGGCGGCTCTCGCGATACCGGCCAACGTGCACGCGCTGGCCGCGCTGAACGGGTTCGGGCACCGCATGGGACGACGCCAGCTGGAGCAGTGGCAGGCGGCGGTGGACCGCGCCAAGGAACTCCCCGACACCCAGCTGCCGCAGCCGGGCCAGCCGGTGACGGGACCCCCGCCGCCGCGGGCCTGGGCCGACAAGGACCCGGCCGCCGCGGCACGGCTGTCGGCGGCGCGGGCCGCGGTGTCGGCGCTGGCGGAGCGGCTGAACATGCCGCAGGAGAACCTGATCACGCCGGACACGGTGCGGCGCGTGTGCTGGGAGCCGCCGCAGGTCGTGGACGCGGAGTCGGTGGCGGCCGCGCTCACCGGGCACGGCGCGCGGCCCTGGCAGGTCGAGCAGGTCACGCCGGCGCTGGTGACAGCCCTGTCCGCCTGACCGCCGCGCGGGGCTCCTGACGCCGCCCGGCGCCGTCCGACGTCGAGATCACGCCAAGATCCTGGTCCGGCACGCCGAGGAAGGAGACACGGAAGCCGTTGACGGCCCTCCCCCTCGCGGGGGTCGGCGGCGGCGCCGTGGGGTCCGTTCGGGTGTGACCTTCGCCGCTCCAGCCGTTGGGGGTGTGCAGCAGTGTTACCCACAAGTAGCATAGGCCTGAGCGCGCGCTCAGCGTGCCGCAGCAGTGCCATCCCGCACCCTGGAGGAGAGCCATCGTGCCTCGTACTGTCAGGGACGTCGTGTTCGTCGACGGCGTCCGCACCCCCTTCGGCAAGGCGGGCCCGAAGGGCATCTACCACGAGACCCGCGCCGACGACCTGGTCGTGAAGGCGATCCGGGAGCTGCTGCGCCGCAACCCGGGCCTCGACCCGAAGAAGATCGACGAGGTCGCCATCGCCGCGACCACGCAGATCGGCGACCAGGGTCTGACGCTGGGCCGCACCGCCGGCATCCTCGCCGGCCTGCCCCAGTCGGTGCCCGGCTACTCCATCGACCGCATGTGCGCGGGCGCCCTGACCGCCGTGACGACCACGGCCGGCTCCATCGCGTTCGGCGCGTACGACGCCGTCATCGCCGGCGGTGTCGAGCACATGGGCCGCCACCCGATGGGCGAGGGCGTCGACCCCAACCCGCGGTTCGTCAGCGAGAAGCTGGTCGACGAGTCCGCCCTGTTCATGGGCATGACGGCGGAGAACCTGCACGACCGCTTCCCGCACATCACCAAGCTGCGCGCCGACGAGTACGCGGTGCGCTCGCAGGAGAAGGCCGCCAAGGCGTACGCCAACGGCAAGATCCAGGCCGACCTGGTCCCGATCTCCGTACGGCGCACCAGCCCCGAGGCCGGCGAGACGGGCTGGGGCCTGGTCACGGCCGACGAGCCGATGCGCCCGGGCACCACCCTGGAGAACCTGCAGGGCCTGAAGACGCCGTTCCGTGTGCACGGCCGGGTCACCGCGGGCAACGCGGCCGGTCTGAACGACGGCGCGACCGCCTCGATCATCGCCTCCGAGGACTTCGCCCGCGAGAACGGCCTGCCGGTCAAGATGCGCCTGGTCTCCTACGCCTTCGCGGGCGTCGAGCCGGAGGTCATGGGCTACGGCCCGATCCCGTCGACGGAGAAGGCCCTCGCCAAGGCGGGCCTGTCGATCGAGGACATCAACCTCTTCGAGATCAACGAGGCGTTCGCCGTCCAGGTCCTGGCCTTCCTCGACCACTACGGCATCGCCGACGACGACGAGCGCGTCAACCAGTACGGCGGCGCCATCGCCTTCGGCCACCCGCTCGCCTCCTCCGGCGTCCGCCTGATGACGCAGCTGGCCCGCCAGTTCGAGGAGCAGCCGCACGTCCGCTACGGCCTGACCACCATGTGCGTCGGCTTCGGCATGGGCGCGACGGTCATCTGGGAGAACCCGCACTTCGAGGGGGACAAGTGAGCACCACCGCCGAACTGCTCAAGGGCGCGGCCGAGCTGTTCCCGGACGAGGTCGTCACGAGTGCGCACGTACGCCACTTCGACCTGCCCCTCAACGCCGGCCGTTTCGCGCTGATCACGCTCGACAACGGGCACGACCACACCAAGCCGACCACCCTCGGCCCGCAGTCGCTGGCGAACATCGACGCCGCCATCGACCAGGTCGAGAAGGAGGCCGCGGACGGCGAGATCGTCGGCGTCGGCGTGACCGGCAAGCCGTTCATCTTCGCCGTCGGCGCCGACCTCAAGGGCGTCGAGCTGCTCAAGCGGCACGAGGACGCGCTCGCCATCGGCAAGGGCGGCCACGACGTCTTCAAGCGGCTGTCGAAGCTGGCCGTCCCCACCTTCGCGTACTACAACGGCGCGGCCATGGGCGGCGGCGTGGAGATCGGCCTGCACTGCACCTACCGCACGGTGTCCGCGGCCCTCCCGGCGTTCTCGCTGCCCGAGGTCTTCCTCGGCCTGGTGCCCGGCTGGGGCGGCTGCACGCTGCTGCCGAACCTGATCGGCGCCGACAAGGCCGTCTCGGTCATCATCGAGAACAGCCTCAACCAGAACAAGCAGCTCAAGGGCAAGCAGGTCCACGAGCTCGGGATCGCCGACGCACTGTTCGAGGGCGCCGACTTCCTGGAGCAGTCGCTGATCTGGACGGCGTCCGTCCTCAAGGGCGAGATCGTCGTCGAGCGCCCGGTGATCGACCGCGGCGATGCCTGGGACCAGGCCGTCGCCAAGGGCCGCTTCGTCGCGGACTCCAAGGTGCACGGCGCGGCCCCGGCCGCCTACCGCGCCCTCGACATCATCGCCGCCGCCAAGAACGGCGACCTCCAGCAGGGCTACGACGCCGAGGACGAGGCGCTCGCCGACCTCATCATGGGCGGCGAACTGCGCGCCGGCATCTACGCGTTCAACCTGGTGCAGAAGCGCGGCAAGCGCCCGGCCGGCGCGCCGGACAAGTCGCTGGCCCGCCCCGTCACCAAGGTGGGCGTCGTCGGCGCCGGCCTGATGGCCAGCCAGCTCGCCCTGCTCTTCCTGCGCCGCCTGGAGGTCCCGGTCGTCCTGACCGACATCGACCAGGAGCGCGTCGACAAGGGTGTGGGCTACGTCCACGCCGAGATCGACAAACTGCTCGCCAAGGGCCGCGTCAACCAGGACAAGGCCAACCGCCTGAAGGCCCTCGTCACCGGCGTGCTGGACAAGGCGGAGGGCTTCGCCGACGCGGACTTCATCATCGAGGCCGTGTTCGAGGAGATCGGCGTCAAGCAGCAGGTGTTCGCGGAGGTCGAGGCGGTCGCCCCGGCGCACGCGATCCTCGCCACCAACACCTCCTCCCTCTCCGTCACGGAGATGGCGTCGAAGCTGAAGAACCCCGAGCGGGTCGTGGGCTTCCACTTCTTCAACCCGGTCGCGGTCCTCCCCCTCCTGGAGATCGTCCGGGGCGAGCAGACCGACGACGCCTCCCTGGCGACCGCGTTCGCGGTGGCCAAGAAGCTGAAGAAGACCGCGGTCCTGGTCAAGGACGCCCCGGCGTTCGTCGTGAACCGCATCCTGACCCGCTTCATGGGCGAGATCCAGAACGTCATCGACGAGGGCACCCCGGTCGAGGCCGCCGAGAAGGCGGTCGAGCCCCTGGGCCTGCCGATGTCTCCCCTGGTCCTCCTCGAACTGGTCGGCCCGGCGATCGGCCTGCACGTCTCCGAGACACTCCACCGGGCGTTCCCGGACCGCTTCACGGTCTCCGAGAACCTCGCCGCCGTCGTCAAGGCGGGCAAGCGCGGCTTCTACGTCTACGACAGCGGCAAGCCGGAGCTGGACCCGGAGGTCGCCGCGCTGCTGAAGCAGGGCGACACGGTGCTGACCGAGGAGCAGGTCCGCGACCGCGTCCTGGACGCGGTCGCCCAGGAGATCGGCCTGATGCTCGACGAGGGCGTCGTCGCCGAGGCCCAGGACGTCGACCTGTGCCTGATCACCGGCGCCGGCTGGCCCTTCCACCTGGGCGGCATCACGCCGTACCTGGACCGCGAGGGCGTCTCCGAGCGCGTCAACGGCAAGAAGTTCCTGGCCCCGGGCCTGGCGTCGGTCCCCGCGTAACCGCCGCACACCCCTGAGGAGGGCCTCCGCCGCGCGGCGGAGGCCCTCCTTCGTCTCCTCAGGCCTCCCGCCACGCCTCCAGCGCGAGGCCCGGCTCGTCCTTGCGGCGGGTGAGCAGCAGGCGGCCCGCGGACGGGGACAACGTTGCCGCCACCACGCGGCCGTCCTCGTCGACGGCCGCCGACACCTCGGCGTCCGCGGGGAGTTGCGGTCCGGACTCCGCCCACCAGGCGCCGGCCGACTCCTGCTCGGTCGGGTAGGCGGCGAAGGCGACGCGACCGCTCGCCGAACGCTGGGCCAGCAACGTGCAGTCGTAGCCGTCGAGTTCACAACGCACGGCACGCACCGGGCCGGGGCCCGCGGAGGGCAGCAGGGCGGCCGGCTTGGAGCCGGGGCGCCAGGCGCACAGGTCGCCCGACTCGGCGGTGTAGAAGAGGGTCGTGCGCTCCGCGGAGGTCGCCAGCGCGTACAGGGTGCCCGGGCGGACCGGCGCCTCCAGCGCCTCCTGGAGGACCGGCCGCGCGCCCGGCTCCTCCTGCCGCCAGTGCAGGATGCCGCCGGGCACGGCCGCGTACAACTGCACGCGCCCCGACTCCCCCGTCACGGCCGCCAACCCGTCCTGTACGTCACTGCCCTTGAGGTCCCGCCAGGGGTCCCAGCCGCCCTTCTCCCTCTGGGCGACCATGCTCACCCCGCCGCCCCGGTTGCGGACGAAGACGTGGCCCCGGCCCTGCGCGTCGACCGCCACGGCGGGCGTGCCGGTGACGGCGCCCTTCTTGTTGGGGTGGCCGACCGGGGCCCAGTCGAGGGCGGCGAGCCGCGGCCGGAAGTGGGTGGAGTGGACGAGGCCCGCCTCGCCGGAGCCGGTGGGCCGCCACGAGACCAGGTGGGCGTACCGGTCGGGGCCCTGGCCGACGGCGCACGAGCCGAGCAGTCTCTGCTCGCCGCCGACTCGGCGGGCGGGCGACCAGGGGCCGCCGGGCGCCCGTTCCGCCCGGCACAGGACCGCTTCGCCCGCGGACAGGTAGACACTGAGCCGGCCGTCACGGCCGCGCAGGAGCCAGTCGCCGTTCACCGGTTCACTCTAAGCGTGCGGCTCCCTGGGCGGTTGAGGTGGGGGCCGGGCGTTCGAACGGGCAGGCTGGACCCCGGCACCAACACAGGCCGCACGCCACCCCGGAAAGGGAAACCCACGAAATGACCGACAAGCTGACCGTGAGCGTCCTCGGCACGGGCATCATGGGGGCCGCGATGGCCCGCAACCTCGCCCGCGCCGGCCACACCGTCCGCGTCTGGAACCGCACCCACGCCAAGGCCGAGCCGCTCGCCGCCGACGGCGCGCAGGTCGCCGACAGCCCCGCCGAGGCGGTGCGGGGCGCCGACGTGGTGCTGACGATCCTGCACGACGGTCCGGCCGCCCTGGACGTCATGCGCGCCGCCGCCGAGGCGCTGCGGCCCGGCACCGCCTGGGTCCAGTCGACCACCGCCGGGATCGAGGCGACCGGCGAACTGGCCGCGTTCGCCCGCGAGCACGGCCTGGTCTTCTACGACGCCCCGGTGCTCGGCACCCGCCAGCCCGCGGAGGCCGGCCAGTTGACCGTGCTGGCCGCCGGGCCCGCCGAGGGGCGGGCGGCGGTGCAGCCGGTGTTCGACGCGGTGGGCGCCCGCACGGTGTGGACCGGCGAGGACGGCGCGGACGGCAGCGCCTCCCGGCTGAAGCTGGTCGCCAACAGCTGGGTGCTCGCGGCCACCACGGCGGCCGGCGAGGTGCTCGCGCTGGCGCAGGCCCTCGACGTCGACCCGCAGCAGTTCTTCGCCCTGATCGCCGACGGCCCGCTCGACATGGGCTACCTGCACGCCAAGACCGGCCTGCTGCTGAACGAGCAACTCTCCCCCGCCCAGTTCGCGGTGGTCACCGCGGCCAAGGACGCGCGGCTGATCGTAGAGGCGGGGCGGCAGAACGGCGTACGGCTGGACGTCGCCGCCGCGAGCGCCGAACGCCTGGAGCGCGCCGCGGCGCAGGGCCACGGCGACGAGGACATGGTGGCGGCGTACTTCGCCAGCTTCGACTGAGCCGGCGCCCCGGGCCGTCCGTGTCACCCTTGCCGCATGGACGCGGAACTCCCCCTGCTCGTGATCGTCGACGGCGCGAACGTGGTCGGGTCGGTGCCCGACGGCTGGTGGCGGGACCGACGGGGAGCCGCGGAACGCCTGCGGGACCGGCTGGCGTCGGACGGCCTGCCGGGCCGCTCCGGCCCGCTGGAACTGGTCCTCGTGGTCGAGGGCGCGGCACGGGGCGTGGAGGCCGTACCGGGCGTACGGGTGGAGTCCGCACCCGGCAGCGGCGACGACCACATCGTCGCCCTGACCGCCCGCGCCGGCCACCGCCCGGTCCTGGTCGTCACAGCAGACCGCGAACTGCGCCGCAGAGTAACCGAACTGGGCGCCGAAGTGACCGGCCCCCGCTCGGTCCGCCCGGCCTAGCGCAGGCCGCACACGGCGATGGAGCGCGCCCGACGCCCGCGGATGGCGGGAGGCGCGGCCGCCGATGGCGGTGAAGCGCGGCCGGGCCGTCGCGCGACCCGCGCCCGCCGACGGCGGGAAGGGGACGGGACGGGGGTGTTCGCCCGCAGCGGTTGGCGCGTCGACGCCAGCACCTCTCCAGCCCACCGATTCCGCGCCGTTCCGAGGACGGACACCCCCGGCCCGGCCCCGACTCCGCCCGCACCACAGGCGCTACGCGCACCCCCACAAGCCCGCACAGGCGCCGCAGGCACTGCGCACCCCACCGAACCCGCGCCGCCGCAGGCACCCCGCACCCCCCGAAACCCGCGCAGGCCGCCGCAGGCACTGCGCACCCCACCGAACCCGCGCAGGCCGCCGCAGGCACTGCGCGTCCCAGCGCAGTCACCCCCCGCTCCCGGAGGGCTGTCCGCCGGCGTCGGCCGCTTCGCGGCCGAGGCGGCTGTGGGTGCGGCCGTACAGGAAGTACACGAAGAAGCCGATCACCATCCAGATCGCGAACCGCAGCCACGTCTCGGCGGGCAGGTTCAGCATCAGCCACAGCGAGGCGCACACCGACAGGATCGGCAGGAACGGCACCCACGGCGTCCGGAACGAGCGGTGCAGGTCGGGCCGGGTCCTGCGCAGGATGATGACGCTGACCGCGACCACGACGAAGGCGAACAGCGTGCCGATGTTCACCAGCTCGGCGAGTTCGCTGAGGCTGGTGAAGCCCGCGATGACCGCGATGAGGACGCCGAGCAGGATGGTCGGCCGGTGCGGGGTGCGGAAGCGCGGGTGGACGTGGGAGAAGAACCGCGGCAGCAGCCCGTCGCGGCTCATCGCGAAGAACACCCGGGTCTGGCCGAGCAGCAGGATCATGCAGACGGTGGTGAGACCGATCGCGGCGCCGAAGCTGATCACGCCCGCGTACCAGGGGTGCCCGATGGCCTTGAAGGCGTCGGCGAGCGGGGCGTCCACGGACAGCTTGCTGTACTTCTCCATGCCGGTGACGACGATCGACACCGCCACGTACAGGGCGGTGCAGATGAACAGCGAGCCGAGGATGCCGCGGGGCATGTCCCGCTGCGGGTGCCGGGTCTCCTCGGCGGCCGTGGCCACGATGTCGAAGCCGATGAAGGCGAAGAAGACGACGGACGCGGCGGTGAAGATGCCCATCACGCCGAAGTTGGAGGGGGCCCAGCCGAACATCAGCTGGATCAGGGGGGCCTTGAGGTTGCCGCCCGCCTCGCCCGGCTGCGCCTTCGGGATGAACGGGTCGTAGTTGCCGCTGTCGATGAAGAAGGCGCCCGCGATGATGACGATGAGGACGACCGTCACCTTGATCGCGACGACGACCGTGGTGACCCGCGCGGACAGCTTCATGCCGACCACCAGGATGGCCGTGAGCACCAGGACGAGCGCGGCGGCGAGGATGTCGAAGCCGAAGCCGTGGGCGCCGTCCCGGCCGGAGAGGTACTCGGGGATGTGCCAGCCCGCGTTGTCCAGCAGCGAGCGGACGTAGCCGGACCAGCCGACGGCCACCACCGCCGTGCCGAGCGCGAACTCCAGGACCAGGTCCCAGCCGATGGTCCAGGCGGGCAGTTCGCCGAGGGAGGCGTAGGAGAAGGTGTACGCGGATCCGGCCACCGGGACGGTGGAGGCGAACTCCGCGTAGCACAGCGCGGCCAGCCCGCAGACGACGCCGGCCACCACGAACGACAGGGACACCGCGGGTCCCGCGTTGTTCTTGGCGACCGTGCCGGTGAGCACGAAGATGCCCGTGCCGATGATGACGCCGACGCCGAAGACCGTCAGGTCGAGGGCGGACAGGGTTTTCCTGAGCGCGTGCTCCGGTTCCTCGGTGTCCCGGATGGACTGCTCGACCTTCTTCGTCCGGAAGAGGTTGCTGCTCACGGGCGTACCTCCCACGCTCGTCGTCCTCGACATGATCGAGAGGGGGCGTGGTACGTGTGCCCCGGCGCGGCCGGTTTTCACGCGTACGGGCCGATGTCACCACCTTCCCGGTGGTGGCATCGGCCCGTACGGACGTGAGCGGTGGCGGTGGCGGTCAGTCCCGCGCGGGCTCCACGGAGTCGACCCGGTCGCCGGTACGGTCGAACCTGCCGTCCAGCTTGGAGACCAGGCCGGTGACCTGACGGGCGACGTCCGGGGCGGTGAGCCCGATCTCGGCCATCACCTCGGCGCGGGAGGCGTGGTCGAGGAAGCGCGGCGGGATGCCGAAGTCGCGCAGCGGCACGTCCACGCCCGCGTCGCGCAAGGCCTGGGCGATCGCCGAGCCGACACCGCCGACGCGGGAGTTGTCCTCGACGGTGACGACGACGCGGTGGCGCTCCGCGAGCGGGGCCATGGCCTCGTCGACCGGCTTGACCCAGCGCGGGTCGACGACGGTGGTGGAGATGCCCTGCTTGTCGAGGAGCGCGGCGATCTCCAGGCACATCGGCGCGAGGGCGCCCACGGAGACCAGCAGCACGTCCGGGGTCCGGGTGCCGGGTTCGCGCAGCACGTCCATGCCGCCCACGCGGCCCACGGCGGGCACGGCGGGGCCGACGGCGCCCTTGGAGAAACGGACCACGGTGGGCGCGTCGTCGACCTCGACGGCCTCGCGCAGCTGGGCGCGGACCTGGTCGGCGTCGCGCGGGGCGGCGAGCCTGAGACCCGGCACGACCTGAAGGATCGACATGTCCCACATGCCGTTGTGGGAGGCGCCGTCGGTGCCGGTGACGCCGGCCCGGTCCAGGACGAAGGTCACCCCGCACTTGTGCAGGGCGACGTCCATCAGGACCTGGTCGAAGGCGCGGTTGAGGAAGGTGGCGTAGACGGCGAAGACGGGGTGCAGCCCGCCGTGCGCCAGGCCCGCGGCGGACACGGCGCCGTGCTGCTCGGCGATGCCGACGTCGAAGACCCGCTCGGGGAAGGCCTTGGCGAACTTGTCGAGGCCGACCGGCTGGAGCATCGCGGCGGTGATGGCGACGATGTCCTCGCGCTCCTTGCCGAGCGCGACCATCTCCTCGCCGAAGACGGACGTCCAGTCGGCGCCGGAGGTCGCGATGGGCAGGCCGGTGTCGGGGTGGATCTTGCCGACGGCGTGGAAGCGGTCCGCCTCGTCCTGGAGGGCGGGCTGGTAGCCGCGGCCCTTCTCGGTGAGGCAGTGGACGATGACGGGCCCGCCGAAGCGTTTGGCGCGCGCCAGCGCGGACTCCAGGGCCTCGATGTCGTGACCGTCGATCGGGCCGACGTACTTCAGGCCGAGGTCCTCGAACATGCCCTGCGGGGCGATGAAGTCCTTCAGGCCCTTCTTGGCGCCGTGCAGGGTCTCGTACAGCGGCTTGCCGACGACCGGGGTGCGGTCGAGGATCTCCTTGGTACGGGTGAGGAAGCGCTCGTAGCCGTCGGTCGTCCGCAGCGTGGCCAGGTGGTTGGCGAGGCCGCCGATGGTCGGGGCGTAGGAGCGCTCGTTGTCGTTGACGACGATGACCAGTGGGCGGTCCTTGGCCTCGGCGATGTTGTTCAGCGCCTCCCAGGCCATGCCGCCGGTCAGCGCGCCGTCGCCGATCACGGCGACGACGTGGTCGTCGCGGCCGAGGATCTGGTTGGCCTTCGCCAGGCCGTCGGCCCAGCCCAGGACCGTGGAGGCGTGGCTGTTCTCGATGACGTCGTGCTCGGACTCGGCCTGCGAGGGGTAGCCGGACAGGCCGCCCTTCATCTTCAGCCGGGAGAAGTCCTGCCGGCCGGTGAGCAGCTTGTGCACGTAGGACTGGTGGCCCGTGTCCCAGAGCACCTTGTCCTTCGGGGAGTCGAAGACGCGGTGCAGGGCGATGGTCAGCTCGACCACACCGAGGTTGGGGCCGAGGTGGCCGCCGGTCTTGGAGACGGCGTCGACGAGGAAGGTCCGGATCTCCTCTGCCAGCTGGTCCAGCTGCTCCAGGCTGAGCCGGTCCAGATCGCGCGGTCCCCTGATGCGGGTCAGCAGCGGCACCCGTTCCTCCTTGCGGTAGAGCTGATCGAGCTGTTGCCGGGCGTGTCGAGTCTAGTGTTCCGCCGTTGCGGTCTGGCTCCGGGCGGTGCGTCGTAGGTCACGCGTTCGGCTGTACCCATGATCGGACCGTCCTACGACCCGTCCTACGACACGACTGTGCCCGGCACCGCCGTCGGTGCCGGGCACAGGGGTCGGGGGCGTTACGCCCGCCCGGCCGTCTTCTGCGTCTTGCGGGTGACCGAGTCGATCACGACCGTGGTGAGCAGAACCGCCGCGGTGATCATGTACTTCACCGGCTCGGCGATGGACTCGAGCTGGAGTCCGTACTGGATGGAGACGATCACCAGGACACCCAGCAGGGCGTTCCAGGTGCGGCCGCGTCCGCCGAACAGCGAGGTGCCGCCGATGACCGCGGCGGCGATCGCGTTCATCAGCAGGTCGCCGGCGCCGGCGCTCTGGTTGGCCGACGCGATCTTCGAGGCCAGGAACAGGCCGCCGACGGCCGCGAAGCCGCCGGAGATCGCGAAGACCGAGATCCGGATCGCGGTGACGTTGATGCCCGCACGCCGCGAGGCCTCGACGCTGCCGCCGAGCGCGAAGATCTTGCGGCCGTAGGCGGTGCGGCGCAGCACGAAGTCGGTGCCGATCAGGAAGACCAGGAAGATCACCGTGGCCAGCGGCAGGCCCTTGTACTGGTTGTACATCGCGGCCGCGGCGAAGGAGACCACTGCCAGCAGCACCGTGCGCAGGACGGTGTCGCTGAGCGGCCGGGACGGGACGCCCGCGGCCTCCCGGCGACGGTTGCCCAGGAAGGAGGAGATGAAGAACACCGCGACCACGGCGGCGGCCAGCCCGTAGGCGGCGGCCACGTCCGAGAAGAAGTACGTGGTCAGCTTGCCGACCAGGCCGTCGCTGTCGAGGTTGATGGTGCCGTTCTCGCCCAGGATCTTGAGCATGAAGCCGAGCCAGAACAGCAGGCCGGCCAGGGTCACGGCGAAGGCGGGGGCGCCGAGCACCGCGAAGAAGAACCCGTGCAGCGCGCCGATGGCCGCGCCGGCGGCGACGGCGACGAGCACGGCGGCCCACTCGGGCCAGCCCTGGTTGACGGCGAGGACGGCGGCGATGGCGCTGGCCGCGCCGCTGACCGAGCCGACGGACAGGTCGATCTCGCCGAGCAGCAGCACGAAGACGATGCCGACGGAGATCATGCCCGTGCCGACCATCGTGACGGTGATGTCACTGAGGTTCTGCGCGGACAGGAACTGGGAGTTCAGGCTCTGGAAGATGACGCAGATGGCGATCAGGCCGATGACGACCGGGATGGATCCCAGCTCGCCGCTCTTCATCTTGCGCTTGAACTCGCCGATGTAGCCCGTCAGTCCCTGCTCGCGCACGAGCAGCCGCGGGTCGACCGCGGTCACCGCGGCCGCGGCGGCCTCGGGGTTCTCGACGACCGGCGCGTCCTTCGCGGTCGCGGAGGTCTTGTCGGCGCTCACTGGGAAACCTCCCCGTTCGTGCTGGTGGCGCGGGCCGCACGCCGGGTCACGGCGTTGTCGGTGGCGCCGGTGATGGCGGAGATGATCTCCTCCTGGGAGGTGGTCTTCACCTCGAAGACGCCGTTGTTGCGGCCCAGACGCAGCACGGCGACCTTGTCCGCCACGGCCTTGACGTCGGCCATGTTGTGGCTGATGAGGATGACGGCGTGGCCGCGCTCGCGCAGCCGCTCCACCAGGTCGAGGACCTGGGCGGTCTGCTCGACGCCGAGCGCCGCGGTGGGCTCGTCGAGGATGACCAGCTTCGGCTCGCCGAGCATGGAGCGGGCGATGGCGACCGTCTGGCGCTGACCGCCGGACAGCGAGGCGATCGGGATGCGCACGCTCGGGATGCGGATGGACAGCGTCCGCAGCAGTTCCTGGGAGCGGCGCTCCATCTCGACCTCGTCGAGGACACCCCACTTCCGCAGCTCACGGCCGAGGAAGAGGTTGCCGACGACGTCGATGTTGTCGCACAGCGCGAGGTCCTGGTAGACGGTCGCGATGCCCAGGGCCTGGGCGTCGTGCGGCCGGTTGATCTGGACGGCCTTGCCGTCCCATTCGATGACGCCCTCATCGATGGGGTGCACGCCGGCGATCGTCTTGACCAGCGTGGACTTTCCGGCGCCGTTGTCGCCCACCAGGGCGACCACTTCACCGGCGTGGACCTCAAGCTCTACGTCGGTGAGCGCCTGAACGGCACCGAACCGCTTGGAGACCCCGCGCAACGCCAGCACGGGCGTAGCGGACACGTGAACCATCTCCTTCGCCGCCTGACCCGGCGGAAGGTTGTGCAGAAAGGTGGGGGGGGCTTGTTCCGTCCGGCGCCCCGCACGAGCTGCGGGGCTGGTGGACACGGGGCGCCGGAGGAGCCTCGAGCGTCACGTCCCGTACGGGAATTCAAGGACGAATTCCCGTACCTGGGAAGGGACCTGCGACTGCTTACTGAAGGCCGATCTTCTTGCAGGCGGCGGCGTACTTGCCCGTGCAGATCTCGGACACGCTGTAGACGCCGTCCTTGACGACGGTGTCCTTGATGTTGTCCTTGGTCAGCGCGGTGACCGGGACCAGGACCGACGGGACGTCGGTGGCGCTGCCGCTGGAGACCTTGTCCTTGGCGATGGAGTCCAGGGACTCGCCCTTGGCGAGCGCGACGGCCATCTCGGCGGCCGCCTCGGCCTCCGGAGCGTACGGCTTGTAAACGCTCATGTACTGCTCACCGGCGACGATGCGCTGCACACCCGCGAGCTCCGCGTCCTGGCCGGTGACCGGGACGGAGAGGCCGGCCGCCTTCAGGGCGGTGATGATACCGCCGGCCATGCCGTCGTTGGCGGAGTAGACGCCCGCGATGTTCTTGGCGCCGACGGCGGAGATCGCGGCCTCCATCTCGGAGTTGGCGTTGTCCGGCGACCACTCCTTGGTGTCGTACTCCTTGGCGATGGTGACCTTGCCGTCGAGGACGGAGTGCGCGCCCTTCTTGAACTGGGCGGCGTTCGGGTCGGTGACCGAGCCGTTGACCATGACGATCTTGGAGGACTTGGTGGCCTTGCTGCCCAGCGCCTTCAGCAGGGCCTCGCCCTGGGTCCGGCCGACCTCCTCGTTGTCGAACGAGGTGTAGGCGCTGATCGGGCCCTCGGCGAGGCGGTCGTAGGCGACGACCTTGATGCCGGCGTCCTTGGCCTTCTGGACCGAGTTCTTGATGGCCTTGGCGTCCACGGCGTCCAGGATCAGCACGTCCACCTTGTTGGTGATCATCGTGTCGACCTGCTGGGCCTGGAGGCTGGCGTCCTGGCGGGCGTTGTTGTACTGGATCGTCGCCTTGTTGTTCGTCAGCTCCTTGATCTTCTTCTCGATCAGCGGGCGGTCGAACTTCTCGTACCGGGCGGTCTTGTTCTCCGGCAGGAGCAGACCGACCTTGATGTTGTCGCCCTTCGCGGCGGACTTCGACGAGTCCGCCTTGTCGCCGGACTCCTTCGCGCTGCCACAGGCGGCGAGGGATACGGCCATCGCACCGGCGGCAACGGCAACGGCGGCACGACGCATACGCGTGTTCACTTCAGAAACCTCCCTGACGAGGCCGCGACGTTGCGGCCGAGGTGGCTGGAAGTCAACTCGGCCACACGTGCGACGTCAAGAAGTAAATCCTTAACGGGTTGGCAACGGCGTCATCCGTTATCTAAGTGAAGGCGGGCGCAGCGGAGTTGAGCGTGCCGTCCAAAAGGGTCGAATCGCCCATCTCGCCGAGCGCGAGGGCGAGCGCTCCGAGCACCTCCGCACGGCCGCCAAGTGCCCCTGGAAGTACGGACAGTTGACGCGCCGCACTGGGTATCGCGTAACGCCCGACGGACTCCCTTATCGGCCCGAGCAGCAGCTCGCCGGCCTCGGCGAGATCACCGCCCAGGACCACCCGGCTCGGGTTCAACAGGTTGCACAGGTTGGCGACTCCACTGCCGATGTGGCGGCCGACGTCGGCGATCACCCGACGGCAGCCCGGATCCCCTTCCCGAGCCAGCCGCACGACGCCTTCCATCGTCAGGTCGGTGCCGTGACTGGGCTGGAGCAGGGGCAGCACATAGCGTGCGGCCGTGAAGGTCTCCAGGCAGCCCCGGTTACCGCAGCGGCAGACCGGGCCGGACTCGTCAAGAGTAATATGCCCTATTTCTCCGGCTGTGCCCCCTGGGCCGCGGTAGATCTTCCCGTTGATCACGAGTCCCGCGCCGACGCCGCTGGCGACCTTGATGTACGCCAGGTCGCGCACCCCTCGCCCGGCGCCCCAGACCAGCTCGCCGAGGGCGCCGAGGTTGGCGTCGTTGTCCACGTGCACGGGCACGCCGAGCCGCCCCCGCAGCTCCTCGGCGGGTCTGGTGCCGCCCCAGCCGGGCAGGATCGCGGTGGAGCCCAGCGTGCCGGACTCGACGTCGATCGGGCCGGGCACGCCGAGACCCACCCCGGCGATCTTGGACCGGTCGACCCCGGTCGCGGCGATCAGGCGGTCGACCAGCTCCTCCGCCCGGTCGAAGCCCTGGTCCGAGGACGCGTCCACGTCCAGCGGCTCGGATTCCTCGGCCAGCACCTGGTGGGCGAGGTTCCCGACCGCGACCCGCAGATGCGTGTGCCCGAAGTCCACGCCTATGACGATGCCGGCGTCCCCGCTCAGCGAGACGCTGCGGGCCCGGCGGCCACCCGCTGAGGTGGGCGTGACCTCGACCGTTCCGCCGTCCTTGAGTTCGCGGACGATGTTGGAGACCGTCGCCGCGGACAGCCCCGTGGTCCTCGCGATCTCCGCCTGCGTGAGCGACCCGGCCAGCCGGACGGCACGTACGACCCGCTCCAGGTTGGCTCGGTGCAGCGACGACTGCGACCCTGGAGTCTCCACGACGACCTCCTGCGCACGGGGCCGCTTCGATGAGGCCCCGTCTATGTCCAACTAGTGAACTCTAAGCTGAGCCGTTCGGGTCGCCTCCCGTCAAGAGGTTGAACCGTTTCGGGGTGCATCCAGACATAACCGCGCGCCCCGCCCCGGTCCGGGAACGGCGCGCGGTCGGACGGCTGCGCAGCGCTACTTCAGCGTCGCCGACGTCAGGCCCGCCTGCACCTGGCGCTGGAAGGACAGGTACACCACCAGCATGGGAACCATCGCGATGGTCACACCCGCGAAGAGCACGGGCAGGTCGGAGGCGTAGCCCTGCTGCTGTTGCAGCTGGATGAGGCCCTGGGTGAGGACGTAGCGCTCGGGGTCGTCGCCGCTTTGCGGCTGCATCAGGACCGTCGGCAGGATGAACTGGTTCCACTGGCCGAGCGTGTTGAAGATCCCGACGCTGATCAGACCCGGCTTCGCCATCGGCAGCATGACCTGGAAGAAGGTCCGGGTGTGCGAGGCCCCGTCCAGGATCGCCGCCTCGAACACCGCCGTCGGCAGGGTCCGGAAGAAGGCGTGCATGAAGAACACCGTGAACGGCATCGAGTAGGCGATGTAGACCAGGACGAGGCCCTGGTAGGTGTTGAGCATGTCCAGCCGCTTGACCATGAAGAACAGCGGGACGAGGGCCAGGAAGACGGGGAACATGGCGCCGGCGACGAAGAAGTAGTACAGCAGCCGGTTGCCCCAGAACCGGTAGCGGGCCAGCACGTACGCGGCCATCGAGCCGAACAGCATCGTCAGCGGCACGGAGAAGACCAGCACGATGACGGTGTTGAGGAAGTAGTCGCCGATGCCCTTGTCCCAGGCGCGCCGGAACACGTCGAAGGTCCAGTTCTCGGGCCAGCCGAAGGCCGAGCCGCCGATCTGGGCGTCGGTCTTGAAGGAGCTGAGCACCAGCCACAGCAGCGGCAGCACGATCAGCAGGGCCCACAGCGCCAGGAAGCCGTGCGAGAAGACGTTCAGGACGACGCCTTCGCCGCCGCGGTCGGCGGGGGGTACGGGGGCCTCGGCGGCGCTCGGCCGCGGCTCGGCGGTGCCGCCCTGGGGGGCGGTCTCCTTGAGGGGTGCGCTCATCGTCGTATCTCCCGCTCAGAACTCGACGCGGTCGCGGCGGGTGGCGCGCAGCATGACCACGGACAGGACCAGGGTGAGCAGCAGCATGACGACGCCCATGGCACAGGCGTATCCGCTCTTGCCGAAGTACTGGAAGTTGCGCATCATCACCGTCGACATCACGTCGCTGTGATGGTCGGGGCCGCCGCCGTAGGCGCCCATGTTCTGGGTCATGGAGGACACCAGGACGAACATGTCCATCGCGACGATGCCCAGGTAGACCCAGGCGGTCTGCACGGTGTCCCACAGCAGCGGCAGGGTGATGCGGAAGAAGGACTGGCCGCGGCCGGCGCCGTCGATGAGGGCGGCCTCGTAGACGTCCTTCGGGATGGACTGCATGGCGGCCGAGAACAGCACCAGGTAGAAGCCGACGCCGTGCCAGACCACCGCGATGATCAGCGCCCACAGCACCATGTCGGGCTCGTTGAGCCATTCCACCGGGTTGTTCGCGTCGACCAGGCCGGCCTTGATCAGGAAACCGTTGAGCAGGCCGCCGCCGTCACTTCGGTACACCGCGTTGAACAGCACCGCGACGATCGCCAGCGACAGCACCTGCGGGAAGAAGTAGACGACCTTGTAGAACCGGGATCCGGCGACGCCCTGGACTCCGCCGGCCCTGCCGCGGCCGCCCGCGTTCACCATGAACGCGAAGAACAGGGCGAGCAGTATGGTGATCACCGGGATGAAGATCAGGAACAGGATGTTGTGCCAGATGGCCTGCAGGAAGACGTCGTCCTTCAGCAGCGTCCGGTAGTTGTCCAGTCCGACGAACCGGAAGGTCTGCGACTGTCCTTTCCAGTCGGTCAGCGAATAGCCGAACGTCTGGATGTACGGCCAGATCACGAAGATCAGATAAAGCGCCACGGGAACGAAGAGGAATCCCGTGACGAACCTGTACTGCCCTTTGCGCATTGGCGTTTCCTGCCCCTGGTGTCCTGCCCCGGGCCGGATCGCTCCGGCCCGGGACACGGCGTCGCGGTCAGTCCCGGTGGTTCTTCTTGGAGGACGGGTCCTTGGCCTGCTTGTCGACCGCCGCCTGGCAGCGCTTCAGCCATTCCTTCGGCTGGATGCGCTTGGCCATCAGCTCGTTGGACGCGGCCTCGATGGCGGCGCCCATCTCGCTGTACCACTCGGTGTACAGGTAGCGGAAGGTGTTGTCGCCGGCCGCCTTGGACGCCTCGACCGTGGACTGGGTGCCGGGGCGCAGCTCGACGCTCGGGTCGACGCCGTCCTTGAGGATGGTCAGCGAGTTGGCCTCCTTGGCGAACAGCGTCGACCACTCCTTGGAGAGCATGCGCCGCATGAACTCCTTGGCTCCGGCGAGGTTCTTCGCCTTCGCCGGGATGATGAAGGGCTCGCCGGAGCCGGCCCGGATCGCCTCGAACGGCAGCTCGCTGTCCGGCAGCAGCGGCATCGGCAGGAACTTCATGTCGAAGTCGGCCGGCGTCTGCTTCAGCTGCTCGTTCTCCAGCCACGAGCCGCAGGTGATGAAGGCGGCCTTGTACTGGTTCCAGCGGGTCTGCGACTCGGTGTGGGTCAGGCCGTTGGTGCCGGGCATCAACAGGCCCTTCTCGACGACCTCGTAGATCGCCTCGACGCCCGCCTGCGCCGCGTCGGAGCCCACGAACGCCTTGGGGTCGAGGTTGTCGATCGCCTTCATGGCGTCCAGACCGCCCTTCTTGGCGATCATGTCCATGATGGCGACGTTGATGTAGTACGGGTACTTGCCCTGGTGGGCCAGGCCGCCGATGCCCTGCTTCTTGGCGTCCTGGCAGATGGCGATGAACTCGTCCCAGGTCTTGGGCGCCTCCCAGCCCTTGTCCTTGAAGAGCTTGCCGGAGTACCACAGGCCCCAGACGGTGTAGATGTAGTTGAGGGCGACGATCTTGCCCTCCTGCATGCCCGCGTCCAGGGTGCCGGGGATGATCATGTCCCGGACCTTCTTGCCCGGGTCGTCGACCGAGGGCGCGTCGAGCACCGGGGCGAGGTCCAGCAGCTGGCCGTTCTTGTACAGGACGTCGACCTTGATCTGCTGGGCGCCGGAGTCGTCCACGATGTCCGGCGGGTTGCCCGCGTTGAAGCGGGGCTGGAGCTTGCCGGTGATCTCCTGCGTGCCGGTGTGGGTGGAGGTGACGCCGAGCTTCTGCTGGTAGTTCGCCTCCCAGGCCTTGGCGTAGTCGTCGCCGTAACCGCCCTTGAAGATGACGACGTCGAGCTTGCTGCCCTTCTGCACTCCGAAGGGGTTGGACTTCGAGGTCTTGCCCTGGCTGGAGTCGCCTTCGTCGTCACCCCCGCCGCCGCTCGCGCACGCGGACAGGAGGCTCATCGCGGGTACGGAGATCAGTCCGAGCGCTGCGGACCGCCTGATCAGGTCGCGGCGCCCCACACCCGATGTGCCGGTGCCGCCGGTGCCGTTGTTCTCGGCGGAAGTGGATCCCATGCTCAAGTCCTCGCCTTCTCCAGGACTCAGGCGGTGAACCGGATCCTCCCCGGCACCGCGGTCAGGTCAAGCAGGGTCGTGCAGGAAGTGCGGATCGGTGAATCGCCGACAGGTATAGTCCACTTCCGGTCGGCGGATCAAGATCGAATGCAAGGTTCGTCGATGGTCTTATCCGAGTTGAGACCTCGAGGAAATACGCGCCCCCGGTGGGCGCGCTGCCGGAAAAATCCGCGACATAGGCCACGAACACCACAGGCAACACCCTTGACATCACTGAGCACTTGCTCGCTACTGGTCTCTGCGCAAGGCGCCTGACAACGTTGTCGCACATACAGGGAGGGTGCTCGCGAATGCACGGGAGAACTCGGCGCAGATGGGGTCCGGCGGTCGTTCTGACCGCCGCTTTCGCTTTGGCCGCCGGATCACCGGGAGCGGCGACGGCCCTGCCGGCGAAGGCCGCGGCGGCAGGCCTGGGGTTCGCGTCCTCCTTCGAGGCCGGCGACCCGGCGCCGGACTGGCTGAACACCGTCGACACCGGCCCCGGCGGCGCCGAGCGGGCCTCGGGAGTCGACGGCGGCTACACCACCGGCATCCCGGGCAGCGTGACCGACCGCGTCACCGGCCTGCGGGCCGGCGGCGAGAACACCGGCGCGGGCGAGGTGAAGGAGAACCTCGTCGACGGCGAACCGGGCACCAAGTGGCTCACCTTCGAGCCCACCGGCTGGGTCGAGTTCGACCTGGACGAGCCGGCCGGGATCGTGAAGTACGCGCTCACCTCGGCCAACGACCACGGCGAGCGCGACCCCAGGGACTGGACCCTGCGGGGCTCCACGGACGGCAAGGACTGGAAGACCCTGGACACCCGCTCGGGCGAGACCTTCTCCGAGCGGTTCCAGACCAAGACCTACGATCTCGCCGCACCGGCCGAGTACCGGCACTTACGCCTCGACATCACGGGGAACAACGGGGCCTCTGACATCGTGCAACTCGCCGACGTGCAGTTCTCCGACGGCAGCAGCGCCCCGGTGCCCGAGGACATGCGCACGCTCGTGGACCGCGGCCCGGTGGGCTCGCCCACCGCGAAGGCGGGCGCCGGATTCACCGGAAAGCGCGCCCTGCGTTACGCCGGACGGCACATCGCCGACGGGCGGGCGTACTCGTACAACAAGGTCTTCGACGTGAACGTGGCCGTCGGCCGCGACAGCCGGCTGTCGTACCGGATCTTCCCGTCGATGGCGGACGGCGACCGCGACTACGACGCCACGAACGTCTCCGTGGACCTCGCCTTCACCGACGGCACCTACCTCAGCGGCCTCGGCGCGACCGACCAGCACGGTTTCGCGCTCTCGCCGCGGGGGCAGGGAGCCTCCAAGGCGCTGTACGTCAACCAGTGGAACAACGTGGTGTCGCGGATCGGGTCGGTCGCGGCCGGCAGGACGGTCGACCGCGTCCTGGTGGCGTACGACTCCCCCGGCGGGCCGGCGAAGTTCCGGGGCTGGCTGGACGACGTGACGATCGACCGGGCCCCGCCCGAGCGGCCGAAGGCCCACCTGTCCGACTACGCGCTGACCACCCGCGGCACCAACTCCAGCGGCGGCTTCTCGCGCGGCAACGCCTTCCCCGCGACCGCCGTACCGCACGGCTTCAACTTCTGGACGCCGGTGACCAACGCGTCCTCGCTGAGCTGGCTGTACGACTACGCGCGCGCCGGCAACGCGGACAACCTGCCCACGATCCAGGCGTTCAGCGCCAGCCACGAGCCGAGCCCGTGGATGGGCGACCGGCAGACCTTCCAGGTGATGCCGTCCGCCGCGTCCGGCACCCCGGACACCGGCCGTGACGCCCGGGAGCTGGCCTTCCGGCACGAGAACGAGACCGCGCGGCCGTACCTGTACGGGGTGCGGTTCGAGAACGGCCTGAAGGCCGAGATGGCGCCCACCGACCACGCGGCGGCGCTGCGCTTCACCTACCCCGGCGACGACGCGAGTGTGCTCTTCGACAACGTCACCGACCAGGCCGGGCTGACCCTCGACAAGGAGCACGGGATCGTCACCGGCTACTCGGACGTCAAGTCCGGCCTGTCGGCCGGCGCCACCCGCCTGTTCGTCTACGGCGTCTTCGACAAGCCGGTGACGGACGGGGCGTCGAGCGGCGTCAAGGGCTACCTGCGGTTCGACGCGGGCGACGACCGCACGGTCACCCTCCGCCTGGCGACCTCGCTGATCAGCGTCGACCAGGCCGAGGACAACCTGGCCCAGGAGATCCCGGACGGCACGTCCTTCGACGTGGTCGAGAACCGCGCCCGGCGGGCCTGGGACCGGATCCTCGGCAAGGTCGAGGTCGAGGGCGCGACGCCGGACCAGCTCAGCACGCTCTACTCCAGCCTGTACCGGCTGTACCTGTACCCCAACTCCGGCTTCGAGAAGGTCGGTTCGACGTACCGGTACGCCTCGCCGTTCTCCGCGATGCCGGGTCCGGACACCCCCACGCACACCGGCGCGAAGATCGTCGACGGCAAGGTGTACGTCAACAACGGCTTCTGGGACACCTACCGGACGACCTGGCCGGCGTACTCCTTCCTGACGCCGTCCCAGGCGGGCGAGATGGTCGACGGGTTCGTGCAGCAGTACAAGGACGGCGGCTGGACCTCGCGCTGGTCCTCCCCCGGCTACGCGGACCTGATGACCGGCACCTCCTCGGACGTGGCGTTCGCGGACGCATACGTCAAGGGCGTCCGCTTCGACGCGAAGGCGGCCTGCCGGGCGGCCCTGAAGAACGCCACCGTGGTGCCGCCGTCGCCGGGGGTGGGCCGCAAGGGCATGGCGACCTCCCCCTTCCTCGGCTACACCGGCACCGACACGCACGAGGGCCTGTCGTGGGCCATGGAGGGCTACGTCAACGACTACGGCATCGCGCGGATGGGCCGGGCGCTCTACCGGAAGACCGGCGACAAGCGCTACCGGGAGGAGTCCGAGTACTTCCTCAACCGCGCCCGGGACTACGTCAAGCTGTTCGACTCCAGGGCCGGCTTCTTCCAGGGCCGTGACGCCGAGGGCCGCTGGCGGGTCGACTCCGCGAAGTACGACCCGCGCGTGTGGGGTCACGACTACACCGAGACCAACGGCTGGGGCTACGCCTTCTCCGCCCCGCAGGACAGCCGCGGCCTCGCCAACCTCTACGGCGGCCGCGGCGGGCTCGCGGAAAAGCTCGACGAGTACTTCGCCACGCCGGAGACGGCGTCCCCCGACCTCGTCGGCTCCTACGGCGGCGTCATCCACGAGATGACCGAGGCGCGGGACGTGCGGATGGGCATGTACGGGCACTCCAACCAGGTCGCCCACCACGTCATCTACATGTACGACGCGGCCGGGCAGCCGTGGAAGGCGCAGCGGAACGTCCGCGAGGTGCTGTCCCGTCTCTACACCGGCAGCGAGATCGGGCAGGGCTACCACGGCGACGAGGACAACGGCGAGCAGTCGGCCTGGTACCTCTTCTCCGCGCTCGGCTTCTACCCGCTGGTGATGGGCAGCGGCGAATACGCCGTCGGCTCCCCGCTGTTCAGGAAAGCTACGGTCCATCTGGAAGGCGGTCACGACCTCGTCGTCGAGGCGCCGAAGAACAGCGCGAGGAACGTGTACGTACAAGGCTTGAAGGTCAACGGCCGCACCTGGAAGTCCACTTCGCTCCCCCACGCGCTGCTCGCCAAGGGCGGGGTGCTGGAGTTCGACATGGGCCCGGAGCCGTCGTCGTGGGGCTCGGGCAGGAACGCGGCGCCGGTGTCCATCACCCGGGACGACAAGGTGCCGACGCCCCGCGCGGACGTGCTGAAGGGCGCCGGGGCCCTCTTCGACGACACCTCGGCGACGGGCGCCACGGTGACGTCCGTGGACCTTCCGGTGTCCGGCCGGGTGAAGGGGGTGCAGTACACGCTGAGCTCGTCCTCGGACCGCTCCGAGGCGCCGGCCGGCTGGACCCTTCAGGGCTCCGCCGACGGCGCCGTGTGGAAGACGCTCGACAAGCGGTCCGGCGAGTCCTTCGCCTGGGACCGGCAGACCCGCGCGTTCACGGTCGCGTCGCCGGGCACGTACGCGAAGTACCGCCTGCTCTTCGACGGCGAGGCGGTCGTCTCGGAGGTCGAACTGCTGGCCTGAGCGCCGCGTCCGGGCGCCGGCAGACGCGTGCCCCGGCCCACGGCGACGTGCGTGGGCCGGGGCACGCCTGCACCCCCTCGCAGGGCCTAACCGACCTGGCAGGGCAGGGTCGTCGCCGTGTCGCCGCCGTTGCCGGTGACGACGTATCCGAAGGTGGTGCTCGCCCCTGGACTCAGCGAGCCGTTCCAGTCGGCGTTGTGGACCATCACCTCCTGGCCGGTGTAGGTGGCGTTGCCGTTCCACAGGCTGTCGACCTTCTGGCCGGCCGGCAGCGTCCAGTCGACCATCCATCCCAGCATCGGCACGTCGCCGGTGTTGGTGACGGTCACCTCGGACTGGTAGCCGCCGTTCCAGGTGCCGGTCGTCTTGCGGGTGGCGGAGCAGGTGCCGGGGACCGGATCCGTCGGGTTGCCCGGGTCGTGGATGCCGGTGACCTCGCCGTTGCCGCCGTCGAAGACCACGTCGGAGCAGGAGTAGAAGGTCTCCGCGCTGTCCGAGCGCTGCCACACCATGTAGATGATGTGCCGCCCCGACTTGCCCTCCGGGAGCTTGCCGGACCAGGAGTAGTTGGCCTCGACCGTGCCCGGAGTGCCGTTGAGCGGCGGGTGGTCGACGCTGAGGAACGGGGTGTCCTCGAGGTCGTCCCAGGTCAGCGTCTTGGTCGGGTCGAAGCCGTCCTTGGTGATGTAGACGTAGAACCAGCCCGGGTGCGCGGCCCAGGCGTTGTACGCGAAGTCGACGGTCGCGCCCGAGGTGAGGTGGGTCAGCGGCCAGTCGTCGCGTGGCAGGTTGAAGCCGGTGAAGTTCGGGTTGCCGCCGCTGCACAGCTCGCCGTCCGGCACGAAGCCGCGGGTGCGGCCGGCGCCGTCCGAGCGCAGCACCGAGAACCAGTTGTAGAACGGCGTGGTGCCGCTGATCTGCTGGGCGGCCTTGCAGGCCGGGTTGACCGGCTTGATCTCACCGGTGTCGGTGAGGCCGTCCTGCCAGCACAGGAAGGTACGGCTGCCGGGCTTCATCGGAGTGCCGTGGGCCTGCGCCGGCCCGCCGGCCGTCAGCACCAGGGCCAGGGCGGGGACGGTGGCGAGCAGGGAGACCAGGACCAGGAAGAGAGCTTTGGTCCGGGTGGAGGGCGCCGGTCGGCGCACGATATCGGTTGACAGGATCATGACATTCGGATTCCTTCAGCTGCGGCCGTGTGCGGGGTACGGGCGTGCGTCGATGGTCCGAGCGGGCGAGATGGGAGCGCCCCGTGGCGGCGGGTTCCGGTCCACCGTCATGGGAGCGCTCCCACCTCTCCACTGGCGAAGCTAGCGCCGAGTGGCCCGGTTGTAAACGCCTGAGGCACACAGGACGTACGCGAAGTGGACGCGGCGCGGGCGCCTGCCCGGCGCCTGCCCGCTTCCGGCGCGGTTCCGGCGCGGTTCCGGCGCGCGGGCGGCTCGGGCCGGACCGAGCCGAACGGGGCCGTCCGGGCGCCCGGTCGCGGACACGGCGCTGGGCCGCACCCCCGTCACCGGGGACACGGCGCTGGGCCGCACCCCCGTCACCGGGGATGCGGCCCTGAACTGCCGTGTGCCGCGGCCTACTTGCGGATCAGGTTGCGGAGCACGTACTGCATGATGCCGCCGTTGCGGTAGTAGTCGGCCTCACCGGGGGTGTCGATGCGGACGACCGCGTCGAACTCGACACCGGTGTCGGTGGTGACCTTGACGGTGCGCGGCGTGGTGCCCTCGTTCAGCTCGGTGACGCCGGTGATGGAGAAGCTCTCCTCGCCGGTCAGGCCGAGGGACTCCGCGGAGGCGCCCTCCGGGAACTGCAGCGGCAGGACGCCCATGCCGATGAGGTTCGAGCGGTGGATGCGCTCGTAGGACTCGGCGATGACGGCCTTGACGCCGAGCAGGGCCGTGCCCTTGGCCGCCCAGTCGCGGGACGAACCGGAGCCGTACTCCTTGCCGGCCAGGACGACCAGCGGGACGCCGGCGGCCTGGTAGTTCTGCGAGGCGTCGTAGATGAAGGCGACCGGGCCGCCCTCCTGCGTGAAGTCGCGGGTGTAGCCGCCCTCGGTGCCCGGCGCGATCTGGTTGCGCAGGCGGATGTTGGCGAACGTGCCGCGGATCATGACCTCGTGGTTGCCTCGGCGGGAGCCGTAGGAGTTGAAGTCACGGCGCTCCACACCGTGCTCGGTGAGGTACTGGCCGGCCGGAGTGTCGGCCTTGATCGCGCCGGCCGGGGAGATGTGGTCGGTGGTGACCGAGTCGCCCAGCTTGGCCAGCACCCGGGCGCCGGAGATGTCGGAGACCGGCTCCGGCTCCATGCCCATGCCCTCGAAGTACGGGGGCTTGCGCACGTACGTCGACTCGGCGTCCCACTCGAAGGTGTTGCCGGTCGGGATGGGCAGCGCCTGCCACTGGGCGTCGCCGGCGAAGACGTCGGCGTAGGACTTGTTGAACATGTCCTCGCCGATGGCGTTCGCCACGACGTCGTTGACCTCGGCCTCGGAGGGCCAGATGTCCTTGAGGAAGACCGGGTTGCCGTCCTGGTCGGTGCCCAGGGCGTCGCGCGTGATGTCCACCTTCATGGAGCCCGCGATGGCGTACGCGACGACCAGCGGCGGGGAGGCCAGGTAGTTCATCTTGACGTCGGGGTTGATACGGCCCTCGAAGTTCCGGTTGCCGGACAGCACCGAGGTGACGGCGAGGTCGTGGTCGTTGACGGCCTTGGAGACCTCCTCCGGCAGCGGGCCGGAGTTGCCGATGCAGGTGGTGCAGCCGTAGCCGACGAGGTTGAAGCCGACCTTGTCGAGGTAGGGGGTCAGGCCCGCCTTGTCGAAGTAGTCGGTGACGACCTTGGAACCCGGGGCGAGGGTGGTCTTGACCCACGGCTTGCGGGTCAGGCCCTTCTCCACGGCCTTCTTCGCGACGAGCGCGGCGGCGACCATGACGTACGGGTTGGAGGTGTTGGTGCAGGAGGTGATGGCGGCCACCGTGACGGCGCCGTGGTCGAGCTCGTAGGTCGTCCCGTCGGGGGCGGTGACCTGGACCGGGTTGCTGGGCGCGCCGTTCGGGGCGACGGCGGGGGCGTCGGAGGCCGGGAAGGACTCCTGGCCCGCCTCGTCCACGACGTCCACGTAGTTGCGGACGTCCTGCTTGAACTGCTCGGCGGCGTTCGCGAGGACGATCCGGTCCTGCGGCCGCTTGGGGCCGGCGATGGACGGGACGACCGTCGACAGGTCCAGCTCGAGCTTCTCGGAGAAGTCGGGCTCGGCCTTCGGGTCCAGCCAGAGGCCCTGCTCCTTGGCGTACGCCTCGACGAGCGCGACCTGCTGGTCGCTGCGGCCGGTCAGACGCAGGTAGTTGAGGGTCTCGTCGTCGATCGGGAAGATCGCGGCGGTGGAGCCGAACTCCGGCGACATGTTGCCGATGGTGGCGCGGTTGGCGAGGCTGGTGGCGGCCACGCCCTCGCCGTAGAACTCGACGAACTTGCCGACGACGCCGTGCTTGCGGAGCATCTCGGTGATGGTGAGCACGAGGTCGGTGGCGGTGGTGCCGGTGGGCAGCTCGCCGGTGAGCTTGAAGCCGACGACGCGCGGGATCAGCATGGAGACCGGCTGGCCGAGCATGGCGGCCTCGGCCTCGATGCCGCCGACGCCCCAGCCGAGCACGCCGAGGCCGTTGACCATGGTGGTGTGCGAGTCGGTGCCGACGAGGGTGTCGGGGTAGGCCTGCCCGTTCCGGACCATGACCGTGCGGGCCAGGTGCTCGATGTTCACCTGGTGGACGATGCCGGTGCCCGGCGGGACGACCTTGAACTCGTCGAACGCGGTCTGGCCCCAGCGCAGGAACTGGTAGCGCTCCTTGTTGCGGCCGTACTCCAGCTCGACGTTCTGCTTGAAGGCGTCGTTGGTGCCGAACTTGTCGGCGATGACGGAGTGGTCGATGACCAGCTCGGCCGGGGCCAGCGGGTTGATCTTCGCCGGGTCGCCGCCGAGCTCCTTGACGGCCTCGCGCATGGTGGCGAGGTCGACGACGCAGGGGACGCCGGTGAAGTCCTGCATGATCACGCGGGCCGGCGTGAACTGGATCTCCTGCGACGGCTGGGCCTGCGAGTCCCAGTTGCCGAGGGCACGGATGTGGTCGGCGGTGATGTTCGCGCCGTCCTCGGTGCGGAGCAGGTTCTCCAGCAGGACCTTCAGGCTGTAGGGGAGCCGGGCCGAGCCCTCCACCTTGTCCAGGCGGAAGATCTCGTACGACTCGTCGCCCACCTGCAGCGTGCTGCGGGCGTCGAAGCTGTTCGCCGACACGACAGTCTCCTTCATTGATGTGCGCGTACCACCACACCGCAAACCATATGCGGCTACCGCCGCGTGGTGCCGCCACGGCCTCTGGACCCATCCGCCGAGGCAAGACCAAGTAAGGCATGCCTCAGCGGGGTGGCGACTGCGGTGCACCTCGGCAGATATCTCGATGTCGAGATAACTCTAGTACATGGGCGCCGGATGGTCATGCGGGGTCCGTCCGTGTCCTGTCTCGGCGGACCTCGAAAACGGATTGCGCACAGGGGCTGCGGTTGGATAGATGTTGCGAACGAGCCCCCGCCGCAAGGGTGAGGGGCACGACAGCGAGAGGAGGGATGAGCCGATGATCCGCATGATCACCGCGCTTGCGTCCTCCCGGGGCGCGGACCGCGTCTGACCCCGGAGCGGACGGGCGCCTTCACCGGAGCGTGCCTGAACCGTGAACCAGAACGACCTGACCATACGTCCGATCAACGGACCCGAAGAACTCGATCTCTTCTCTCAACTGCCCTATGTCCTCAACGAGGAACTGGCAGACGACCTTGCCGTCGGCCGACGACGCCCGGAATGGATGTGGGTCGCCCTGCGCGGTGACCGCCTACTGGCCAGAGCTGCCTGGTGGAGCCGAGTCGGCAGCGACACACCGCTCATCCTGGACGTCCTCGACATCGACGACGACGCCCCGAACCCCGATCAGAGCGACATCGGGGTGCGACTTCTGCACACCGCGATGGCCGCCACCCTTTCGAACGGGTCGTGTCCCCCCGAGTACAGCCGTTTCGTCCCGCCGGACTGGCGTGAGAACGCACGGACCAGAGAAGCCGTCGAGAACCGCATGACGGTACTGGAACGGACCGGTGCCAGGCTCTTCGTCGAACGGCTGCGCCTGGAGTGGCATCCGGAATCGCCAGTCCCGAAGCCCACCGAGCGCCTTGCGTTCCGGCCGATCCGCGGCGCCGATGAACTCGTGGCACTGATGGCCTCGGTCATGGACGGAACGCTGGACGCACATGGCCGTCACGACCTGACCCGGATGTCCGCCCAGGAGGCGGCCATCAAGCACTACGAGGACGAGCTGGCGCGCTACACGAGCCCACGAGACTGGTGGCGGATCGCAACGCTGCCCGCCGGAGAACCAGTGGGCTTCGTCCTCCCGGCCCACAACGGCTACAACGCGATCATCGCCTACATCGCGGTCCTTCCCACGCACCGCGGCAACGGCTACATCGACGACCTGCTCGCCGAGGGCACCCGCGTCCTTGCCGAGCAGGATGTCCCTCGCATCCGCGCGTCCACAGACCTGGGCAACGTCCCGATGGCGAACGCCTTCCATCGCGCCGGGTACGTCAATTTCGGGCGCGAGATCAATATGACCTGGAGCTGATCGACCACCGGGCCGGGGCTCCGGAGACGGCGCTCCCGCAAACGCCTGGGCTGCCTCGGGCCGGATGAGACAACCCCACCAGCGATGCCTCGATCGATCTGAGGCAGCCATCGTCACCGGGCCGCAATGCCTCAGATCGATCGAGACAGGACACCGTGATCCCCTCGCAGTGAAGGTCGGGCATGGTCACAGGCGTCCTCTCGAGGGTGTGAGGCGATCAGAGGACCGGGCAGACACGCGTGCGCCCCCGCTGTGCACGTGAAGGTGACTGCGCGTTCCGCTGCGGTCTTGTGTGCCCATCGGCCGAGACGGGATGCTCCCTGCACCTGCTTCACACGATGAACAGGAGCAACGGGAGCTCAGCAACACACCAACACCGAAAGGGTCGTTGCCGATGAGACTCAGCCTCCGCGCACTCATATGTGCGCTGGTCTCCGCCGTGGCGCTGGCATCCGCCGGTGCCGTTCCGGCGGTGGGCGCAGCCACCACCCCGATCCCGTCGCAGGGATCACCGACGCAGCTCGACGTGGGCAACTGGAACGTCGAGTGGTTCGGTTCGCCGGACTTCGGCCCGACCGACGAGGCGCTGCAGCAGGAGAACGTCCGCGACGTCATGTCGGGGGCCGACATGGACGTGTGGGGCCTGTCCGAGGTCGTCAGCACCTCGGCGTTCGACGCGCTCGTCGCCGGCATGCCCGGCTACACCGGCGTCGTGGCGAACGACCCGGTCGTGACGAACGGTGCGCAGTACTACTCCGACTTCGGCAACACCGAGCAGAAGGTCGCGCTCGTCTGGCGCACCAGCATGGCCACGCTGGTGAGCGCGAAGGTCATCCTGACGGACCAGAACAGCAACTTCGCGGGCCGCCCGCCGGTGGAGTTCACGTTGCGGGGAACCTTCGACGGCGTGACCCGGGACCTCGTCTTCATCGTCCTGCACGCGAAGTCCGGGGCCACCGCGGATGCGTGGAACCTCCGCAGCTCCGCATCGCAGGCTCTCAAGTCCTACCTCGACACCACGTACCCGACGCAGAACGTCTTCGTCATCGGCGACTGGAACGACGACGTAGACACGTCGATAGTGTCCGGGAAGGCATCACCCTACGCCAACTTCGTGAACGACACGGCCCGCTACGGCTTCCCGACGCGTGCACTGTCGCTGGCCGGGGTGGCGTCGACGACCGGCTACCCGGACTTCATCGACCACCAGCTCAACACCGACGAGGTCCAGGCGAAGTACGTCCCGGGCTCGGCGACCGCTTTCCAGCCCCAGGCGTACGTTCCGAACTACGCCACCACGACCAGCGATCACTACCCGGTGCTGGCTCGCTACGACTTCGTCACTGGCGGCGGCGGGGTGAACCAGCCGCCCACCGCGTCGTTCACGCACTCCTGCACCGATCTCGCGTGCACCTTCACGGACGGCAGCACCGACGCCGACGGCACGATCGTGAGTCGCAGTTGGGACTTCGGCGACGGACAGAAATCGAGCGCGACCAACCCGAGCGTCACCTATGCGTCGGCGGGCACCTACCCGGTGTCCCTGACCGTGACGGACAACGGCGGCGCCACGCACACCACGACCCAGAACGTCACCGTCACGGCGGGCGGCGCAGGGGGTCCGGCCGACGTCGTCATCAACGAAGTGCTGGCCAACGAGCCGGGCAGCGACACCGCGGGCGAGGGCGTCGAGATCGTGAACATCGGCGGCACAGCGATCGACATCGGGGGCTGGACCATCCGCGACGGGACGGCAGTACGCCACACCTTCGCGTCCGGGACGACATTGCAGCCCGGCAAGGCGATCACCGTGTTCGGTGGAGCCTCCGCCATCCCTGGCGGCATCGTGGCGGTGGCTGCGAGCACCGGTGGCCTCAGCCTGTCCAACAGCGGTGATCAGGTGATCCTCAAGGATTCGGCCGGTGCGACGGTCCAGTCGATGAGCTACTCCTCGAGCCTGTCGAACACCGACGGCGTGTCCGCCAACCGCAGTCCCGACGGCTCCGCGTCCGGGGCCTGGGTCAAGCACAACACGATCAGTTCGCTGGCACAGTCGCTGGGTCGGCGCGCCGACGGAACGATGTACTGAGCAGGCAGCCATCGACAGACGCCGGGGATCGCGCCGCAGCCGCGATCCCCGGCCGCGTCGCAGCCGCGCGAGGGAGCGCACCTCGACCACCGCCGGGGCCACCCGACCGCAGGGACGGCATCTGCTCGCCGACCGGCCGTCGGCCGGTCCGACCAGCCCGTCCCGCTGACAGTGACAGCGTTCATCTCTGTCACGGCCCACGATCGGGGCGACATCACCTCGTCGACTCCAGAATGCGGTCGAGTGTCAGGCGCCCCATGGTGCTCATCGTCGGATTGCTCTCGGCGTAGTACCAGACAAGACCCATCGCCTGCTCGAACGCCCATGCCTTGCCGCGCTCCCATTCCAGTCTGAACGTGTCTCATCTCGTTGCTTCCCGATTCTCTTCCTGGGGCAGCGCCGCCTGGGAGACCGGCCCGCATGTGCGGTAAACCTAGCGAGCCGCGCAGGTCGGGCAGAGAGCTGATGGAGATCCGGTGATGATCCGTTACAGCGCCCGGACAGTGGAACTCCGCGGAGGAGGGACGTGGTGACCACGTCCCTCCTCCGTGCACCGTCGGCGCCGGAGACTGAGTGCGCCGAGCCGGGGCAGCCGACAGGGGACCGGTACGTCCCCGGACCACCGAGAGGAAACACGGCATGCCCCTCACGTTCCGCAAGAGTTTCCGGATCCTTCCGGGAGTGCGCCTGAACATCAACCGGCATTCCTGGTCCATCACCACCGGCGGTGCGCACGGCCCGAAGCACACGCACAGCAGCACCGGACGTCGTACGACATCGGTTGATTTGCCCGGACCTTTCGGGTGGCGTCGCACCCGTTCCGCGAGGCGGCGTTGACAGCACGTCACCCGAACGGACCCCCCTGGGATGCCCCATCTCATATCTGAGATAGCCTCAGCCTCATGGGAGACGACTACCTCGTACGCATCGGCAAGCTCATCCGTGACGCGCGGCAACACCGCGGCTGGACGCAGGCACAGCTCGCGGAGGCTCTGGGAACCAGCCAGAGCGCGGTCAACCGCATCGAGCGCGGTGGCCAGAACATCAGTCTTGAGATGATCGCCCGCATCGGTGAGGCGCTGGAGAGCGAGATCGTCTCCCTGGGCTACGCGGGCCCGATGCATCTGCGGGTCGTCGGCGGCCGACGGCTGTCGGGGGCGATCGACGTCAAGACGAGCAAGAACGCCTGCGTGGCACTGCTGTGCGCCTCGCTGCTCAACAAGGGGCGCACGGTGCTGCGCCGGGTGGCGCGCATCGAGGAGGTCTACCGGCTCCTGGAGGTGCTCAACTCCATCGGCGTGCGCAGCCGTTGGATCAACGACGGCGTCGACCTCGAACTCGTGCCGCCCGCCCGGCTCGACATGGAGGCCATCGACGCCGAGGCGGCCGTACGCACGCGGTCCATCATCATGTTCCTCGGCCCGCTGCTGCACCGTATGAACAGCTTCAAGCTGCCGTACGCGGGCGGTTGCGACCTGGGGACGCGGACCATCGAGCCGCACATGATCGCGCTGCGCCGCTTCGGGCTCGACATCGCCGCGACCGAGGGGCAGTACCACGCCCGGGTCGACACCTCGGTCCGGCCCGGCCGGCCGATCGTGCTGACCGAGCGCGGCGACACGGTGACCGAGAACGCGCTGCTGGCCGCCGCCCGGCACGACGGCGTCACCGTCATCCGCAACGCGTCCTCCAACTACATGGTCCAGGACCTGTGCTTCTTCCTGGAGGCGCTCGGCGTGCAGGTCGAGGGCATCGGCACCACCACTCTCACCGTGCACGGCGTGCCGGAGATCGACGTCGACGTCGACTACTCGCCCTCCGAGGACCCGGTCGAGGCGATGAGCCTGCTGGCGGCCGCGGTGGTGACGGAGTCGGAGCTGACGGTGCGCCGGGTTCCCATCGAGTTCCTGGAGATCGAGCTGGCGGTCCTGGAGGAGATGGGACTCGACCACGACCGCACGCCCGAGTACTGGGCGGACAACGGCCGTACCCGCCTGATCGACCTCACCGTACGGCCCTCCAAGCTGGAGGCGCCGATCGACAAGATCCACCCCATGCCGTTCCCCGGCCTGAACATCGACAACGTCCCGTTCTTCGCGGCCATCGCCGCCACCGCGCAGGGCAAGACCCTGATCCACGACTGGGTCTACGACAACCGCGCGATCTACCTGACCGACCTCAACCGGCTCGGCGGACGCCTGCAACTCCTCGACCCGCACCGGGTCCTGGTCGAGGGCCCGACCCGCTGGCGCGCCGCGGAGATGATGTGCCCGCCCGCGCTGCGCCCCGCCGTGGTGGTCCTGCTGGCGATGATGGCGGCCGAGGGCACGTCGGTGCTGCGCAACGTGTACGTCATCAACCGCGGCTACGAGGACCTCGCCGAACGCCTGAACTCCGTCGGGGCGCAGATCGAGATCTTCCGGGACATCTGAGGGTCCTCGGAAAAGACGCCGCCCATACCTCTTCTGACCTGCGTAAACGCGAGGCAAGAGGGGGCGTGGCGGCGCCTCTGGGACTTTTCTGGGACCTCTGGTCGGGACCGAAGGCGCCCTCTTGCGGGCCGGCGAGTCCGGGAAAAAGGCCAGGTCAGGCCCCGGCTCACCGCCCCGCGCGCGGGCGCCTGAAGCGTCATGACCGACAGCCCACGCCTCTGCTCGGGGCAGAACACAATGTCCCAGCCATGTTCACCCGGCAGGGGCCCGCACTGCTCACTCCGGACACCGGCTCGCACGTCATGGCCCGCACCACATCCCGGCCGTCATAATGGAGTCATGTCCTCCAGCCCGCAGCACCCCGCACCCGCTCCGGTGGACCTTTCCGGCACGGACGTCGAGGACCTCGCGCTGTACCGGGAGAAGTTCCGGCGGCGTCTGCCGGAGTCACTGGACGAGTTGCACGGCCCGACCCAGGGGGTCGTGGAGCTACCGCTGCACATGGCCTGGTCCGGAATGACGTCGTACGACCTGGGCAAGCCTCGCCAGCGCATGGGCCTGTACCGCACCGTCCTGCACGAGGGCCTGCGCGACGACCTGCCCCGCTATCTCGACCAGGACCTGCTCCTCCAGCTGTGGCCGGTGCTGCGCACACTCGTCGGCCGCACCGTGCGCACCGTGTGGGAAGACGCCTTCCCCCAGCTCGCCCTCCGCACCCAGGCCGCCGCGTGACGGACATGCCGGAGCTGCACACGCGGCTCCTGGCAGATGTGATCGCCCTCGCTCCCCGTATCCCCTGGTCCTCACCGGCGGGTATGCCGTACGGGCGCACCACCTCGTCAACCGCCCCAGCCAGGATCTCGATGTCGCCACCGAGAACCCGGCGCCCATGGCCGACATCGCGGCAACGCTCCGCGCCGGCCTGGAAGCCCGCGGCTGGAAGGTGCACGCGCTGGAGACCGCCCCGCTGTCCGCCCGCTTCACCGTGACCGACCCTGTCACCGGGCAGGACTGCGAAGTCGACATCCTCAAGGAAATCTTCTGGCGGCCGGTCGCCCAGAGCCCTTATGGGCCCGTCCTCGCGGAGGAGGACGTGATCGGGACCAAGGTCCGGGCCCTCGCCGACCGCGGAGCACCCCGCGACCTGATCGACGTGTTCGCAGCCTCACGCCGCTGGACCAATGCCGAGCTCGAGGAGTTCGGCCGCCGCCACGCCCGCGGCCGCTTCGAACGCGAGGATCTGCAGTCGAACCTCACCGGCGCCGAGTGGACCGACGACGAAGCCTTCGCCGCCTACGGGCTCGATGACGCCACTATCACCGCACTCCGCGCCTGGGCCTTGGAGTGGGCCGACCACCTCGCGGCCCGCCTCCTCGACGAGGCCGATGATCCGGACATCGACTGATCACATCTTGGACGAGCCCTGACTGCCCCTGACCATCCGCATGGTCAGGCCGGTCTTGCCCGGAGCAGGTCCGTCGGCCGGCGGACGCCTGCAACTCCTCGACGCGCACCGGGTCCTGGTCGAGGGCACGTCGGTGCTGCGCAACGTGTACGTCATCAACCGCGGTTACGAGGAACTCGCCGAACGCCTGAACTCCGTCGGGGCGCAGATCGAGATCTTCCGGGACATCTGAAAGTCTCCAGAGACAACAGCGCTGCACCCCTCCTGACCTGTGCCTGTGCGAACCAGGAGGGGTTCGGCGCCCTTACCGCTCCCCTGCCGTCATCCATGGAGGCATGTCCTCCAGGCCCGCGGCGCCCCGGACCCGCGCCGAGCGGCCTCTCGCGCGCACTTCGCCGCGAGCACCGGCTGTCCGCTGCCGTACGATCCGAGTGCGCGGTCCCCGTTCAAGGACGGCGGCGGCCGTCACCGGAAGGTCTGACGGAGGAGCCTCATGGCTGACGACTCATGGTCCACGATCACCGCCCTCGCTGCCCGGTTCAACGAAGCCGACGCGGCTCTGGGCGTGCCGACCGAGGAACAGCATGTTCTTCAGGTACTCAAGATCGGTGAGGAGTTCGGCGAAGCCGCACAGGCCGTCATCGGCGCGAAGGGAACCAACCCCCGCAAAGGAAACTCCCACACCTGGGACGATGTGCACGCCGAAGTCGCCGACACTGTCATCACGGGCATGGTCACCCTCGCCCGCATGCGCCCCGATGCCGCCGCGTACTTCGCCGACCAGCTCAAGCTCAAGGCCGCGCGATTCCTTGCCGCGGAGACGCCATGACGAACACGTGGCTCCCACCGGAGCAGTACATCGAGACCATCGCGCGTGCCACGTCCTACGCCTGTCTCTACTTCACCGACACAGCCGGCCGTCCCTTCCAACTACGCTCCCACAGCGACCGGGAAGTCTGGCAGTGGCCGGGCGGCAACCTGGAACGCGGCGAGACGCCGTGGGAGGGAGCCCGGCGTGAATGCCTGGAAGAGACCGGCATCGACTTCCAGGGGCCGCAACGTCTCCTCGGCGTCCACTTCGTCCCCCGGCGCGAGGACTGGCCGGCCAACCACATCGGTTTCATCTTCGACGGCGGCGCACTCACCGACGACCAGCTTGCCCGGGTGCGGCTCACGGACGAGCACACCGCATGGCGCGTGGCGACGGTCGACGAGTGGCAGCGGGAGATGAGACCTGTCAACTTCGCGCGGCTCGACGCGATCAATGCCGCGCGGAAGGCAGGAACTGTCGCTTACCTCGAAGGGCCTTAGCAGCGGGCACGTCGGTGCTGCGTAACGTGTACGTCATGCGAGGGCTGGTCGGCAGGTCCGGCGCTGATACAGATCACGCTGTACCGGTTCACGCGCTGGACCGGGTCGGTCGCCGTACGTGACGATGAGTGTGCCGAGCGTGGCGCAGCGCGTTCGGCGTGGGAGAGGACCCGACAGCACGAGGCACAGGGGAAGGCGGCTGCGACGATGACCGACAACGGCGTTGGTGTGGGCGGGAGTTCCGGGCAGGCCGGGGGCAACGGAAGCTGCGAGCCGGAACTCTCGGACAGCCTGAAGACGTTCGGCGCGGTCCTCAAGGCCCTGCGCGAGGAAGCTCGCCTGACGCAGGAACAGTTCGCGCCGCTGATGCGGTACTCGGTCGCGTACATCGCCAAGATCGAACAGGGCAAGCGGTTCCCGCCAGGGGATCTGCTGGAGCGGTCGGAGGAGGTGCTGGGGGCGGCCGCGGGGCGGGTGCTGAGGGCGGCGGCCCGCAGCCTCACGCGGAAGGCGGGGCTGGCGTCATGGTTCCGGCAGTGGGCGGGGATCGAGGAGGAGGCGATCTCGCTGTATGCGTATGAGTGCCGGGCCATTCCGGGGTTGTTGCAGCCTGAGCCTTACATTCGCGCCATCTTCGAGCGGCGGCTGCCGCCCCTTTCCGAGGAACAGATCGAGCGCCAGGTCGCAGCGCGACTGGAGCGTCAACAACTCCTGACGGAGAGGCCGAACACGGCTTTCAGTTTCGTCATCGAGCAAGCTCTGCTTGAGCGGCGCATGGGTGGGCCGGGGGTCGCGCGACAGCTGTTGGATCACCTGCTGGAGCAAGGGGCTCGACGGAACGTCGAGATCCAGGTGATGCCTCTGCGCCAGTACGATCACGCGGGGATCGACGGCTTGATGTACCTTGCGGAGACACCTCAGCACGAATGGGTGGGCTACTCCGAGGGCCAACAGTCGAGCATTCTGATCACATCGCTGAAGGACGTCAGCGCCATGCTCCAGCGCTATGGCAAGCTGCGTTCGCAGGCCCTCGGCCGTGAAGCCACAGTAAGCCTGTTGGAGCAGATGCGAGGAGCGCTATGAGTACCACTGAACTGGCCTGGTTCAAGAGCAGTTACAGCGGCAGCTCCGGCGACAACTGCGTCGAGGTCGCCGTGCGCACCGAGGCCGTGCTCGTCCGGGACTCGAAGGACACGGGCAGGCGGGCGCTGGCCCTGTCCCGCGAGGCGTGGTCGGCGTTCACGGCGCTGGCGGCGGAGTCGCCCGTCTGAACTTCCGGTGGGGCAGCGTGTGTCGCCGCCCCACCGGCCGCTACGGGCCGTCCACGGCGGTCACGGGCACAGTGGGCCGTCCTGGACGGTGCAGCTCACCTGCCAGGGGGTCCACGCGCCGTTGTCGTAGCGCATCCGGAACCAGTAGTTGCCGTCCCGGCCGATGGCCGCGATGGTGAAGTTCGTGAGGCTGCCCTGCAGGTGGTCGATCTGGATCCGGCTCTGGACCCATCCCTCCATGGACAGCCATCCGTTCCAGGAGCCGTCGGTGTTGGTCCAGTTCGTCCACACCGCGTGATCGGTGCCGACGACGAACTCCTGCTTGGTCCCGTTGGCGAACTTCGTGGTCGAGATGCCGTAATCGCAGAGGTACTTGTGGCCCTTGTGCGTGCAGGAGGTGGCCGCCTGGGACGGCGCCGCCGCGGCCCCCACCGCCGCGAAGGCGGCCATGGCCGCGACCGCGGTGAGGGCACTCCTGAATCCGCGCATGTGCGTGCTCCTTCGTCGAGTGGTGTGACGGCTCAGAAGTCGTCCGCGCCGTTGCGCAGTTCGGGGGTCCAGTAGCCGGTGAGCGCCTTGGCCGGGTCGACGGCGATGCCGTCGCTGCCGGGCGCGGTGACGGCGATGACCGTGGAGTCGCCCTCCAGCGTGAGGGAGAACGCCGACACCGGCTCCGTGTCCTCGTCGGTCCCGCCGTCCGAGAACTTCACCAGGGCGTAGGCAGGGGCCCCCGGCGTGAGCACGACCGGCGTGGCCGGCCTGCTCTTGGCCACGGACGGCACGTCCTGCTTGTGGCTCTCCAGGAACTGCACGTGCGGGAAGCCCGCCAGCCGGCAGGAGCGGTGCGAGGTGTTCTTCGCCGTGAGGACGAGGTGGGTGTAGGGCGGGCCGTCCTGCCTGACGGCGGTGACGGTGATGTCCCCTGCCGTGCAGACCGCGGCGGAGGCGGAGGCCTGCTCGCCGGACGAGCCGGACGAGCCGGACGAGCCGGACGAGCCGGACGAGCCGGACGAGCCGGACGAGCCGGTTGCCTCCGCGGAGCCGTCGGCGCCGGTGGAGCCCGCCGAATCCGAGGTGCCGGTGCTCTTGCCGTCTCCGGCCGCGGTCCCCGAGGAAGTCGCCGAAGCGGCGGCCGAAGGGGCGCCCGCGGAGGCCGGGTCGCTGTCCGTGCCGCCCTGGCAGGCGGTCAGGGACAGGGCGAGGGCCGTGCCCGCGACAGCGAGCAGCGTGCAGCGGTGACGCCTGGTGTTCATGAGATCTCCCCGTTGGGTGGTACGCCGTGTGCGCACGGCTGTCGTTCGACGGCGGGCGGTCGGTGCCCCTGCGCGTTCTCACTGCGTGTGACCGGGGCGTCCGCGTCTGCCTCCAGTCGATCATTTCGGGCCGGTGCCGCCCAGGCGGTTCCCCCGGCAGAAGTACGGTCGGCCATACTTCTGCCGGGGCTCGCGACCGGACGAGCCGGACGAACGGGGACATCGACGGTGCGGGACGGCACGCCTTCCACGGGGGACGTCGGGCAGCGGTTAAGGGGCGCCGGCGCGCTCCACCGGCTGGGCCGGGCCCAGGAGGCCCAGGAGCGCCTGCACGAGGCGGCCCGCCGCCTGGCCGAGCAGGACACCCCGCAGTCCCGGCTGGCCGAGCTGACGGTGCTCAACTCCCTCGGCAGCCTGCTGCGCCAGGCCGGCCGGCCGGCGGAAGCCCTGGACATCCACCGCCGCAGCGAGCGGATCTGCCACGCGGGGATACCGGGCCGGACGGAGGAGTTGATCGTGTTGTACCACGCGGTCGCCCGGCAGCAGATCGGCAACGACCTGGCGGCCCTGGGACGCTGGCACGAGGCCGAACCGCCGCTGCGGCAGGCCCTGGCCGCCTTCGAGGAGGCGCAGATGCCGGCCTGGGCGGAAGCGGCGCGGCTCGACCTCGGCCAGGTGCTCACCGCCACGGGCCACCGGGAGGCCCGGCAGACGCTGCTCGCCGCCCGCGAGGCCCTGACCGCGCTGAGGAGCCCGCGACAGGCCGAGGCCGCCGTCGCACTCGCCTCGCTCGACGAAGCCACCGCCGACACGTGAGGCCCGGCGGGGCGCCCGCGCGGGGATCGCCCGCGCGGCGGGGGTGATGTGTCCCAACTCCCTTGACCCGCACGGAATCGGCCGCATCAATTCCGGTCTCGCCGGGCAGCATCCGTGCGTGGACACGCACACACAAGTCCATAGTGCGGGACACGACACTCGAGGGCGGTCGGCTGTGCGACGTGACTTTCACGGCGGCTGATCGCTGCACGGGGCACAGGTATTGCATAGCATCCACGCGAAGACGCACAGAGTTGTGAGAGGCCGTGAAGGTGATGGGCGGTCACGACCGTTTCGACAGTGCGGACGAGTCGAGGGGCAACAGACTCGAGGCGGACGGCCCGCCCGTATTCGACGACGAGCTTCCCGCCCCCCGGTCGGCGCGCACCGTCCCCCTCGCCGCGCTGCTGGGCTTCGCGCTGCTGAGCACCGTCGACATCCTGCGGTCCGGTCTCGCCCCGGCCGCCGAGGCGACCTGTGTGCTGCTGCTCCTGGGGATCCTCGGCCTGCAGTTCCAGCACTCCGCGCCGGGCGGCAGCCGGGCGCCTCTGGCGCGCAGGTGCCTGACCCTCGCCGTGCAGGCGCTGCTGACCTGTCTGCCGCTGCTGCTGTTCCATGCGTACTGGGCGACGATGGCCGGCTGCCTCGCGGCTTCGCTGCTGCTGCTCCTGCCGCCCCCGGTGGCCTGGTCGCTGTACGGCGTCGTGGGGCTCGGCATGCTGATCCTGCCGGCGTTCGACGGCCGGTCGGTCCTCGACGGCATCCTGCTCTGCCAGACCACGCTGCTGACCGGGTTCGCCCTCTACGGCCTGGCCCGGCTGGCGGAGCTGGTCACCCGGCTGCACGCCGCGAGCGGTGAACTCGCCCGGCGGGCGGTCACCGGAGAACGGCTGCGCTTCGCCCGCGACCTGCACGACCTGCTCGGCTGCAGCCTCTCCGCGATCACGCTGAAGAGCGAACTGGTCCACCGGCTCATTCCCACGCAGCCCGCACGCGCGATGAAGGAGGTCGACGAGGTGCTGTCCATCGCCGAACAGTCCCTCACCGACGTCCGCAAGGTCGCGAGCGGATTCCGCGAGCTGTCCCTGCGGCAGGAGGTCAGGTCGGCGCGGTCGATGCTCGACGCCGCCGGTATCGACGTACGGACGGAGGTCGACCTGGGGCCGCTCTCCGCGCACCTGGACACCGCGCTCGCCACCACACTGCGGGAGGCCGTCACCAATCTGCTGCGGCACAGCAACGCCTCACGCTGCCGCATCGAGGCCGTGCAACTGGACGGCCTGGTGCGGCTGGTGGTCGAGAACGACGGCGTCGACCCCGCCCACCACGACCCCTCCCCCTACGGCGGCAACGGACTGGTCAATCTGCACACGCGGATGACCGCGGTGGGCGGACGGCTGGAGTCGGGGCCCTGGCGGGACGGCACCTTCCGGCTGCTGGCCGAGGTGCCCGTGCCGAGCCCCTCGTCCACCGCGCGGGTGGGCGGCTGACCGGCCCGCGGCGCCGCTCCCCTACGCGGCGCCGCCCTGCCCCGGCAGCAGCCGGAGGAAGGGAGCGGCCGGCGTGTGGTGGGCGGCCGCCAGGTCGTTCTCGGTGATGCCGAGGGACGCGAGCGTCTGCCACGGCGGCACACCGGCCACGGGGGCGGAGGCGGCGTCCTTGTCGTTCCCCGATTCGTTCATGAGGACCTCTCTCCGGACAGGGTGCGGGACGTCGGACGGTCGCCGCGGCGCGCGATGCGCAGCCACAGCAGCTGGGAGATGAGCCAGCGCCGCATCGCGCCGAGATGGGCGGGCGAACCGTGCACGTCGTCGAACGTCTTGAACCGCACGTCCTCGAGCGTGCCGCGCAGCAGCGCCTGGTCCTCGGCCGGGATGATCTCGTCACGACCGCTGGCGACGTACCGTACGGGAATCCGCACCTGCCGCAGCTGCTCCGGAGTGAGCGCGAACTGCTTCAGTAAATAACGCAGTTCGGCTAGGTTCGCGCTGCCGGTGAGGCGGCGCAGGGTGTCGGCCGTGATGCCGGGCACCCGGGGCCACCAGGCCTCGTCCGTGAAGAAGCCGGCGACGGGCGCGCCCACGGTGAGGACGCGGCGGATGCGGGAGTCGTCGGCGGCGGCGCGCACGGCGAGGTGGCCGCTGAAGCTGAGGGCGAGCATCGAGGTGTCGGAGACCCGGGCGCGGTCGGCGAGTTCGTCGAGCAGGAAGCCGAGGATGCGCCAGGAGTCGGGGCCGTAGGTGAAGGTGTTCTCGCCGACGCCGGGCAGTTCGGTGACGACGGCGGCGAAGCCCAGTTTGCGCAGCAGCGGCAGCAGGGGCGCCCACTGTTCCTTGACGCTGACGATGCCGCCCATGACGATCAGCAGCGGGCGGTGCCGGTCGAGGCCGGTTGCCCAGCAGACGACGGTGCCGTCGCAGTGCTCGAACTCCAGGCGTTCGATGCCCCCTTGGCCCTGTCGCCACCGGTCGAAGGTGTCGACGCACAGGCCCTGGGCGCGGACCCGGTCGGCGTCGCCGTGGTACGGGAACCGGGCGAGCGCGAAGTGGCGGCACGCGTCGAGGAGGTCGCCGCGGTCGGCGGCGGCCCGGCCCTCGGCGGTCCACACCGCGGCCCACGACCCGGGGTCCTGGACGGTGTCGTTGGTGATCCGGGTGAGGACGCGCGTGGCGTGCCCGGCCGTCATGCCCTGTCCCCGGGCGTGCAGGCGGGCGAATTCCTTGAGTTCTTCGAGATGGTCCATCGGTCTCCTAGCGAGGGAACCACCGGTTCGCACCGGTGGTGCCGTCGGGGCGGCGGGGGCGCCGAGGGAGACTCTGGAGACCCTGCCCGCCGGATCCCGCCGGAGCGGCTCTGCACCTTCAGTGTTCCGGCGCCCGCTTGCGCGGTGCTTGTACGCGGGCAGCGTCGCCTGTGCGCGGGCGGCGGGGCCGGTGCCCTGGATGCGGGGGCCGGTGCGCTGCAAGCGGGGGCCGGTCCGCCGGAAGCGGGGGCCGGTCCGCTGCAAGCGGGCGGCGGCGGTCAGTCCAGGCGGGCCAGGTACGCCTCGACGGCGTCGGCCGCGACGGCCGGGCCGTCGACGGACCGTATGCGCTCGCGCATGGCCCGCACCCGCTCGGTCACCGAGGCGTCGCCCGTCACGCGCTCGGCGGCCTCGCGCAGGCTCCGCACGGTGACGTCCTCCTTGGCCAGCAGGCGGCCGAGGCCCAGCTCCTGCACGCGCAGGGCGTTCGCCCGCTGCTCGTTCGTCTGGGGCACCAGGACCATGGGCACGCCGTTGTCCAGCGACTCCATGGTGCTGTTCATGCCGCCGTGGTTGATGAACAGCCGCGCGTGGCGCAGCACGTCGAGCTGGGGCGCGTACCGCCGTACGTCGACGTTCGCGGGCAGCGGCCCGAGGTCGGCCGGGTCGGTGTGCTCGCCCACGGTGATCAGGACGTCCCACTCGGTGTCGCCGAACGCCTCGATGGCCATGCGGAAGAACTCCGGCCAGCCCCTGGCCGAGGTGCCGAGCGAGACCAGCAGGACGGGGCGGTCCGGCGAGGCGGGCTGCCAGGTGCCCTGGTAGGGGCGTTCGGCGATGCAGGGGCCGGTGAAGACGAACCGTTCGTCGAAGGTCTCGCCGGCGTACTGGAACGCGCGGGGGAGGAAGACCAGGGCGAGCTTCTCGATGTGGGTGAGGAAGCCCATCGGGTCGGCGGGCAGTCCGAACCGGGGCAGCAGCGCCGCGAGCCTCATCGCCGCTTCGACGATCCGCGGGTCGTCCGGCTCGGCCACCGGGAACTTCTCCCGGATGGAGAAGTGTTCGTTCGAGGCCAGCACGGGATACGTCCGGATCAGCGGGACGCCGTGCCCGGCGGCGAAGAAGCGCGCTCCCCACGCCATGAAGTCGTGGACGATCACGTCCGGCCGGTTCGCCTCGTCCTCGTAGAACGGGGCGACCTGGGCGACGAGGGAGGTGGCCTCGTCCAGGCTGCGCAGCCCCTCGCCGGCGGTCTCCTCGGGCGTGAGGGGGGCCTGGTAGAAGTCGCCGAAGACCGATTCGTAGCGGACCGGTTCGGCGCCGGCGGCCTTCATGATGGGGGCGAAGTGGTCGGTCACGGTGCAGGTGACTCGGTGGCCCCTTCGCACCAGTTCCTCGATCACGCCGACCGTGGGGTTGACATGGCCTACGGCCGGAAAGTTGAAGAAGGCGATGTGGCGTCGCACGGGTGGCTCCTCCCGCTCGTCCCGCTCGTCCGGATTCCGTCAGTTGCGTCATTTGCGTCAGTTGCGTCAGTTGCGTCAGTGTCTTGAGATGCGTGGGTCACCTGAGTCACATGAGTCCCGTCGGGTTCGCCGGGTGCCGCTGACCGGCGTATCCCGTCGAGGAGTTCCGCCTGCCGCAGGGTGTCGCGGGGGTCCGGGAGGGTTCCGGAGCGCACGGCGGCGGCGAAGGCCGCGACGGTGGCCGCGACCTGGTCGTGCGGCGCGAGCGTGATCTCCTCGGTCTTCCCGTCGCGGTGCAGGCCGATCACGGGGACGTGGTCGGCGGGCGGGGTGAACGCCCGGTCGACGGTGATGCCGCCCTCGCTGCCCCACAGTTCGTACGACGAGCGGTAGGCGTGCTCCATGCCGAAGGTGAGCTGGGCCGTGACGGTGCCGGGCGTGCTCAGCAACGCGGCGCCGGAGGTCTCCACCCGCCGTCCCGCGCCCCGGACGAGGCGGGCGCCGGTGACGTCGAGGGCGGGGCCCAGGAAGTGCAGCGCGGCCCGCAGCGGGTAGATCCCGACGTCGGCCAGGGCCCCGCCGCCGAGGTGCGGGTCGTAGCGGATGTCACCGTCGGGCAGCGGGGGGATGGTGAACGCGGCGTGGAACGAGCGCGGTTCGCCGATCGCGCCGTCGGCGATCAGGCGTCGTACGGCCTCGTGCCGCTGGTGGTGGACGAACATGACGTTCTCCATGAGCACCAGGCCGCGGGCGGCGGCGAGTTCGAGCAGCCGCGCGGTGCGGTGGGGGTCGGTGGTCAGCGGCTTCTCGGCGAGGACGTGCCGGCCCGTGCGCAGTGCCGCCTCGGTCCACTCGGCGTGCAGGGCCGCGGGCAGCGGCACGTAGACGGCCTGGACGTCGTCCCGTTCGAGCAGTGCGTCGTATCCGTGGACGGGCCGGCCGCCGAAGCGGTCGGCGACCTCGCGTGCCTTGGCCGCGTCGCGGCTGGCGACCGCCGCGATCTCGATGCCGGGGTCGGCGGCGAAGGCGGGGAGCATGCGGCGCACGGCGATGCCCGCGCAGCCGATCACCCCGATCCGCAGGGGGCCGGTCATCGGGACCTCACCGCCGTCGCGTTGAGGCAGGCGAGCAGGGTGCGGGCCTGGACGTTGAGGTAGTGGCCGTGCCGGACCAGGGAGGTGAGCTGCCCCGGGGTGACCCAGGCGTAGCCGGGCGGCGGGTCCTGCGGGGCGTCGGCCTCGTCCGCGTCGACGATGAGGTAGCGGCTCACAGCGTTGAGGAAGCGGCCGCCCTCCTCGGAGTGCACGGCCTCGTAGCGGACGCGGTCGGGGCCGGCGTTCTCCACGGTGTCCAGGAACAACGGGCGTTCGCCGGCGGGCAGGTGGGCGTAGTTGTCGGGGGTGTACTGCACGGTCGGGCCGAGTTCGACGGTGTCGAGGAAGCCGGCCTCGACGCGGGCGTGCACCAGGACGTGCGGGACGCCGCCGAACCGCCGGGTGAGGAAGGCGGTGACGCCGGCGCCGACCGGCTCGAACAGGGGCTGGGTCCAGCCGGTCACCTCACGGTTGCCGGCCTGCACGGACACGGCGACGACGTCGAAGTAGCGGCCCGCCTCGTGCTCGATGGTGCTCTCGCGGCGTTTCCAGCCGGGGAGGTTGTCCAGCGGGACGCGTTCGGCGCGCACGCTGTGCCGGGTGCGCTCGCCGGTGATCCAGGACAGCAGCTCGGTGTCGGTGAGCAGCGCGCCGCCCCAGGTGTCGCCGAACGGCAGGCAGGACAGCACCGTGCGCGAGTCCATGTTGACCACGTTGTCCAGGTGCAGCAGTTCGGCGATCTGGCCGAGGGTGAGCCAGCAGAAGTCGTCGAGGAGCGGGACGTCGCCGGTGGCCTCGACCACCATGTTGCGGTTGGACTTGTGGTGGAACCACGAGCCGTGTTCGGACTGGAGCACGTCGGCGACGACCCGGCCGCGGTCCGGCCCGACGAAGTACTCGATGTACTTGACGTCCGCGCCCCGGTGGGCCTTGGTGTAGTTGCTGCGGGTCGCCTGGACGGTGGGCGAGAGCTGGAGCAGATTGGGGTTGCCGGGCTCCATCTTCGCCTGCATCAGGAAGTGCAGCACGCCGTCGAACTCCTTGACGACGATGCCCAGGATGCCCACCTCGGGCTGTTTGATGATGGGCTGGTACCAGTCGGCGTAGGGGCCGTCGCCGTGCGGTTCGCCCTGCTCGGTGACGTGCAGGCCCTCGACGGAGAAAAACCGTCCGCTGCGGTGCACCAGGTTGCCGGTGGACTCCTGGAACGACCAGCCGTCCAGGTCCGCGAACGGTATCCGCTCCACGCGGAAGGTGTTGGCCCGGCCTCGCCCGGCCAGCCAGGCCGCGAAGTCGCCGGTGCGGAGGTGGGCGCCTTCGGTGGTGGCCGCCGAGCGCGCGATGCGGTCCGGCAGGGTCGCGTTCTCACGCCTCTGGAGGATGTGGGTCGACGGCATCGGGGTAACTCCCTGTCTTTCTGGTGCGGAGAGCGCGGCCGGGTCAGGCACCGTCGGCCGCGAGGAAGTCGTTGAGGACCCTGCGGTAGTAGTCGGGGCCGAAGCCCAGGTCCGCGACCTGCGGTACCAGGGCGCGCAGTTTCTCGGTGGAGATGGCGTACGCGGCGCCCGCGTCGACGTACCTCTTGCGCGGCGCGAGCCGCAGCGCGCGGGCGAGATGGTCGACGATGTCCTCGACCGGGGCCGCGAATCCGGAGGCCACGTTGACCGTGTCCGCCCGCAGCCCGGCGGCGAGCAGCCGGTCGGTGATCGTCAGCATGTCCGCGACGCCGATCAGGTCGCGGACCGCGCGCCGGTGCAGGAACACCGACCCCGACCGGACCTGCCGCACCAGGGTGGGGATGAGCTGGTGGTGGCGCCCGTGCGGTCCGACCAGGTGCGCCAGCCGGAGGATGAGGTGGTCGGCTCCCGAGTCGCGTAACTGCTCCTCGAGCGCGAGCTTGTGGGCGCCGTAGGGGGTGGCGGGGCGGACCGGGGCGTCCTCCCTGCCCGGTCCCTCGGCGAGGCCGTACATGCCGGTCGCGGCCGTGGAGAAGAACAGGAGCAACTGCCCGCCCGCGGCGCACCGCTTCGCGACGTCGCGCAGCAGTGCGGCCTCCCGCGCGTAGTCCGCGTCGGTGGCGCCGCTCGTCCTGGACTCCCCCGCCGCGAGGGCCACGGTGCCCGGATGCCGGCCGGCCAGCGGACGCAGACTCCGGGCCAGGAATCCGGTTCCCACTATCTCCATCGTCTTCCCGGTCTCCTGTCGGGAGGCGGCCCGGCGGCGGGGAGCCGGCCGGCGGACCCGGTCCGCGGGCAGGGGTGCTCGGGGCCCGGTCCGGGAGGGGTGCGCCGACGGGCTCTCAGCCGCGCTGGGCCACGAACTCCTTGATCGTGGCGGTCATGTAGTCGAGCATTTCGTCGGTGAGCCCGGGGTAGACGCCGATCCAGAAGGTGTGCTCGGTGATGACGTCGCTGTTGGTGAGGTCGCCGACGACCCGGTGCGGCTTGCCGATGTAGGCGGGCTGCCGGGTGAGGTTGCCGGCGAACAGCCGCCGGGTGCCGATCTTGTGCTCTTCGAGGTGGGCGACCAGTTCGGCGCGGGTGAAGCGGGCCTCGGGGTCGACGGTGATGACGAAGCCGAACCAGCTCGGGTCGGACTTGCGGGTGGGCTCCGGCAGCAGCAGGCCGGGCACGCCGTCCAGTCCCTCGCGCAGCCGGCGCCAGTTGCGCCGCCGCGCCTCGATGAAGCCGTCCAGCTTGTCGAGCTGGGCGAGGCCCAGCGCGGCCTGGATGTCGGTTCCCTTCAGGTTGTAACCGACGTGGGAGAAGATGTACTTGTGGTCGTACCCGGCCGGCAGGTCGCCCATCTGGTACTCGAACCGCTTGAAGCAGGTGTTGTTCATGCCGGGTTCGCACCAGCAGTCGCGGCCCCAGTCGCGCAGCGACTCCACGATGCGGGCCAGGCCCAGGTCGGAGGTGAGCAGGCAGCCGCCCTCGCCCATGGTGAGGTGGTGCGCCGGGTAGAAGCTGACCGTGGTCATGTGGCCGAAGGTGCCGGTGAGCCGGCCGTCGTAGGTGGAGCCGACCGCGTCGCAGTTGTCCTCGATGAGGTAGAGGCCGTGCTCCTCGGCGAGTTGCGCCACCTCGGCGACCTCGAAGGGGTTGCCGAGCGCGTGCGCGATGATGATCGCCCGCGTCTTCGGGCCGATCGCCCGGGCCACCCGCTCGGCCGTCGTGTTGTACGTGCCCAGTTCCACGTCCACGAAGACCGGCACGAGCCCGTTCTGCAGGATCGGGTTGACGGTGGTGGGGAAGCCCGCGGCGACGGTGATCACCTCGTCGCCCGGCTTCAGCGCCCGGTCGCCGAGTTCGTGCTGGGTGAGGGCGGAGACGGCCAGCAGGTTCGCCGACGAACCCGAGTTGGTCAGATGGGCCTTGCGCCGCTTCAGCCGCTTGGCGAAGGCGGACTCGAACTTCTTCGAGCTGGGTCCGGCGGCGATGCGCATGGTCAGCGCCGCCTCGACGAGGGCGACCCGGTCCGCCTCGTCCAGGACGGCGCCGGAGGGCCAGATCTCGGTCACGCCGGGCACGAACTCCCGGTCGGGCGCGGTCTCGCGGTGGTATCTGCGGACCTCGTCCAGCACCAGTTCCCTGTGGTCGATGGTGTCGCTCATCGTCATGTCCTTCCGTTGACCGGTGCCGGCACAGCGGCTGCGAGCAGGTCGCGCAGCGAGTCGTCGAGGGTGCGGCGCGGCCGCCATCCCAGGAGCCGCAGCGCCCGTGAGACGTCGAGTTGCTGCCACGCCACGTCGGTGCGCGGGGACGGGGCGGGAGCGGCCTCGACGACGGCGAGGTCCACGCCGCTGAGGCGGACCATGCGGTCGATCAGCGCGCGCATCGCTACGGCCTCGCCGCGGCCGACGTTGATCACCCGGCCGCTCACGTCGGCCTTCGGCGCGGTGGCGGCGGCCCGTACGGCGTCGACGGCGTCGCGCACGTCGACGAGGTCGCGGCGGGCGCGCAGCGGCGGGAGCCTCAGCTCGTCGGGCCGCTCGCCCAGGGACCGGGCGCGGGCGGCCGCGCCGAGGTGTGCGGCGACCCGGCCGAAGAGGCTGCCGGCCGGCACCCCGGCACCGATCACGTTGGCGAGGCGGAGGACCACACCGTCGAGGCCGTCGTCGGCGGCGGCCCGCAGGACGGTCCGCGTGCCGAGGAGTTTGCTGCGCCCGTACGGTGTGACGGGTGCGGGCTCCTGCTCCTCGCGGGTGCCGGCGCCCGGCGTTCCGGCGCCGTACTCGTGGACGGTGCCGAGCTGGATCAGCCGGGGCGGGTGCGGCAGTCCGGCGAGTGCCCGGGTGAGGCGGACGACCAGGTCCGCGTTGCCCGCGGTCATCTCGGCCTCGTCGCCCTGCCAGACCCGGCCGGCGGCGTTGACCACCACGTCGGGCCGCAGCGAGCCGAAGAGGGCGGCGAGGTCCGGTGCGTCGGCGGCGAGCAGGTCCATGGCCACGTGCCGCGCGTCCCCCGGCCCGTCCCCGGCCGGGTCACGGGACACCGGGTGCACCTGGGCGCCGTCGGCGCGGAACGCCTCGCCGATACGGCGGCCCAGGTAGCCGGTGCCGCCGAGCACCATCACGCGCAGCCCGGCCGCCGCGCCGCGGTCAGCCGTGTTCACGGCCGGCCCCGTACTTGACGGCCTTCCACCAGTCGGGGTGGTCGCGGTACCAGGCCACCGTGGCGGCCAGGCCCTCCTCGAACCCGATCCGCGGCGCGTAGCCGAGCTCATCACGGATCTTGGACTCGTCGATGGAGTACCGCAGGTCGTGCGCCTTGCGGTCGGCGACGTGGCGGATCATCTCCGCGCCGGATCCGGTCAGTTCGAGCAGCCGCTCGGTGATGGCGCGGTTGGTGCGCTCGTTGCCGCCGCCGATGTTGTAGATCTCGCCGGCCCGGCCGCGGTCGAGCACCAGGTGGATGCCGCGGCAGTGGTCGTCCACGTGCAGCCACTCGCGGATGTTGCGTCCGTCGCCGTACAGCGGCACCGGCCGGCCTTCCAGCAGGTTGGTGACGAACAGCGGGATGAGCTTCTCGGGGTGCTGGTAGGGGCCGTAGTTGTTGGAGCAGCGGGTGATGGAGAGGTTCACCCCGTGCGTGCGCCAGTAGGTGCGGGCGACCAGGTCGGAGCAGGCCTTGGAGGCCGCGTAGGGGGTGTTGGGCAGCAGCGGCCAGTCCTCGGTCCAGGAGCCCTGCTCGATGGAGCCGTACACCTCGTCGGTGGAGACGTGCACGACCCGCTCGACCCCGCTGTCCAGCACGGCGTCGAGGAGGGTCTGGGTGCCCAGGACGTTGGTGCGGAAGAAGGGGCCCGCGCCCTCCAGCGAGCGGTCCACGTGGGACTCCGCCGCGAAGTGCACCACGGCGTCGTGTCCGGGCAGCAGTTCGCGCAGCAGGCCCAGGTCGCAGATGTCGCCGCGGACGAACTCCAGGCGCGGGTGCGTGGCGGGCAGGTTGTCGCGGTTGCCCGCGTAGGTCAGCTTGTCCAGGGCGGTGACCTGGGCGTCCTCCCACCCCGGGTAGGCGTTCCGGAGGAGGTTGCGGACGAAGTTGGAGCCGATGAAGCCGGCTGCTCCGGTGACGAGGATCCTCATGCGGCCACTTCCACTCTGGTGTGGTCGCCGACGACCAGGCGGTAACGGTCCGTGCTCTGCCCGCTGGTGCCGACCGAGGCGGAGCGTCCGATGACGGAACTGCGCAGGCCCTGGACGCCGGTGACCGACGCGCCGTCCAGGGCGATGGAGTACTCCAGCCGGCTTCCGGTGACCGTGCACGCGCGCCCGATGGACGTGTGCGGGCCGATGTGGCTGTCCTCCACGACCGTGCCGGCGCCGATGATCACCGGTCCCTCGATGCGGGAGCGGACGATGCGCGCCCCCTCCTCGACGACGACCGGCCCGGCCAGCACGCTGGCCCCGTCGATCTCACCGTGCAGGGCCGGCCGCAGGCTCTCCAGGACGTGCTGGTTGCAGTCGAGGAGGTCCTCGACGTTGCCGGTGTCCTTCCAGTAGCCCTGGTACTGGCCGGCCCGCACGTCGGCGCCCGTCGACACCAGCCACTGGACCGCGTCGGTGATCTCCAGTTCGCCGCGGGCGCTGGGCCGGATGGACCGGACCGCTTCGTGGATGGCGGCGGTGAAGAAGTACACGCCCATCAGGGCCAGGTCGCTGCGCGGCCGCTCGGGCTTCTCCACCAGGCGCAGCACCTCGCCGCCGGGGCCGAGTTCGGCGACGCCGAAGGCGCGCGGGTCCGGCACCTTGTAGACCACGACGTGGGCGGCCGGGCGGTGCGCGGCGAACTCCTCCGCGATGCCGGCGATCCCGTCGGGCAGCATGTTGTCGCCGAGGTACATGACGAAGTCGTCGTCGCCGAGGAAGTCGCGGGCGATGGCGACGGTGTGGGCGAGGCCGAGCGGAGCCTCCTGCCGGATGTAGGTCAGCCGGGCCCCGAGCCGGGAGCCGTCCCCGAGCGCCTGCTGGATCTCCTGGGCGCGGTCGCCGACGATGACGCCGACCTCGGTCACGCCGAGGTCCAGGATGTTGCCGAGGACGTATTCCAGGACCGGCCGGTTCGCGATGGGGATGAGCTGTTTGGGCATGGAGTAGCTGAAGGGCCGCAGGCGGGTGCCCGATCCGCCGGCCAGCACCAGAGCCTTCATGGGAGGTCCTCTCGCTTCATGTGTTGATGCCTCTTCGGTCCGGTGCGCGGTTCGCGGCCGACGGGGACCGGGCCCGGGACCGGGCCCGGGCCTTGTCCTCCTCGCCCCGGTGCGTGGGCGGTCGGCGGTCGGCGGTCGGCGGTACCGGGGCGACGCCGGGGCGGGCGCCGGTCGCGCGCCGGGTCAGGTGCCGGGTCGGGCGCCTGTCGGGCGCCGGGTCGGGCGCCGGGTCAGGTGCCGGGTCGGGCGGCGGGTCGGGTCAGGCGGCGGCGAAGTCCGGCAGCGTGCCCGCGGCCAGGGCCTCGGCGAGCGTCGCTGCCTTCGCGTCCTTGTCCGAGACCAGCGGTGTCCCGGCGCACTCCCAGGGAAGGTCCAGGTCGGGGTCGAGCGGGTTGATGTCGATCTGTGTTCCGGGGACGTACGTGGTGGAGACGACGTAGCAGATGCAGGCGTCGTCGGTGAGCGCCAGGAATCCGTGGCCGACGCCCTCCGGCACGTACACGGACCGGCCGGAGGCGGCGTCGAGTTCGTTGACCCGGTGCCTGCCGAAGGTGGGCGAGCCGACCCGCAGGTCGACGACGATGTCGCGCAGCGCGCCGCGGACGCAGGTGACGAACTTCGCCTGTCCCGGGGGGATGGTCACGCTGTGGATGCCGCGCAGGGTGTGGCGCCGGGACACCGAGTAGTTGATCTGACGGGGCCGGAAGACGATCCCCGCGGAGCGCTCCAGTTCGTCGGTGCGCAGCGACTCGTAGAACACGCCCCTGCTGTCGGGTATGTGGTCGGGCTCGATGAGAAAGGTGCCGGGGATGCCGGTCTCCTCGACGCGCACGCTCGCCCCCTCCTGCTGAAGTCGACTGGCCTCGGTGCCGTGTGCGGCGGCGGACGTCCGCGGCTCAGCCGCGGTGCTCCGCGGTCAGCCGCTCCAGGACCGGGACGACGTCCTTCGGTGCCGGGGCGGCCAGCATGTCCTCGTACAGGGCGCGGGCGCCGAGCTGGAAGGACGGCTCCTCGATCAGCCGGACGAGGTCCTTCTGCAGGCTGTCGACGTCGATCGCCGCCGGGTCGGCGACCAGTCCGGCGCCCCGGCGGGCGACGTACCGGGCGGTGACCATCTCGTCCCACATCGGCAGCGGCACGACGAGCTGCGGCACCTGGAACGCGACGGCGGCGGCGAAGGTCCCGCCGCCTCCGTGGTGGATGATCGCCGAACTGGTGGGCAGCACCTGGTTGAGCGGGATGTACTCGAGGGCGCGGACGTTGTCCGGGAGCGTGCCGGCCGCTTCCAGCTGCTCGCTGTTCAGCGTCGCGACGAGTTCCAGGTCCAGGCCGGCGACGGACTCGAAGAACTCCTTCATCGGGAAGCCGCTGTGCCGGCCGGCCAGCAGCCGGCGGCTCACTCCCAGGGTGAGCACGGCCCGGGGGCGTTCCGGGCGGGCGTGCAGCCAGCCGGGAAGCGCGGTGCCCCCGCTGTAGGGGACGCGGCGGACGGGGACGTACGTCAGGTCCAGCGGGGTGCGCATCCGGGACTGGGTCAGGTCCAGGGTCCACTGGCCGGTCAGCGTCTCCTCGGTGAAGTCGAGGCCGTAGCGCTCCAGGACCGGGCGCAGCCACGGCATCCACGGGTCCTCGGTCAGGCCGGACGACGGATCGGCCAGTTCCTGACGCGTCCTGGCCCGGACCAGGCCGATGTTGTCGGTGCCGAACAGCAGCCGCGCGTGCGCGGCGCCGCAGGCGCGGGCGGCCACCGCACCGGTCGGCGCGAGCGGGTCCCACAGGACGAGGTCGGGGCGCCAGTCCCTGGCGAACTCGACCAGCGTGTCCAGGATGGGCCGGCGTCCGCCCTCGGCCGCCGGCGGCGGGTAGTACGCGTGGAACATTCCCCCGAGCACGGCCCTGGCGGTGCGCCAGGAGTCCGGGTCGTCGGGGTCGAGCGCCAGGGTGGGCCGGTCGGGGCCCGCGCCGGCGATGAGGGGCGCGAGCGAGGCGGTGAGTTCCTCCTTGCCGCCCAGCGAGACCGCGGTGAGGCCGGCCGAGGTGATGTTCTCGATCACCTTCTGGTCGACCACACCTTCGGGGCTCGCCACCACGACCTCGTGGCCGGCGCTCTGCAGCGCCCACGCCAGCGGAATGGCTGGATATAGATGTGCCGATGCCGGAAAGATGGTGAAAAGAACGCGCATCGCTGACCTCTCCGAGACTGCCGGCGCCATGCCGACGCGTACGGTTCGCACGCATCCTGCGGGCGCCCTCTAAAGAGCCGCTTGTGCACCGCGAGCGGGGTGCACGGGGGGATACACGGGGGTGCACGGGGGTGCACGGGGGTGCCGCACCGCCGCCGGTCCCCCGGAGACCGGCCCCGGCCGGGGATTCGCCGCAGAGCGCGGATCGGCTTCAACTCTCCTTTGGAAGCGGGCCAGTTACGTCGTTGTGTGTCCGCAGGGGTTTGAATGCCGCACAATTTTTACGAGGTTGACTTACGATCTCCGCAGGATGGAGGCCGTGCAGATGATCGAGAGTCGCGAACGGTCGGACAGCTTGTACGAGTTGAGCAACGCCCACCCCTACAGAGGAGTTCGGTGATGCTGAACCTCCGGGACCATCCCGCCGTGCTCTGTATCAAAGGCCACGAACGGTCCGACAGCGCGGGCGAGTCGAGCGACGCGCACGTCTCCCGGGGAGTTCGGTGATACGCATACTGATCGCCGAGGACATGAACATGGTTCGCGGCGCCTTGGTCGCGCTGCTCAATCTCCAGGACGATCTCGACGTGGTGTGTGAGGTGGCACGCGGGGACGAGATCGTCGACATGGCGCTCATACACCGGCCCGACGTCGCCATCATCGACATCGATCTGCCCGGTGTCGACGGCCTGTCGGCCGCCGGCCGGCTGCGTGAACGGCTCCCGCAGTGCCGCGTCCTCATCCTCACGAGCCTGAGCCGCCCCGGCGCCCTGCGCCGGGCCCTGGAGACCCGGGTGGCCGGCTATCTCCGCAAGGACGCCCCGTCCTCCGAACTCGCCACCGCGGTCCGGCGGGTGGCGGCAGGACACCGGGCCGTCGACCCGGAACTGGCGCTGGCCGCCTGGGGGGAGTACGAGAGCCCCCTCACCGACCGGGAGACGGAGGTGCTGCGGCTGGCGGCGGAGGGCGCGGAGCCGCGGGAGATCGCCTCCAGGCTGCGTCTGTCGGCGGGGACGGTGCGCAACTACCTGACGACCATCGTCGCCAAGCTGAACGCCCGCAACCGCGTCGACGCGATCCGCATCGCGAGGGACGCCGACTGGCTGTTGTGACGCCGACTGGCTGTGGTGACGGGGTCCGCGGGCCACGGCGGGGCGTCGCCGTGCGCCGCACGTCCTCATCGAACGGCGTTCTGATCAACGGGCTTTGGCCGATCACAAGGGGGGCTCCCTAGCGTGCGGCGCAGGCAGCAAGCTGCGTCGACGCGAAGGAGCGGCCGGTGGCCGTCGATACGACTCATTCCAGTGGCACGAGCGCCTCCAGGGAGGCGGACGGTACGGCCCACCTCCCAGTTCACGAGGTGCTCCGGCTGGACCGGGTGATCATCCGGTTCGCGGGTGACTCGGGTGACGGGATGCAGCTCACCGGTGACCGTTTCACGTCGGAGACGGCGTCGTTCGGCAA